>JAWBXT010000001.1:0-75495 GCA_038867695.1 Thermoproteota archaeon
CACTGGTCAGGAAAAACACTAATGTTAAGCCTTTTGTCGGCGTTGCTGAAAATATTGAAGGCAGTATAAGAGAAGCAAGAACTCATTTTAATATTCCACTCAAGTTCGATGCAGTCTTCTCCACATTAATGCTCCACCATATTGTTCAACCAGAGAAGGTTTTTGAAAGCATTAAGAAGGTTCTTAAACAAGATGGAAAAGCCATAATTATCGACCTCTGCGAGCATTCCTTCGAAGAGTTCAGGAGAGAAATGGGAGACATCCATCTTGGGTTTAAACCCGAAGAAGTTTATAAAATGGCTAGGAAATCTTTTTCAAATGTTGAGGTTAATACTATGCCTGGCATCGGATGCAAATGCTCTGGTCGTTCAGTAGAACTGTTTGTAGCCTATATGCAGAACAGCCCGTAGCATTTAGTTGACTCCATTACCAAAACTAATCTTCGACTTACCTTTGACCAATATTTTGCCTTAAGATATTTTCGAAGTTAGAGTTGGACTAGATTTTTTTAAAAAAAAAACGGAAGGCGCCTACGACTCCCTTCTTTCTAACTAATCATTGACAATGTTATTGGATTAAGGCATCTTGTATTCAATTAGTTCAATCGTCATATTTACACGTAATTCACCCTCTTGGCCAGTGGCTTTAACCTTAATGCTTAACGGTAAGTCTACCCTAATTTGAAAACATTTTTTAAGATCGATCCATGAAGCCCCTTCGCCCGAAATGCTTATGGTTACTTTTTTATTCATGATTGTTACTTCTCCTGAAGCACTTATTTTATGGGTTAAGCGTAAGCAATCAAAGGTTCCCGCTTTAACAGATATGCTTTCCTTACTTGTAATGGATGAGTTGCATGTGCCTACTAACGTAATCGGCAGGTATGCTTCTTGGAATTTAAGATTCACCAGCATAGTCCATTCATGGCCAATGGGGACAGGGTCTTTAGGATAAGCTTGAATTGTTCTCCAATAACCTTCTAACTCTTCTAAACTCTCCTGCATATACTCTTACAGTTCCTGTGGCTCAATATACTCTATTTCTACTCCGGTTATTGACCCCTTTCTATCCATCTTGTATTTCACAATCATAGTTGAAGTCAGTTTTTGATTCAAGACGGATACTTGTGTGATAGCTGAATTTCTAATTTTGAATTCGTTATCCGAAACCTCCAGTATAGTCAGCGTTTCTTTAGATGAAGTTGAGATTGGAAAACCCGACAGGTCAGATTCCACTCTATACGTTATGTTATACACATAAGATTCGCCGGGTTTGAAATCATAAGAAAGATCATATTTCTCAGGAGATCGCATTATTAAATATGCAGTGAAGACAACTCCTAGAACTATAATGATAAAAACAACGATAATTATTACTTTAAACGGTATTTTAGAAGGAGAAAGTGGTGGCACCTCAGCTTCTCTTATTAATTCCACTTTCTGTCTTAACATATATCTTATTGTTAATGAAAAAACATATAAATAAACTTTTTAGCCGTCATTTTCCGTCAATTAATATTTTTAAGAAATTTGAAATTTTTAATAAAAATGACAGTTTTCTATCATATGTCTAAACATGTGAAGAATTATCTTCTAAAGTAAGCTGTTCTCACTTGTTTTTTCAAAATGGACCGGGAGGGACTCGAACCCTCGACCCTCCGGGGGAACCATTCCGGGTGCAAACCGGACATTCTACCACTGAACTACCGGCCCAAAGGTTTTGTTCCACCAGAGGGTATATAAATGCTTCCCGAGAAACGGGAAGAAAGTTTAAAATGGGCTTTTAATTTTTGACTAGTCGTGGCCGCTGTAGCGTAACCAGGCAGCGCGGTGGCCTGTGGAGCCACTTGTCCGAGTTCAAATCTCGGCGGCGGCCCTTCCTCAAGCTTAATCGTGATCTTGAGCATACGGTTTTCTCCTCAAGATCACGATAACAACTACTACGACTATTACCATTACTCTATTGCCGCGTAGATACAGATTGGCATAACCTGTGGGACTAAACGTATATGTTTGGGTGACTGTGTTATCACCCATTATTTTAAACCTGGTTTTTCAGCGAAAACGTTTTTAAGCTTCTTAGGAAATTAGGTAATAAGCCTCGGTAACTCAGCCTGGTAGAGTGGCAGCCTCGTAAGCTGCAGGTCGAGGGTTCAAATCCCTCCCGAGGCTTGGGGTGAGTGATTTTCTAAGCCCCCTCAAGGGGCTACTGTCGAATTGCCCTGTGGTTGATAATCCGATAAGAATTTTAACTAAGCCCCAGGCGAGATTTGAACTCGCGGCCTCCTCCTATCTGGTTTTTCCCACATATTACCAAGGAGGCGCTCTGACCAGCTGAGCTACTGGGGCTATGTGATTCCGTGTTTTTGCTGATTTTAAAGTTTTCCAATAGGCTCAAGCCGAACTTTATTCAGAAGGTAATTTGGTAATGTTTTTTCTTCTCCGTATGATTTATTTGATACTAATAAAAATACGTTTATTCTCCACGACCAAGATATAATGTTTTTGAACAAATTAGTAAAGAAGACTGTATTGAAACCCATATAAAAAGCTATATAAGTTAGCTGATGCAATGAAGGATGATGCAAAAAGTAATTGTGGAGGATATAAATGAAGAATCCTCGGAGGAGGAGTTAGTATCTGAGATTCTTGAAATAAGAAGCATGATAAGTTTAGTGAAAAAGAAAGCGGTTGAGGCGGAGACTGACAAAGACGTTGAAAAACTCGAGTCTCTCCTGCGAATTCTTAAGCTTGAAATGATTAAGAGAACAATGCTGCTCGTCAATAAGTGTGGTTTAGGCATAGGGCTTCCGATGGCCCAAGTATTACACAATGGTGGGGGAAGTACTTGGGAACCATTTTACGACGATTTTTCGAAGCTTGAAGAGAAGTTAAATAGAGCCTACCGTGCTGCAAGAGATATGTTGAATAATCTGAGCAGGCTGGTTTAAGGGATGAGTAGTCTCCTTGCCGGCCTGAGGAAATCAGCTTCAAGAAGAGCATTACCTCATATTAAACCAGGAATGATCGTGGGTCTCGGTTCGGGGAGCACGATTGCAGAATCCTTTTTACCCATTATGATTGAGGAAGCGGGGACAGATGTCGTAAAGAATGTTTTATTCGTTCCTTCTTCCCGCCAAATAGAGTTTAGGGCTCTAGAGATGGGGTTGAAACTTCTCAGTCTTAATCAGATAGACCATGTTGATTTAACTATAGATAGTGCAGACGTCATAGAGAGAAAAACATTAATTGCAATAAAAGGTGGAGGCGGAGCTTTTCTAATAGAGAAAGTTCTGAGCTCTATCTCAGAGAAGCTTATTCTCATCGCCGATGAGAATAAGCTTGTCGAAAAAATTCAACCGGGTTTTCCTATTCCCGTTGAAGTTCCTCCCGACTTCGTTATACTCATTAAAAAACGTCTTGAAAAAGCTCTTGGCGTGAATGTTAAGATTAGAACTGGAAGCGGCAAGGTGGGTCCTGTCATAACTGACCTAGGAAATGCTATTATAGATGTGCCGCTACCAGAGAATTATAGTTTGGAGCAATTAGACAACTTTCTCAGGAGCATACCGGGAGTATTAGAGAACGGTATTTTTAAAGGTCTGGTAAGTAAGGCCTATGTGGGTACGAGCGATGGAGTACTAGAGTTAGAAAGGTGAGGATGTTACCAATGGATCTTGAAAACATTGAAAGAATAAGATTTCTGCTGAGAGAATCTTTGACAGACATAGAGCTTGTATCTTACAACTTGGATAGGATCGTTAAAAATCTTAGACAGAAAGATAGCGAGTATTTGCAAAAGGTGAGCTTCTTCCTCGAGAAGAAGGACCATGAGAGGGCTAGGGCATATGCACAGGAAATAGCTATGCTCAGGAAAGTTGCTAAAATAATCTATCAGTCGAGCCTCCTAGTGCTGACCATTAAGCTTAGACTTGAAACACTCATTGAATCCGAGGAGCTTTATGGAATGGTACCGTCACTCATCAGGCTATTATCTGCGGTAAATGAAGTAGGACCTCTGCCAAACTTAGAGAAGGAGTTTGTAGGTGTTAAGGCTAAGCTTGAGGAGGCTGCTGCAATAATAACCAGCTCAACGGAAATCAGGCTAGATTCTATGAGCGATGAAGCTGAGAAAGTAATTAAAGATGCTGAGAAACTCGCCTTGATGAAGATTGAAAGCACTTTTCCCAAAGTGCCTCAAAATGTTATTCTAAAGGAGGAAGCGAAACAGAGGGTTTTTGAATACCTTAAAGCTAATTCTGATTCGTTTAATATTGAGAAGTGTGCAAAAGACCTTTCGATGAGTAGGGAGGATGTTGAAAAGATGTTGAACGAGCTAGTTAAAGAAAGAAGAGTAATAATAAAGCATGGGGAAGAGACTATCTAAATAGAACCCTTTTCCTTCCTCCACTCCTCCATTTTAATCAAGCTTTCCTTACTTATGCTGCTACCCCTGTTTCTTATAGCTTTAACTAGATCCTCCATCGTTACGGGTCTTGGGTTCCCCTTCATTGGATCTCCTTGTTCGAAGAATTCTTCAATAGTCATTTTAAAAGCATCTTTACATATATTCTCAATATCGTGAGCAGAGTAGCCCTCTGTCAGGCGAGCAAGCTCATCGTAATATATGGGCGGCTTAAGGCTGAGCTTAGAGGTAAAATACATGAAAAGTCTTTTCCTAGCCCTTAGATCAGGAGGGGGCACATATATCCTTTCTTCAAACCTCCTTAGAAAAGCGTCTGGAAGCAACCAAGGATTGTTGGTTGCAGCTATAACGTACACGTGTTCAACTCTACCCTTGCTTAATAGGCCATCCATTTCCTGCTGGAGTTGTAGCCTAGCCCTAGCTTCACCCCCGGTTTCATAAACATGTGTCCCAACAATACTCTCAACCTCATCGATAAAAACTATCGCAGGTTCACTTGAACTACTGTTCTTCCTCGCATGCTCAAAGAGCTTTGCTATATTCTTCTCGGACTCGCCCAGCCATTTTGAGAGTATCGATGATGCTTTAACCAGATAAAAAGTTGCTCTAATACTATTAGCCAAGGCTGCTGCTAGAAGAGTCTTACCACAACCTGGCGGACCGTAAAAGAGTATTCCTGTAGACCATGGTAGCTTGTATACATCGGGTCTGATAGTTGGAAATATCACGTTCACATATAGCTTCTTCTTAGCCTCGTCCAAATCAACGATATCATCCCACTTTACAGAGGGTTTCTCGATTAGAACGACGTCTTGGAGCCACTTATCTTCTTCTTTCTTCTCAGTTTTATCAACATAAACGACTTCCTCCTTTTTCTTAGCCAAACTATCGAGCTTCTCAACCCTTTTCTGATATTCTCTAATCCTATCCAGATACACTCTCTTTATGCTGTCATTATCTGAAAGCGTATAAAGCTGCATAAGTATCTCGATAGTCTCTCTATAGAGCCTTATGGCGGACTTGTAGTCTCCCTGACTATCTAAGCTGACAGCTTCATGAGCTTTTCTTATCGCAGTTCTTTCAAGCTCAGTCCTCCAGCTTGAACTGGACACTTCTATTCTAATTTCATTATCACGTAAGTTTCCTAATTAAGTTTTCCATTTAGAAAGCTTTCTGAATATAATATCTATCCAAATGTGGCCTTTGTATCTAGCGGCTCGCTTATGTTTTCTTATCGTAAACCATTTCAAAAAATATTTAAGCTACGTCAATAGTTTTAACTGACTAAAAATGGTTCCATTACCATGGAAGAAGCCTCGACCTCCTCCTCAGCCAGCTGATACTACGACTTTCCAAGACACTCTCAGAGAAGCTGTTATGATGCTTAAGGTTCAGGAGCAGAACCTCGACCGTATTTATAGCAGGATAAAGGCAAGAGACGAACAGCTTTTCAAAGAGGTAGAAAAAGCACTTGTAGAACGGGATAATTCTCGAGCCTTAGTCTACGCTAATGAGGTTGCTCAAGTAAGGAAGATGGGTAAGATTATCCTAAGCAACAAGCTTGCTCTTGAGAGAGTAATACTCCGGCTTGAGGATACACTGGACTTTAAAGATACACTGAAAGTCTTAGGTCCTGTTGTGAACGTTGTTAATAGGGTTGGGAGCGAGATAAGAAACGTGGCGCCTCAGGTAGCCGAGAGCCTAAGACAGATAGAGGATATGATGAACCGCGTACTAATACAGGCTGGTGAAGTTTCCGGTTACGAACCGTATGTCTCAACAGACAGAGAGGCTGATCAAATTCTTAGAGAAGCATCTGTATTAGCGTCGCAGAAGATGAAATCTAGTTTTCCAGATATACCGGAATCCATTAGACAACAGATGGAGGAGACTAGTTCTGGATAGAAATACAGTCAAGAACTGTATCCCAGTCTAGTAGCAGCCTTCAGGCTTTTCGCGTAATTAGTTAACCCTTCTAAGAGGCTTGTTAAATTGCCATATTTCTCTTCCACAAGTTTTACAAAAGCACTCCCAACTATAGCACCATCCGCACCACACGATATTACTGATTTCACGTGCTCAGGCTTAGATATGCCGAACCCTACAGCTAGGGGGATTGTATTTACGGTATATGGGTGTAATCTCCTTATTGTTTGGATAGTGAGCTGAGCAACCTGCTCTCTCATACCGGTTACACCGAAGATTGATACAAGGTATAGGAATCCTGATGTCATCTTCAGTATTTTTCCCAGCCTGCTAGAAGATGTAGAAGGAGCTGCAAGGAAAATCGTGTTAATACCATTTTTCTCAGCATTATCCTTGTATTCTTCAGCTTCCTCAATAGGCAAGTCTGCTACAATTATTCCGTCGACACCGCTCCTATTTGCATCTTCCAAGAATTTTCCAATCCCCCTCTTGAAGATAATGTTATAGTATGTTAACAGGACTATGGGTATTTCAACAGCCTTTTTCACTTCTTTAACTATGTTTAAAACAGTATCTGGAGTCGTACCTGCATTGAGTGCTCGAACATCAGAAGCCTGTATCACAGGTCCGTCTGCTATTGGATCAGAGAATGGGATTCCAATCTCAACGATGTCTATCCCTCCCTTTACAAGAGCTTCAACTATTCTAGGAGTATACTTTGGAGAGGGGTCTCCTCCAGTCACGTAGGCGATTAACGCGCCTTCATTGCGTTTCTTTAACTCTCGAAATGTTTCAGGAATACTCATATTTTAACACCCAATTCGTTTGCAACAACTTCTACATCCTTATCTCCTCTGCCGGATAAGTTTACTATAAGTATCTCGTCCATACTCATTTTCTCGGCAAGCTTCTTAGCGTAAGCTAAGGCGTGGCACGGTTCTAACGCTGGTATTATACCTTCAAGCTTAGATAATTCGAGGAAAGCCTCAAGAGCCTCGTCGTCTGTAACAGCATCGTATTTAACCCTCCCTATACTCTTGAGAAAACTATGCTCCGGCCCTACTCCAGGATAGTCTAGACCTGCTGAAATGCTGTGTGTAGTCAATATCTGTCCATTATCGTCTTGTAGAACATAAGATAGCATTCCATGGAAAACACCTTCAGAGCCGGCACAGAGGCTTGCCGCATGCCTCCCCGTATAAAGCCCCTCTCCAGCAGCTTCAACGCCATAGAGCTCCACGTCTTTGTCTTCGATGAACGGGTAGAATATCCCAATCGCATTACTTCCTCCTCCAACGCAGGCAACTATTGCATCTGGAAGTCTCCCTTCTTGGGTGAGTATCTGCTCCCTCGTCTCAATACCAATAATGCTCTGGAAGTCTCTGACGATCATAGGGTAAGGATGCGGCCCGACGACGGAGCCTATTAGATAATAAGTAGTCTGAACATTAGTAACCCAATCTCTCAAGGCCTCGTTTATCGCATCCTTAAGCGTTTTCGAACCTGATTCAACAGAGTGTACTTCTGCACCCAGGAGCCTCATCCTGAAAACGTTTAGGCGTTGCCTCTTCATGTCTTCAGCACCCATGTATATCTCAGCCCTTAAGCCCAATGCCGCGCAGGCCATGGCTGTTGCTACACCGTGTTGGCCAGCGCCGGTTTCAGCAATGACTCTCGTCTTCCCCATGCTCTTAGCTAGAAGCGCTTGGCCTATTGTATTGTTTATCTTATGGGCACCGCCGTGTGCCAAGTCTTCTCTCTTCAAATATATCTTTGGGCCGCCTAGTTTCTCAGTAAGGTTGGCTGCATAGTATAGAGGAGTGGGCCTGCCAGCGAATTTTTCAAGGTAATACTTCAGTTTCTTCTTAAACTCAGGGTCGTCTCGGAATCTTAAGTATGCTTCTTCAAGTTCTTCTAGCGCAGGCATGAGTGTTTCTGGGACGAATCTTCCTCCGTAACGTCCGTATTTCCCGTCCTTGGGATATTCGTAAACTATTCTATTCACGTCTCCGCCTCCTTTGCTCTCCTGATAAACGTTAACACTTTCTCCGGGTCTTTAACGCCCGGCCTTGCTTCAACGCCGGTTGAAACATCGACTGCATACGGTTTAACGATATTCACGGCGGTTGCGACATTCTCAGGGGTCAGACCTCCAGCTAATACTAATGGCTTGGGCTGAAGCCTGTCTCGTATAATCCTGCTTAGCCTCCAGTCATGGGTTTTACCTGAGCCTCCTAATCCATTATCCGTCGAACTATCTAAAAGCACCATTTCGAATAATTTAGAATATTCTACCGCCAAGTCTAGAGCATTGGGGAGCCTAGCGTTTACTGCTCCTATGACTCTTTTCCCACGAGCCTCCTCAGCAAAACGGGTTAGTAAACTAGGTTCACCGTGTAACTGTATGTAGTCTGCACCGAGTTGCATAACGCTATTCAAATCCTCCAGGTTCCTGGAGACTGTGACAACTACGCTCTTAATGCTGGTCGGAATGGCAGATATTAAGCGGGCAGCGGCATCGTGCTTCAGGTTTCTTGGAGAAGAGGGAACGTTTACGACGAACCCTACGAAATCTGCTCCAGCATTTACGGCTAATTCAAGGTCTTCAACTCTGGTTATTCCGCATATTTTTACTCTTACCATTTTCAATCCACTTCAACAAAGCTCCTGATTTTTTCCCCAACATTTTCCGAAAGCATAATAGAGGTACCGATTAGAAATGCATCTACACCGTATTCTCTTAAGAGTCTTATTTGCTCAGGAGACTCTATTCCGCTTTCGCTTACAATTATTTTTCCACATTTACCGTATTTGCTGAGTATGGTCACGGTGGTATTGACGTCTACGTTCAGATTAGAAAGGTTCCTATTGTTTATCCCAATCATATCCGCTTCCGAATCTACAACTTTAAGAAACTCGTCTTCAGTATGAACCTCTAGTAGAACCTCCATGCCATAATAATGAGCAAGGCAAATCATCTCTTCTAAATCAAATTTAGAAAACCCTCTATCGAATAATGTTTGAATAAGCAGTATTGCATCGGCTCCGATTCGCGAAGCTGTCTCGATTTGAGCATTACTTACAATAAAATCTTTCATTAAAAGAGGTAGGCTTACAATCTTCCTAATTTCCTTAAAGACATCTAGGGACCCGTGGAAGTATTTAGGTTCTGTTAAGACAGAAATACCGACTGCTCCGGCCCTCTCTGCGGAAAGGGCTATCTGAACAGCCTCCTCTTTTTTTCTCAAAAAACCTTTTGACGGAGATGCTGATTTAAACTCGGCTATAACCGGATTCTTACTACAGGACAATATTGCTTTTCTTAAGCTAACTTTTTCATGTTCAACAGTATCCGCATTGTAATAACCGGATTCTATAGTTTCAATAACATTCTTCATAATTTTCTCCAGAAAGTCAACCATTATTTTCAAGCTCCTCTAGGATTGATAGATTCCCTCCACTGTATTTTATGAGGTCTTTAAGCTTATTGTAAGCCGTACCGCTTTCTAACGATTCCCTCGCTATTTCAAACGCTTCGGAAAGATTCTTAGCCTTCCCACCTAGAAAGATTGCAGCCGCAGCGTTAATCAAAACCATGTTTCTTTTCGAAACAAGTCTATCATCTCCCACACGGTTTCTTAATATGTCTAAAGCCGCCTTTACGCTCTCCTCTTTGGAAGAGACTTGAATGTAGTTTTTATCCGCTCTTTTTAAATTAAAATCCTCTGGTTCGATGTATTTTGAAACAATCTTTCCGTTGGACACGAGGAGGACATTAGTTCTACCGGTTATGGAGATCTCATCTAATCCATCTGAGCCGTATACTACCATCGCATTCTCCACACCTATATTCTTGAGTACATTTGCAATGGGTTTAAGGAGATACTTTTCACAGACCCCCATCAGCTGAGCATTAGCACCGGCGGGATTGGTCAGAGGACCCAGAATGTTGAAAACTGTTCTTATCCCTATCTCTCTCCTGGGCACTACCGCATGCTTCATAGCTGGGTGGAAAACTGGGGCGAACATGAATCCTATTCCAATGCTTTCTATAGACTTCTCCACGGCCTCAGGGCTCATGTTAAGGTTGAAGCCTAATGCTTCGAGAAGGTCTGCACTACCGCAATTACTCGTTACGGAACGGTTTCCGTGTTTCGCTACGTAAACGCCTGCTCCAGCAGCGATGAGGGCTGCTAAAGTGCTTACGTTAAAAGTCTTCACAGAGTCTCCCCCTGTCCCACAGGTGTCGACAAGTCTACCGTTAACACTGGGGTTAATACGAATGCAGAACCTCCTCATAACGGATGCGAATGCAGTTATCTCTTCGACAGTCTCTCCTTTCATCCTCAACGCAGTAATGAATGAAGCTATCTGGGCATCGCTTGCTTTACCAGACATTATTTCAGTCATCGCTTCCTCAGCCTCTTCTGGAAGGAGGTCTTCCCTTCTAACCAGCTTCGCTATACATTCCCTTATCAAAGCTTATACACCTCCCTCGAGAAAATTCTTCAATATCCTCCTCCCCTCTTGGGTAAGTATAGACTCGGGATGGAACTGTACCCCTTCAATAGGGTATTCAACATGTCTTAAACCCATTATCTCACAGTCCTCCAGTGAATATGCGGTTATTTTCAATGAGGAGGGCATGTCAAAGGCGCTTACTACTAAAGAATGGTAGCGTGTAGCTTCGAATGGGTTAGATACTCCTCTGAATATCCCTCTACCATCGTGCTTAATCATACTCGTCTTTCCGTGCATAAGCCTGCTTGCATGAGAAATCTTTGCGCCGAAAGCGTACGCAATACCTTGGTGCCCTAAACACACGCCGAGTATGGGAATCCTAGGGCCTAGTTTACGTATTATTGAAACACAGTTTCCAAAATACTTCTTGTCTTCCGGAGTACCTGGGCCGGGTGATATTATGATTCTGTCAGGCCTAAGCTTACTAGCCTTCTTATAATTAAGTACATCATTCCTAAAAACCATTACTGATGCGCCTAATTCTCCTAAGTACTGGGCGATATTGTATACGAAAGAATCGTAATTGTCTATTAAGAGGACTCTCATTATCCCCCACCCGCCACTTTCAGAGCCTTCAATAAAGCTCTTGCCTTATGCTCTGTTTCAAACCATTCCTTCTCGGGAATGGAATCTGCAACGATTCCTGCTCCAACTTGAATGTGTCCCCTGTTTTTGTTCACTACGAGGGTTCTAATCGTTATTGCAAAGTCAGCATTACCGTTGTAAGAGAAGTATCCCACTGCACCAGCATAGGGTCCTCTCCTAGTCGGCTCAAGCTCCTCGATTATCTCCATCGCCCTGACTTTAGGAGCTCCGGAAACCGTTCCAGCAGGCAGCATAGTTCTAAGAACATCGAAGCAATCCTTGTCTGGTGCAAGTACTCCAACAACCCTGGAGACAATATGTTGGACATGGCTATACCTATGTATTACCATAAAATCAGGCACTTTTACCGAGCCATATTCCGCAACTCTACCTAGGTCATTCCTAGCTAGGTCTACAAGCATTACGTGTTCTGCTCTTTCCTTAGGGTCTGCTAAGAGTTCTTTCGCCAGCTTATCGTCTTTTTTCGGATTCCCAGTCTTCTGACGCGTACCCGCTATCGGATATGTTTCAATAGTCCTATTCTCGACCCTAACAAGCATTTCAGGGCTTGACCCTATTATGCAAGTGTTACCGTGTTTTAAGAAATACATGTAGGGAGAAGGGTTGATTTTACGCAGAGCTCGGTAGAAGCGCATAAGGTCTCCACCAATGTTAAAACTATATCTTTTTGATAATACAACTTGAAAAATATCCCCGTTGAAAATGTACTCCTTAGCCTTAGTTACGATTTCTTCATAGTTCTCTTTGCAAATATTCGGCTTCAGCTTGTTAAACTTCAAACTCCCAAAGCTTATACTAGACTTTAACTTTCTTTCCAGAATATTCAATCTATTCTCAACGGTATAGAAGTAATATGCCTTCCTCCTAGTGTGATCGAACACTATCCCATCATCATAAATACCCATCTCCAAATCTGGAAGCTTCAAATCATCTAC
Organism: Thermoproteota archaeon; assembly: GCA_038867695.1. GTDB lineage: Archaea > Thermoproteota > EX4484-205 > EX4484-205 > JAAOZP01 > JAAOZP01. The sequence continues at coordinate 12,414 of JAWBXT010000001.1, forward strand.
AGCTATAGATGGGAGTTGTTCCCAATACCTTACAGCGTCGTAGGAAACGTAGCCAACAGCACCACCAGCGAATCTGGGACATTTCCGCGAAAGCACTTTAACACTTATCTCTTCTCTTATGATTTCAAGCGGATCGCTAGTTTTAACAACATCTTTCTTATCACCTGTTATCTCTGTCCTACGGTCCTTAACTTTAATTATCATCCTTGGATCAAAACCTATGAAGGAGAATTCTGCAAGCTTTTGAGGACCAGTCACTGATTCCAGTAAATACACATAATCATATTCGTACACCAGCCTGGAGAAAACGTCAATTGGGCTTTCATAATTGATTTCCTTGATTTTAAAATCTATTTTAACAATTCCGCTAGACGGTCGATTACTAAGAGAGACGATGGTTCGAGTAGCCACAAGTCCTTTCGCGAAAGTAAAGCAATATATAAAAAATTCTGAACAAATGAATGCATGTATACATTCGTACATAAAAGGAAATAATAAATTCTTCTGGGAATCCATAACGTACTCTGATAACCCATTTTTGTTGAAAACAATTAGGGGCTGAACAAGAGAAACCAATAAATAGCTATTCTACATAATGGGTGGAGGCTCAAATGAGCGGGAAAATAACCATATCTAGAGAAGAAATGCTACATTACGCTAGGCTTTGCAGAATCTCATTAAGCGAGCAGGAAATAGACAGGCTTTTGAAGGATGTTAACGAGATACTCGGGTATTTTGAAACCATAAGAAGCCTTCAGCTGGATGCTGAACCCATGACTTATGTAACTGGCGTAAACGAGTCTCTTAGAGAAGATGAGCCTGCCGAAACTCTTAGTGAAGAAGAAGTCTTCAAAAACGCTGGGGAGAAAGAGGATAAATGGTTCGTATCTGGTCAACTATGGGGTTAAACAGCTTTTCAGAGCAGGTTATAGAGGTTCAGGAGGGGTCTATAGACCCTGTGGAGAGGGTACATCAAGCTCTCGAAAAGATCGAGGCAAATAGGAAATTGAACGCATTCATAACGGTAGATGCAGAGGGAGCATTGAAGAAGGCTGAGGAGATTAAGAGGAAAAAAGCTAAAGGCGAGAAATTAGGCGTATTGGCAGGAATCATAGTAGCCGTTAAAGACAATATTTCCACAAAAGGCTTAAGGACTACATGTTCTTCCAAAATGCTTGAAAACTATGTTCCCGTTTATGATGCCACTGTTATAGAGAGGATAAAGGTTGAGGATGCAATTATAATAGGAAAAACTAACATGGATGAGTTTGCAATGGGATCTAGTACTGAAACATCATTCTTCGGACCCACGAGAAACTTTTTTGACCACTCTAGAGTAGCAGGGGGAAGCAGCGGTGGAAGTGCCGTCGCAGTCGCATGCGAGGCCGTAGACGTTGCGCTAGGAAGCGATACTGGTGGTTCAATAAGGAACCCTGCTGCATTCAACTCCATAATTGGTTTGAAGCCGACATACGGTAGAGTTTCACGCTACGGCTTAATAGCGTATGCAAGTAGCCTAGACCAGATAGGACCTATGGCCAAAGACACTTTACTAACATCACTTCTTCTCCAAGTAATAGCTGGAAGAGACTTAAGGGATTCAACCACTCTTAACAAGCCTGTTCCAAATTATGTTGAAGAAGCTCTGAAGAAAACAAAAGGGGTTAAGATAGGTGTGATAAAGGAGGGTTTCGATAATGTAGATGAAAGGGTTTCTAGAAAGGTCTATGATGCATTAAAAGCTCTTGAGGAAGCCGGGTGCCTTATCGAAGAAGTTTCTATGCCCTTTATAAAATATGCTCTTCCTGCATATTACATAATAGCCACTGCGGAGTGTTCGAGCAACCTGGCCAGGTTCGACGGAATCCGTTACGGAGGAAAACCCGTAAGGGGAAAATGGGAAGAACAGCTTGTTAAGATCAGGACAGAATGCTTCGGAGAAGAAGTTAAGAGGAGGATATTCTTAGGCACTTTTGTACTCTCCGCAGGCTATAAGGAGGATTTCTACATAAAAGCCTGTAGAGTTAGGAGGAGGATATACGACGAGTTTAAGCTTTTACTCAAGAATTATAGTGCTCTGGCAACACCTACAATGCCAGTCCTACCCTGGAAGATAGGGGAATTCCTCTCCCCATTAGAAGTTTATATGATGGATATTGAAACCGTTGCAGTTAACCTAGCGGGATTGCCTGCGATAAGTATTCCGGCAGGATTTGTGGACTCCCTACCTGTGGGACTTCAACTAATAGGAGGCCATTTTGATGAGGCAACGTTGTTAAGGATATCATATGTCTACGAGAATGAAATAGGTTTTACTAGATGGTTTTAGATCCTCAAGGGAGGCGCAGAAAGGTTATAAACCAGTTTTAAATTCCTCCTCGAGGGATGCTTCAGAAGGCTCCTATGCTGCTCATACCTGGTCCGATAACGCTTCCCGAGAGAGTTTTGAAAGCTATGGCTAAGCCAATAATAAATCACAGAGGGGAAGAATTTCACAGGCTTTACGAAGAGATAGAGGAGGGATTAAAATACGCCTTCCAGACTGAAAACGACGTTTACATAATAAGCGGCTCTGGCACTGCTGGGATAGACATGGTTTTCCAGAACTTCGTTTATGAAGGGGAGAGGGTTCTGATACCCGACTTCGGAGATTTTACGGAAAGAGCTGTGGAGAACGCTTTAAAAGTGGGTGCTAAACCAGTTACTGTTAAGGCGGAGTGGGGTAAGCTTCCGAGCCTAAGGGAGATAATCAGCATAATCGAGAAGGGGGATGTGGAAAGCATTTTCATAGTGCATAACGAGACCTCTACCGGTGTAACGTTCAGAATGATGGAGGAAATACGTAACGTCATTGGAGATAGGGATATACTTGTTTTCGCAGATACTGTTTCAGACCTTGGTGTAGAGCCTTTTTACACCGATAAGTGGCGTATCGATGTCTGCGTAACAGCCAGCCAGAAAGGCCTTGGAGGACCTCCTGGATTATCCTTTGCATCAGTAAGCAAGAGGGCTCTAGAAAAGGGGTTAGGCAACCCTAGAAGGAGAAGTTTTTATCTCGATATCGAGAAGTTACATAAGTTTCATTTGAGGAAAGAGACGCCATTTACTCCCGCCATCACGTTGTTATACGGTATGGCTGAGGCCCTCAATATACTTAGAGAAGAAGGCTATGAGGGGAGGATAAGAAGACACAGGGAGAATGCTGAGATGATATACGAATTCTTAGAATCAGAGGGGTTTGAAGTTTTTCCGCAAGAGGAGAAGTACCGATCAATATCCATAATAGTTTTCAAAAACAAAAATTTTGATGCATCCAAAACGATTAAAAAACTATATGAAGAATATGGAATACTTATTGCGAGGGGGATGGGTAAGCTGAGAGATGAAACCACCAGGATAGGAAACGTTGGATACGAGGGAAAGGAAGAGATAGAGTATTTCCTCAGATCATTCAAAACCATATTGAATACTATGCGGTAGATATTATGATAGTTTATACTGCTGGTTTTTAACAAACGACTCTTTTTGAAGCAGAAGCTTAACACAATATTAATTGGGCTTTAAAGGATCGTATGAAAAAAGATTATTATAAAATAAATCTACTCTACTTCTTTTACAGCTACTTCAGCCCTGGTCTCTATCCTTTCGATCTTACCGTCACGTATCCAGAATATCCTATCACTGACGTCGATCATTTTCAAGTCATGCGTTGCGTTTATTATGGTAACTTTCTTTTCAGTATTTAGTGTCTTCAAGAGGTTGATTATCTCCAATCCAGTGTGAAGATCAAGGTTTCCAGTCGGCTCATCTGCAAGGACTATAACCGGATCATTTACTAGTGCCCTAGCTATTGCAACCCTCTGTTGCTGTCCGCCTGAAAGTTCACCAGGCTTATGGTCCAACCTGTCTCCTAAGCCTACCCTAGTTAGCATTTCTCTAGCTCTCCTCACTCTTTCATCTCTCTCAACTCCAGTGAAAATCATCGGCATCATGACATTCTCCATCGCTGTTAACACAGGTATAAGATTAAATGTTTGGAAGACATAACCTATCTTCTTGGCCCTTAGCCATGCTAGCTCGTAGGCATCGAGGCTTGCTATATCCACTTCGTCAATGAACACTTTCCCCCTCGTAGGTCGATCTAAGCCTCCAACCATGTTGAAGAAAGTGGTCTTGCCGCTTCCCGACGGGCCCATTAGTGAAAGATATTCTGACCTTTTGATTCTCACACTCACTCCGTCTAGGGCTTTTACCGTTACTGGACCCATTATATAGTATTTCGCCAGATCCTCCGTCTCAACAGCATACTCATATCTTAGGGACATTTCCCGCACCTCCTAAGCTTCATACCTTAATGCCTCCGTGGGACTCAGCCTAGAAGCAATGTAAGCAGGCACCAGAGAAGATATTGTTGCTATGAGTACACCTAAGAGTATGTCTATCAGCGGGTTTGCTAAAAGTACCAAAATATCGTTGAAGCTACGGGGCATGAAGAAATTAGTCCATAGTCTAACTGCACTGACGAATATTTCGGGATTAGCTCTAGAGAAATACTGCCATAATGTTGCTACACCCCATCCGGCGATGGCACCTATGCTACCACCTATTAGACCTATTAGAAAAGCCTCTATCAGAAATATCTCTATCACGTGCGAATTCATTGCACCTAGGCATTTCATGGTCCCTATCTCCTTGTATCTCTCAGTAACGCTCATAAGCATACTGTTTACGATTCCTACCGAACATATTAGTATAGCGATAATCGCCATCCAGATCTGATATGTCTGTACAAGTACTCCAGATCCCTCCTGGTATAGTAATGAAACTATTCTTCCGGTCGTTAGGAGGAAGGAGAGGAAAGAAATTCCTAGTATTATTGAAGTCATTGTTATAAGCGCTCTGCTGAACCTGAATCTGATGCTTTCTAGGCTAAGGAAGAACGCTTCCGAAAGGGGGAATTTCACTCCCTTATTCTCGCTCAACCGTCCCACCCATTGTGGATTTCCAGCATATTTAAAGCTTATTAATCTTTATGTGTAGCACTCTGTACATGAACATAAGCGATTTCATAGGGAATTTAGAGAGGATAACGCTAGTTTTAGCAGTAGGTATCTTAGTGATAATCATATACTTTATCGTCAGAAAAACTATTAAGCGTTGAACAATGATTGTACGTAAATATCCCAGGCAACATATTAAACAATGGTTTATAATTGGAGAGAATGCAGATGTCTAGAGAGGAGCTTATCCAGAGGTATATTGAGGCTATTCTTGAAAAGAGGAGGGAGATATCAAGAGAGGAGCTTATCCAGAAAATAGAGGAGAGGAAGAAGCATGCCCGCGTTAGCGAAGCATATAGAGAGGTCTGGGCTGTTTTCAGCATAGCGAATGAATTGGGTGTAAGGTTGGAGGATATTTCACTAGAAAAGGAGATTAAGATTGGCAGCATTGTTTCTGGACTTACCAATATTTCGACGCGGGGGAGAATTATTGCCGTTCTTGAGCCGAAGGAAGTCGAATCCGGCAATGGGAAAATCATGATAACAAGGGTTATAATAGGGGATTCCTCCGGCTGGTGTTACTTATACTTGTGGAGAGAGAAAGCAAACTTGCTCCAGGAGCTCGGTATTGACGTCGGAGATGTTATCAAAGTAGCTAGAGCATACAGTAAGGAAGGAAGACTTGGGACCGTGGAGATACATCTAGGTAATACAGGAAGCATATCAAAGATTGGAGAAAGCCCCGACATACCTCCCAGAGAAACTTTCTTTAAAAAACTCAGAGAACTAAACTATAATGACAATGTCGTTAACATTAAGGCTATGGTAATAGGGGTTTCTGAGTTAAAGAAGTTTTCAGATCCAGTGAGGGGCGAGGGGGCTGTTAGGAGGATTATCCTGGCGGATGGAGATTTTAGAATGCCGTTAACCCTCTGGCATGAACATTCTACAAGAATAGCCGAAAAAGATGTTTTCAGTATGGTTCTAGTAGCCGGAGCTAGGCTTAGGAAGGGCTTAAGCGGAAACCTAGAATTAGAACTCAATTCAATGGGGTATTTAGAAATACTCAATAAGACAGGAGAGGCGAAGTATAGTGTTCTTTCTAAGGTAGATCGGGGTAAACTCGTCAACCTAAAGCTTCAGGTACTCAAAATGTTTAAGGATAATACTATCTCCTTAGGAGGAAGGGTTCGAAGGGTTATGGATACCATTGTCTCAGACGGTGAATCCTACGCCGTATTAACTTGCTGGGGCAACATTATAGATAAGCTTAGACAGATAGATGCTGAAGGTAAGAGAGTATCATTTCTAAACGTTATCGTTAGAAACTGTGAGAGACAAATATTGCTAAGCACGACCTCGTCTACAACTATAATTGGTGTTGAAGAGGGTCTTCCGAACCTGAAGATTCCTGAAAGAGCATATAGGATTAGTGAGCTTGAACCAGGTATGAGAAAGATTCATGTTGAGGGTGTTGTTTCCACAAACCCAGAAGAGCAGGATGTCGTTTTAGCCACCGGAGAAAGGATAAGAGTATGCCGTCTAAACCTGATGGATGATACGGGGTTGGTGGAAGTAATAGCATGGCGCGAGAATACCAGCAAAATACTAGAATTAAGGGCGGGAGAGGGGATAAGAATTAAATGGTGCAACGTTAGGGAGAGGGGAATAGGAAGATTATGCATTGAGGTTACTGACGATAGTGAGATAGAGGTGGTGAATTTTGGGTGATGAGGCTGTAGTTATTGTTGGGAGAAAGAAACCTTGGAGTTACGTTACGGCATGTATTACCGTGTTCAATAGTGGAAGCAAAACACTTACCATAAGGGGTAGAGGTGAGAACATCTCTAGAGCAGTTGATGTTGCCAACTTATTGCGAAGAAACATAGCAGGCACACAAATAATCGAGGTAAGGATTCTGGAAGAAAGCGGTGGTGGAACTTCGAGAATAACTCCCGTGATTGAAATAGTTGTGGAAAACCCTCACTTAAAAGAAGCTAAGTAGCAATAGGAATGTTAATAGTATTGTGGAAATAATTAAAATATAAATCAATTTTTCACAGAATTCCACAAAATTCTCAATTATTTTAAAAATCCCTCCCGTAACCTTAACACCATTTACCTTTCCGACCCAAGCTTTTGCCGAGTATGACGAAAGACTTCCAATTGCATTGTTAATAGATTTTACACAATATTCTAGTAGAATCTCTCTCCTTGTTTTAAAACCAATTGGAAAATACCCTCTCTTAGCTTTTCTAATTCCCGTTAAAAGATGCGTATCAGTCGTAACGATTTCTAATGTCGATAGATTTAGCAAATTCTTAAGATTCTCGACAAGGTAATTACGTAAGCCAGCGACCATATTGTTTCCGTCGATTACCACAATAGCATGGTTTTCATCCTCGGCTTTAAAAACTAGGGTTGATATTCCTCCTGGCCCTATTTCTTCCTTTGGGAGTATGGCGGGACGAATCCTATCAAACCCGATTTTAAAACTTTTTGGAGATGATTTCTGTAAGCATTCTAACGCATTATTTAATAGTCTAGCGAACGTCTCTTCATCAGGATCCGATACTTTCCAGCTTGAGGGGTCAATCGAGTTATGTGCGTCAATAATTATCAATGGGATAAAACCATAGCGACTCACAACACTTGAAAATAGTGGAAACCATCTTGGAGGAAGATCTTCCATAGAATGTCCTGGGCAGGATAGTAAAACGATGCAGTAAGAGAATATACGAAGCAAGGTAACGCAATATCCCTCAGCCTCCTTTTGAATTACGTTTGCACGATAATCTTCTAAGTACTTTGCAGAATTTAACGCCTCTATCATTTCTTTCTTAATTTTTTCAACTACCCTCCAAGAAGAAAGATTAAAACTGTGATCTGATAAATTACGGAGTAAGAGCATTCTAAGACTACTGTCCTCAAGTTCATTAATTAAACGACTTGGTAATGAACTGCTTCCGACCGTACCAAATGGCCCGAAATGGGCCGATAAGCCGAATATCGATAAGTTTGTTCCATCTTCAAGAGTAAAGAGAAGTAGCGATAATTCTAGATTCTTCTCCTCACATATTTCCTCAAGAACGTTTTCAAATGGTTCAGAATTCTTGTTTAAATAATATTCTAAATAAGCTTGGAATATCTTTAAGGGACTTATTGGAGCATTTTTCTTCCATTTAATGCTTATAATAAACAGGAAAAGTATGCTAGTAGAGAAAGATATTACGAGTGGCAATATTATGTTGACCCATTTTTTCATTGCTATTAAGCTTAATACGAGCCAACGAGAAGATTGTAAGAATAAGTGAAGTAGAGATATTACAAAAACAATATGAATACTTTTTCTTAAGAAGCCTAACATTACGAGTGTAGTGATGAAAGAGGATAATGCTATACCCAGTGAAGTCAAGAAGAATGCTGTAAAACAAGAGTTCTGATTAAGAGTAAGAGTAAAAATCCATCCTACGAAAAAAAGTAGTGCAAAAATAAATTCTTGGACGGATTGAAGCGCTAGGAGTCTTCGGAAAGTAAAAATCCTATCTCCTTGGAAAAAAATCTTGTGAACGAACATTGAGCATAAGAGAGGCGAAAATATCAATATTGATATCTGTGGGGCAGCTCTTAGAATGGGGCAAGAATATAATAGAAATATTAAAATTATTGTTTCCAAAAACAGGTTTATAAATATTATTACACGTAGAGACGGAAATGAGAAGAGGAACTTAACATAACGAGATGCATCTCCGGAGGACAATCTTCTATATTCCTAAGACTAGCAATAATATGCTAAGTGCTATGAATATTGTTGAGAAAACAACTATAATTATAGGTTTTATCTGGAATCCCCTTCCTCTTTCTCCAAGAGTACTAAATAATCCTGCAGTTCCTGCGGGAAGGCGCGTAGACCTCCGGTCTCCCTTCTTTTTTGCGCGTTCTTCAGGCATTTATACCCGTAATTATTTCATTCTTAGGGTAAATAAACCTTTATCTTAATCAGCTCAAGTTAAAAAAGATAAAAACTTACTACTATCTTGAATCCTAGGTAGTTGAGTCAGAACGAGACAATTATAAAGAGAAGGATATTGGCAGAGGCAACGCGCTTAGGGATGCTTCTAAACCCAGAGGCGCTTTCAATACTTGTCGAAAAATATGATGAGAAATCTATTCATACAGTTCTAAACAAACTGGCTGAAGAAGCTAAGAAAGAGGGGAGTACTATTGTTGTCTCAAAAGAAGCTGTAGAAAAAATTATTAGCAAAAGTGAAAAAAGCGAGGTATCAATAGGGGTACATCATCATGTTTTAGCTAAGGATATTGAAGAAAGGATTGAGATTTTAAAATCCTATGATGCTAAGAATGTCTCAGATGATCTTGAAGCTAGGAGACAATATTTCGTTAATAGGTATTCAAAGATCTCTTCAATACTAAGAAGCAGAGCAGATATGGTTCCTTATTACTCGTTAAGAAAAGCACGTAGCCTTCCAGACCGCTCAGAGGGGAAGACCATAGTTATGGTATACGAAAAACGTGAGAATTATCTTATAGTTGAGGATATGGATTTCACTACTAAGGTAATGATTCCTAAGGATTGTGGTAGGGATTTAAGAGATAAGATCGGTAGGCTTTTACCCGATTCAGTGGTTGGAATATCCTTCTACGTCTCTAACTCTAGGCTTTTCTGCAAGTCTTTGATTTTTCCAGATGTACCGATAAAGAGGTTTAAGTCCACCGAGGAAGACGTATCAGTCCTCCTAACCTCAGACATCCATTATGGGAGCCAAAAGTTCTCTGAAAAAGCCTTCATGAGAATGGTCAAATGGCTGAGGGAAGGAGGGCCTACTGAGAGGGAAAAGGAGCTATCTTCTAAGATCAAGTATGTGATTATAGCAGGAGACCTTGTAGACGGTGTTGGAATTTACCCTCAGCAAGAAAAAGAGTTGAAGGTAAGGGATGTGGATAAACAGTATACGGGGCTTTCAAGCCTTCTGAGCCAAATACCAGAATACGTCAGAATTATAGTGATACCTGGAAATCATGATGCAGCTCCACGGGCTATTCCCCAGCCTCCCATATTCCACGAGTACGCTGAAAGGTTTAAGGATAGTGGAAACATTATCTCGCTTAGCAATCCTTGCGTAGTCTCGTTACATGGTGTTAAGTTCCTAGTCTACCACGGCACAAGTATAGAGGATATTGCAACCTTCGCTAAAAATGCTAGTTATGACAGGCCTGAGAACGCTATGGAGATCATGCTTCAACTTAGACATTTAGCACCAGTATACGGATCTCGAACCCCTCTATTGGCACATTATCAAGACGAACTTGTCATAGATGAGGTCCCCGATGTATTACACACTGGCCACGTACACGTTTTCAGGAATGGGATTTATAGGGAGATCAGGCTTGTTAATAGTGGAACATGGCAAGAAAGAACAAAGTATCAGGAACAGCTTGGAATATTGCCCACTCCGAATATTGCTGCAGTACTCATGCTTAAGAACGGCTCTGTTTCTCCGATAAAATTTGCTTAAACCTATTCTACTCCCATGATCTTAAGGTATAGAAGAGTTGAGGTAAGCAGTACTGAAACGAGGCAGAGAAGATAGTCCCCTCTTTTAAACTTTAAAAGCTTGTAGCTTGTTCTCTTAGGTAGAGCCCCAAAAGCCCTAACCTCCATTGCGTCAGCAATTTCGTAAGTTCTCCTTATGGTTCCGACGAGAAGAGGTATGAGTATCGGCATAAGGTTTCTTATTCTCGTCCTGAATCCACCTTTCTCAAGCTCCAGCCCACGTGAACGCTGAGCGTCGTATATTGATTGAAACTCATCGTAGATAACAGGTATGAATCGAATAGCCATTACGAAAGAGAATGTTAATTCCAAGGGGACCTTTGCTGCACTCATGGCTCTTCCAATATCCTCTGGTGTTGACGATAAGAAAAACCAAGACATTGATGATGATAATACTATAAGTCTTATTGAAAGCACAAATCCTGTGAAGAGTGTTCCACCGAAGAATATTTGAGTAATAAATATTATTGCAAAGAAGAACACGAGCCCTCTTAATGAGTAGACCCATTCCTTGAGAGCCTTAGCTAACCAAAGCAAAACTATTTGTAACATTAGGATCGCGGTAAGTACGCGTATATCGAGAAAAACTACTGAAAACAACATTAATACTATTGATAGTATAAATTTAGATCGGGGATCCAGTCTGTGGATTGAAGAATCCTTCCTCTTGTATTTGAACGCTTTTAAGAACGACACTTATGAAACACCTTTATCAGAAAATTGCTTATCTCGTTGAAGTCTTCTTCGACAATTGGAAGACCAAGCTCTTCTTCAAGCTCAATTAAGAAAGGTTTTCTTAAAGACGCTCTCTCTATCACATCTTGATTCGAAAGAAGCTCGCGTAGACAGCCGTCTCCAATTACTTCACCCCTGCTTAAAACTACTGCTCTTTTGCACAGGTTTGCAACAAAATCAACATCATGAGTGATAATTATGATGCTTCTACCCTCGGAAACTAAACTTCTGAGAACTTTTTGAATATTCATCCTTTGAGCATAATCCATACCTATCGTTGGCTCATCCAGTATCAACAGCTCTGGATGCCAAACCATTATAGATGCGATTGCTAACCTTTTCTTCTCTCCACCACTTAGTTGAAAAGGACTTCTACCCCTATACTCTTCTAATCCGAATGTTTTAAGGACTTCATTGACATTTCTCTCGGTTTCATCCTCAGAAAAACCGAAGTTCCTTAGGCCGAACTTAATCTCCTCTTCAACACTCTCTGCAAAAAACTGATGATCGGGGTTATGACAAACAAAACCTATTTTCCTAGCTATTTTAGCAACCGAGAGGTTTCTAGTATCTACACCGTCGATTTTAACGTTTCCCTGAGTTGGCTTAAGTAGACCATTGATGTTTTTAGCAAGCGTGGTTTTGCCCGCACCGTTTTCACCCAGTATGGCTATGCTCTCTCCCTCTTTAATACTGAGATTAATATTTTTCAGAGCATAGTTTTCAGCATCTGGATACTTAAAGAAAAGATTCTCGACAACTATTTCGACCAACTCTTTTTTCACCCGTCTTTTCTTAAATAAGAGAAGAGCTCCTTGATATTGTTTGGAGGCTTTTCTAAACCACATCTTTCCTTGATCCTGAAATATACATGGAGAAGAGGTGGAATGTTTATCGGAATTCCTCTTTTAAAGCTCTCACTGAGGACTACTAGGGGGTCGCCATCGAGAACTATTCTACCATCTGACACTACGATCATTCTTGAAATGTAATTAAGAAGTAGGTTAATCCTATGCTCTATAATTATTAGTGTTATTTTCCTCCCTTTTTCCTCAAGACTTCTCTTAAGCCTGAAAATGCTTTGAATTAGGTTGATTGAAGAAGAAGGATCCAGCATAGAAGTAGGCTCGTCAAAAATTATCAGAGAGGGACGCATGGAAAGTATAGATGCGATGGCTGTCTTCTGTTGTTCTCCACCCGAGAGATTGTTTGGAGAAAGATACCTAAGATGCTCTATTCCAACAAGCCTGAGTGATTCATCAACTCTATTGTGTATCTCGTCTGGAGGGAGAGCAAGGTTTTCAGGTCCGAATGCGACATCATCCTCTACACTGAATGTAAACAGTTGATTTTCAGGATTCTGAAAGACTATTCCACAGCCTGTTGCAATTTTACTCACAGGATTCTCCCATATGTTCATACCCAGGACATAAGCCTCGCCGCTGAATTCTCCTCCATAACTATGCGGTATTAGGCCCATAATTATTCTGGCTATTGTAGACTTCCCGCAACCTGATGGCCCCGTTATAAGTACACTCTCTCCCTCTTCAATTTTAAGGTTGATATTAGATAACACGTTCCTCTCAGAACCAGCATATCGGAAGCTTACGTTTCTCAGGTCAACTACGTTCATTATCAGTTTTGACCCAAGATTAAGGAATGGTTTAAAAAGTCTTTGCACCTCATTTAGTTTTTCAAGCAGAGAGACTGCCTCTGCCCGATGAAAGAGCGGTTTTCAACTCGTTTTCAAGTTCGTTAACCCTTTCCCTAATTTTGCTCTCCTGTCTTTCGATTGCACTTAACCTGACTTTAACAAGTTCCTTTTGCTCGTTCAGTTCATTTATCAAATCTGTTTTACTTTTCCTAATTAGAATCCTACCCGTTATTCTGTATACCGGCGTGTTTTCATCAATAGAAGATAATTCTTGTAGGGCGGATTCTAATTCTCTAGCCTCCAGCTTAGCCTGCTCCTTCTGAATGAATAAGGATTCTAGGGTTTGCTGAAGCTGTTGAAGCCTGGAGAGCTTCTCCTGTAATTGAAGAGGCAGTTCCTGCGACATTGACTTCCACCTTATTTACTGGAAGGTACTTAAAAATATATGTTTAAGGCGTAAAGCCTCTAAACGGCTTCTAGGAGGAGAGCGACTTGTTCTGCCATGTTAATTAGACCTAAGATATTCCTGAGTTTTTCAGCTACTTTAGAGGGTTTATTACCCCTAAGGAGCAACAATAGCTTATTGTTGAGAGTCTTTACACGCATCCCGATTCTTGACTCCTCAATCACTTCTTGCAAACAAGCCTTATAAATTATAGCAGGCATATACTCATCATCATATTTAAGAACTAGTTTAACCCTTATCATCTAGATTTCGGCCTTAACGCCTGCAGCCCTAGCAGCAGCCTCGCCTATTTTAGTAAATGGTTCGTATGCTCCTCCGGCAAAGGTATAATCGCATTTTCTGCAGCTCCAAATACCTACGCTAAGCCTTTTTAGGACACCGGTCCCGCATCTAGGACAGTTATAAACAGCACGCCTTTTCTTTAAAACCTGCATATATCTCTCTCTTAATGAGAAGCCGTACTTTACACCTAGGGCTCCGGATATTTTCTTCCTAGTCATTTCCACTGAGCTGGCTATATGCGACTCTTCTTAACTCTTTCCCCAGAGTTATTGACCTCTCTAAAAGCTCCAAAAAGCTTCTTGGCGGAATCATACCTCCTCCGTTTTTCTGTATCGCACAGAACCTGTCGTCGGACTTAACCGTCATGGAGATAGTAAAGTCTGAAGCATATTCCTCGTTCAGACATGGATCTACAACGTACTTGTCTCCAAAGAAAGCGTATGTTATCGAGACGGGGTGGTCCTTAAGCTCAAGCTTGAAGTATTCGTCTAGTTTCTTAACATTCTGTCCTTCAACACTATATTTTGGAAGCATCGTGGTGCCAAGAGCATTTACACTCGCTATAACCGAAGCATCTATCAAGTTACCATCATAATCAAGGATGTAGAGGTCTATGTATAGAGAATAAACAGACCTACCGGGAATTATACAGAGTGAAGAGAGATCTATCGTTTTAGACTCTCTGATACTTCTATCAACATATCGAGCTAGAGATATTGATTCCTCCGATGGGGGCCCTGGTTCGAAGACTGGTGAAGCTAAGGGAACTAGCTCAGCGTTCACGATCAGAATACCCTCATTCGGAGTATCTGCAAAGGGTAATGCTACGCCTACTTTAACAGCAGCCAGAATCTTAGTGTTGCCAAGTTCTACGAATGCGGAGCCTTCTGCTTTCTCGATATAACCTAGCCGTATATTTATATTCCTGTATTGAAGAAGGTTTCTTCCATCGACCCTCTTATTCTCAGCTAATAGTTTATAAAGCTCCTGTTTCTCAAGCTTTGAGAGAAGGGGTCTCTGCTCAGTTATGGACATTAAACTTCCCTCCGCGAAATCGAAAACCTCTCTTTTAATGCGTCAACTTGCATCTTGTGAATCTTCTGCGTAGCAGTTATAGCTAGAGATAGCGCTTGCTCAATTTCTTCTTTCGACATTATTCCATCCATTTGGAGCAATGTAATCCTATCGAGAGTCGGGTTGTAAGCAATAGGCATATCTGCCTCACCATACTTGTCTTCAAGATCATTAAGGTCTACTATTACTTTTCCGTCAGCTTTTCCAACCGCACAGGCCGCAGTTAATCCCCTTAATGGTATACCAGCATCTGCAAGAGCTAAGACTGCTGCTGTTAAACCGGCGCAACGAGTACCTCCGTCGGCTTGTAAAACCTCTATGAAAATATCTATTACGGTTCTTGGGAATAGAGAAGTCATAACAAGCGGTTCAAGAGAATTTCTAATGATCATTGAAAGCTCTATTTCCCTTCTGCTTGGTGCAGGGCTCTTTCTCTCCGATGTTGAGAAAGGCGCCATATGATACCTGCATCTAAGAATACATCTGTCCGGTAACGAGATATGCTTAGGAAGAGCTTCCTTTGGGCCGTATACTGCTGCTAATATCTTATTTTTGCCCTGCTCAATATAAGCTGAGCCTTGGGCATTGGATAATACGCCAACCCTAATCTTAATCGGCCTAAGCTCGTCCAGAGCCCTATCGTCTATTCTCCTCCCATTCTCTTTAAACAGACTTATTTTCTCCCCCATATCTCTACGACTTCCTTCCTACGAGTAATGCTTCAACCCTCTCGGTTAACCCATATATATGTGATTCCCTTTCCACCATATCTATCACACTTCTAATCTTTACAATAATGTTGCTATCCTCAGAGTGCACTATTATACGGCCATTCTGGCCTACTGTAAGCTTAACCCCAGTTGCCCGCTCTATGACAGATAGCATAGATCCTTTCTTACCTATTAGACGCGGGACTTTAGACGCGGTTATGTTCAGAAGAGCCCCGCTTGAAACTACTCCAAGCCCCTTACCCTTCATCGTTATTACCGGAGATGAGAATATTGACGCATCCTTTACAATCCCGGTTATAACCACCCCGTTCTCCAGGATTCTACCGATGTTATCTCTTGATAATCGGATCCTTTTCTCAGGGTATTCTGAGATGGGTAGAAAAGCTAGGAATGGGGAGTTTATATCTACGGTCCAGCCTGCTATATTAGGCTCTTTAACAATCCCAATTACAAGATCTCCCACTCTGGGCTGATAGAAAGATTTCAACGAGATAACATCCAAGCGTTTCCCGTCCGCCCTGACTATTCCGACTGTTGTTGCGAAAATCCTGTCTGAGATTTTTAGCGTATTCGTACCCGGAATATAGAACCTACCTTCCCCTACCAGTTCACCCGGAACAACTATGGGCCTCTGCCTCTGCTGCTCATTGCCTTGAGACAATTCTAAACCTCCTTAGCGTCCTCCAGTATGTTAAGCAGGTTATCACGCCCCTATATCAACTTTTACTTTATCTCCGTATTTCTCATTCAGCTTTTCAAGGAAGTACGACATTAAGACAGAAGGGATTCTAGCCGATATTTTCACACTCCTATCCTTCTGGGCTTTAGTATGGTCAACCTCGCCGAAGGAGTTTAGGAAACCGTATACGTCAGTAGATTCTTCCTGTTGACACGTTAATGTTAAAGAAACTTCATTAACCTTAAACTGCAGGATTTGTCTCAGCGCCTTGATGACATTCTTGATCTGTTCCTCAGGAGGTTTAAAAGGGTCTATTGAGATACCGATTTGATTAAGGGCTTGCTCAATCCTAAGGGAGGGGATCGGGTTTCCCAGCGAGGGGTCGAGAAGAGTTTTTGAAAGCATTGCTATCGTTTGTTGTCTTTTGCTTTCAATCATTCTACGCCTTTGCTCGCTTGTAAGCTGGAGCTCTCCTTCCAGTAGTATTTTTTCAGCTATCTTAAAGACATCTGTTGTTCCAAAGAATTTTTTCAACTTCTCCGAAGAAACTCGGAGCCCCTTCTTAGAATCCGAGTAAACCTCATCTACTAAAAGGATTTTTCTTATGTCACCCTTGCCTGTAAGCTTAAAATTCAAGGCAGGATCTGGAGCAACAATTATCTCAAATTTTTCACCCCGTATAGAAAGCCTGCTTACAGTAGATTGTTTACTCAATTCTGATCTACTTCGCCTTCTCGTAATATTTCTTTACTTCTTCATAACTTAGAACTCTAAACTTCTTATCGTCAGTCCTAATTATTCCAATTCTAAGCCTGTCCGGAGCTACTTCTTCTTTCAAAACTTCAATGCTCCCTCTGATCCCCATTATTATCGCCTCATCCAAGTTCGCATTAATCGAATAGTTGTTTCTAAAGTACTTTAATATATCTTCCCTTCCCACGCCAATTGCCGAAGCGAAGTACTTGAAGTATATTCCGGTAGGATCCAACTGGTAAAGGCTTGCTCCAAGCATGTCAACACCGCCTATAAGCATTGAAATACCGAAGGGCCTCATCCCAGCGTGCTGAGTATAGGCCTGTACGGTATTGCTTAGCTTCCTCACAAGATACTCTACATCCATGGGCTCATCGTACAGAAGCCTGTTTATCTGCGCCTCGTTCCTAGCATACTCTACTAGGAGCCTAGCGTCAGAGTTAAATCCTGCAACCACCGTAGCTATGTGTTCATCTATTTGGAAAAGCTTCTGACTGAAAGTCCTGTCCTGAAGCATATCTATCCTTTTCTCTATACCAGCAAGTACAATGCCCTCTTCAACCTGTATACCCCATGCTGTAGGGCTGTTATTAACCATCACCATCGCATAGTCTACTTGAAGGATTCTTCCATCAGGCGAAAAACCGTATATTCGCTCGTAACCAGGTATCATGATCCTTTCTAAATATAATCTGAAGCCTTATAATCTTTGCCCTGCCGGATTTCTGGAGTGCAGAATTTACTAACAGCTTTTCTTAAAGTACCGGAGACGCCTCTTATCTTAAGTCTAAGAAGAGGGTGATTTCTGGTAAGACTTTCCAAAGTCATCCTAAGAATCGGAACAGCCTTATGCGGACATTTTACGACAATAACCTTATTATAATTACGGACTATCTTAAAACTGAAACTTGGCTGCATATTTTGAGCGTTTCTAAGAGTCTTAATTAGCGCTTCATAATCATTTGTCTCGAAAACCACATACCTCGTCTTATACTCTTTTACTGGCATTTCTCCTTTCCACTACTCTTGCTAGGAGATAAACCTATATAGTGAGTAGGGGAACTGATGCTGAGTAAAAGAGAGAAATGGAAGCGAGGAAGGGACTGCTACTAGTCTCCGTCTCCTATGATGGAAGCAGTAGGAGGGTTTTGCTTAAGCTTTATGATCCGGAGAATCAGGAGATGATGATTTTCCCGTCTAACGAAAACCATCAGCCCTATTTGTTAACCGACCTAAGCATTGAAGAATTGATGAACAATCCGCAGTTAATCAATCATCACGGGTTTGAAAGGATTGAGGAGGTTAAGAAATATGATCTGCTGGAGGATAGAGAGAAGATCTTTAGGAAAATCATTGCAAAAGACCCTTTGTCGATAGGCGGATCCGCAACGTCCATAAGAGAAATACTGGGAAGGGTTTGGGAAGCAGATATTCATTATACTTGGTGTTACATATACGATACAGATAAGAAACCAGGACTCTATTACGATATAATTGACGGTAAGCTTGTAGAAAGACGTTTAGAAACAGTGCTTGAGGATGTTGTTAAGCCTCCTGAATCCCAGTATCCCGAGATCAGGGAGTTGATTGAAATACTTAATCAACCAATACCATTCATGAAGCTTTCCTCACTCGATATAGAGGTTAAGCCTCCTGGTCCCAATCATGTTCCTGACGCTAATAAGGCGGAGGATTCGATAATATCCGTAGCCTTCAAATCAAATACAGGAGATGATAAAGTATATGTCCTCGACGATTTTGATGGAGAGGAGTATGACGGGACTAAGAAAATAATCCATGTTTCAAGCGAAGTAAACCTTTTGAGAGAAGTCTTTAAGGAACTCAAGAAATATCCGTTTTTGGTAACGTTTAACGGTGACAAATTCGACCTTCTATACCTATACAATAGGGCTGGCAAGCTGTCGTTGGACGAAGAAGTGCCACTGGAGAAAGGAAGAGACTACGTCGACCTTGTTAACGGGGTTCACATAGACCTCTATAGGGTTTTCTTCAACAAGTCGATACAGAACTATGCATATGGAGGAGCCTATAAGGAGGCGACGCTTGATGCTATTGGAAAAGCCTTAATTGGCAAGGGTAAGGTAACATTAACTGAAGATATCTCACTTCTGAAGCCTAGAGAGCTTGCGGAGTACTGTTTTAGAGACGCTGAGATAACTTTCGACTTAATTGCTAACAAGGACTACCTGCTCCTAAAGCTCCTTGTACTTTTCATGAGGATAAGTAGATTACCTATGGAAGATATTGTTAGACACGGAGTCTCCACATGGATTAAAAGCATGCTTCTAAGTTTACACAGGAGGAATAACTATCTAATACCTAGGCAGGAGGATATTTTACAGCTTAAAAGCGAAAAGAAGTCTGAAGCTATTATAAAGGGCAAGAAGTACAGGGGGGCGATAGTACTCGAGCCTAAGCCGGGCTTATATTTTAACCTTGTAATACTCGACTTTGCGTCACTATATCCTAGCATAATAATGAACTTCAACATAAGCTATGAGACTGTTAGGTGTGGCCATGAAGAGTGTAAAAGCAATACTCCGATGAATTCTCCACATTGGATATGCGTGAAGAAGAGGGGGATAGAGAGCTCCATAATAGGAGCTTTAAGAGAGCTTCGGGTAAAGTATTATCAGCCTCTTTCTAAGAAGGCGGAAAACCCTGAGAAACGTGCGTTTTATGACGTTGTGCAGAGGGCGATAAAGGTCTTCATAAATGCCAGCTACGGAGTTATGGGGGCGGACACATTCCATTTCTACGCTCCTTCGGCTGCTGAAACAGTGACGTGGATAGGCAGGGGGATATTTACCGAGCTCGTTGAAACAGCAAATAGTCTTGGCATAGAAGTTGTTTATGGAGATACCGATTCGATATTCCTCAGAAACCCTAGGTCTCAGGAAGTGGAGAAACTCATCGAACTCATAAGGGAGAAGTATAATATTGAGCTTAATATTGATAAGGTTTACAGATACGGAGTCTTCAGTCAACGCAAGAAGAACTACCTTGGAGTTACTGAGGACGGTAACGTGGACATAAAGGGCCTTGTTGGAAAGAAGAGTTCAACGCCCAAGTTCGTAAAGCAAGCATTCCACGATATGATCAGCATACTTAGCAAAGTTAGAAATGAAAAAGAGTTTAACACGGCCGTTTCAAGCATTAAAAGCATGATAAACGAGTACGTTGAGAAGCTTGTGAACAAGCAGCTTAGCCTTGAGGAACTTGCTTTCGACGTAATGTTAAGCAAGCCTCTAAATGACTATGAAAAAAGCACGCCGCAGCACGTTAAGGCAGCGAAACAACTTGAAAGAGAATTGGGGGTTAAGGCTAGGGCTGGCGACATAATATCTTACGTTAAGGTTAAGAATGGCGTAAAACCCGTTAAACTGGCCCGGATAGAAGAGATAGACCTTGATAAGTATCTGGAAGTTATGAAAGCTACTTTCGAACAGGTTCTTGACCCCTTGGGAATAGAGATAGAACCCCCAAGAAGAAGCCTAAAGCTTAAAGACTTCATGTAGCAGAAATAAAGGGAAGAGAGATTATGAGCGAGAAACCCAATGTCATAGTCGTTGGAACAGGCGGCTTTGGGAAGAACCATGTCAGAGTCCTTGCAGAACTTGGAAGCCTTGGAGGAGTATGCGACATAGATAGGGAGAAAGCCCGTACATACGGTAAACTTTACAATGTCCCCTGTTACTTTGATGTTTCTGAAATACCGGAATACACTTATAACGGAGCAATTGTTTCAACACCCACTTCAACTCACAAGGAAGTGGCAGTACAACTGGCATTAAAAAACGTAAAGCATCTTTTAGTTGAGAAGCCCTTCACTCCTACTTTGAAAGATGCATTTGAGCTTATTGGTTTCTTGAAAAAGAAGAATGTTAAGATCATGGTTGGGTTTATTGAGAGATTCAATCCTGCTGTAAGAAT
The DNA here is from genome assembly GCA_038867695.1 of Thermoproteota archaeon. Taxonomy (GTDB): domain Archaea; phylum Thermoproteota; class EX4484-205; order EX4484-205; family JAAOZP01; genus JAAOZP01. The sequence goes on from JAWBXT010000001.1 coordinate 33,317, forward strand.
AGTCAGGAAGTACATTGAAGAAGGGGCTTTAGGCGAGATAATCATGGCCTCAGCAACGAGAGTAAGAAGATGGCCAGAGAGGATAACCGATTCAGGAGTTCTCTTAGATACTGCAATTCACGACATAGACTTGATGAGATACCTTTTCTCAGAGAACCCGATTAAAGTGTATGCTAAAATGGGAAGGTCGATGCATAGGATTCATGAGGATTATGCGACAATACTCTTAACTTTCCCAAGTGAGAGAATGGCCATAATTAAGGCAAACTGGTTAACTCCATACAAGATAAGGAGTATAGAAGTAATAGGATCTGAAGGCATGGTTGAAGCCGACTTAGTTACGCAACAAGTGACTCTCAGTTCTAAGGATGATAGAATAACACCTTTTTCCGAGTGGAGCGAGCCCCTTCGCTACGAGTTAAAACATTTCTTAGAGTGCATAGTTAATGATGCAAACCCCACTCCTGGAGAGGAAGATGCTTTAAAGGCCCTTGAAATAATCGAGGCTAGCATTAGATCCTCTAGAACGGGGAATTCCGTAGAGATAGGTACGTAACCTTTTTAAAAAAGCTGTTTAAAGAGGAGCGTGGCATTGAGCATCGAGGAAAGCGCTGGAAAAGCAGCTTCGATTAAAAAAACTTTTTTGAGAAAGAGGTTACTCAATTTATTTCCGGGGATAATTCTTGCACTAGCATACTTTTTAACAAGTATTAGCAGGGGAGGGGGGACATACAATCTGATTATCGCAGGAGCTCTTATAGCGATCTCTCTTTGCATACGGTTGATTTCTGAAACAATGCTTAAGAGAGTTGTAAGATGCATGTTTCTAACAGGATTAGTTATGGGGGTTGCTGGAATCTCTCCGCCGATATATTTTGCAGTCTCTCAAGGGGTAGTATCCTTAATGGATTTGACGTTTAGCATTATTTGTATAATCCTCACTGTGACAACTATTGTTAGGGTAAAGGATTTTAACATACTGTAGAGAAAGTAATCATTGAAGCATAGAAAAGTTAATTACCACCTTGATAAATAAAATAGATGTTGAATAAGGCGAACGTACTGGCAGTTGGTGTACTGTTTATAGCAATAGGCCTGTATCTCCAAACGACGTATAACATTGAAGGGCATCAGATTGGAGAATATTTAAAAACGTTGGATGTAAACATATTCACATTGTTGGTAACGATTCTTTTTTGGGGAGGCTTAATAGTTGTAATAATTTCAATAGTAATTAGACCGAAGAGGAGAAAAATAGTTATTCCTACCGAAGCTGTTGAAGTTCCTCAGAAGGAAGAGGAGGAAGCTACATATGGAGTTGAAGAAGCTGTAGAAGCTGCGAGAGAAGAGGAACAGTCCTACGAGGAAGCTATTAAAGAAACCTCAGAAGAGGAGCATTTTAAAGAAGAGGAGGAAGAGAAACCTAAGAAACTAGGCGAAGTAATTGGCTTCTGCCCGAGGTGTGGATCCCCAGTAACTGAAGGGATAAGATACTGCAGGAAGTGCGGCCTAAAACTGAAGTAGAAAGTTTGATTCTAAGAGTTAATTTTATAAAGGTAAAATAAAGTATCTCTTACAGTCAGAAATTGGGAAGAATAAAGGTAGCGATAGCCGGGGTGGGAAATTGCGCCTCAGCCCTAATTCAGGGAGTCTATTACTATAGGGAAAGCGGCGAACAAACAGGCTTAGCCCATCCAAATGTGGGCGGATATCTTCCAGGGGACATAGAGTTTGTAGCAGCCTTCGATATCGATCGTAGAAAGGTTGGTAAGGATTTGGGTGAAGCAATATTTGAGAAGCCAAATAATACGATCGTGTTTCAAAAGGTTCCGAAGCTCGGTGTGATGGTTAAGAAAGGCCCCGTTCTTGATGGAGTAGGCCGTTACCTAAGGGAGGTTATAAAGTTCTCTGAGGGTAAGGATATTGATGTCGTTGAAGAATTAAAGTCTTCTGGTGCAGACATATTAATAAACTATCTTCCCGTGGGAAGCGAGCAAGGCAGTCGCTTCTATGCTCAATCAGCGTTAGAAGCAGGTGTAGCATTCGTAAATGCTATGCCAACTTTCATAGCATCGTCTGAAGAATGGCAGAAAAAGTTTGAAGAAAAGAGGTTGCCGATAGCGGGCGACGATGTAATGAGCCAGCTTGGTGCAACTGTTTTACATAAGACGTTGATAAAACTGCTTGTGGACAGGGGTGTTAAGGTGGACGAGTCTTACCAGCTTAACATAGGCGGAGACACGGATTTTCTAAATATGCTGGAGCAACAGAGACTTGTTTCTAAGAGGGAAAGCAAGACCTCCGCAGTTAGGGCAATGTCCCCCTACGAGATGCCTCTTAGAATAGGCCCCAGTGATTACATACCATTTCTAGAAAATGAGAAAATATGCTACATATGGATTAAAGGTAGATACTTTGGTGGAGCACCCTTGTCAATAGACCTTAAGCTTTCAGTAATAGACTCACCGAACAGCGCAGGAGTAATAATAGATGCTTTAAGAGGAGTCAAGGTTGCTCTAGATAGAGGGATTAGCGGACCACTGATAAGCGTATCTGCATACTGTTTTAAGCACCCTCCAATCCAGATGCCTTATGAAGAGGCTAAGAGAAGGTTTGAAGAGTTCGTAAGAGGTGAGCGTGAAAGGTAGCTTCTGTTTAAAAGCTGATCCTAAGCTCTACAATTGCTTCAGAGCCTTCCCTCAACTTTTCAACTATTCTTCGATCTATATCTAAAGCACTCTTATTGCTTCTAATCCCCACAGTCTTGTCGCAAATGTATGAGCTTTTCCTAAATACCATTGTACGATCATCCTTAAACGTGAGAGCAGGATTGCCGTAGCAGTAAAATTCGTCCATAAGGTTTCCAACAATTATTTTAACACTCATCTTAACGTGTTTTCTCGCCGCATTCTTAAAATCATCTGAAAGAGTTCGAGGAGACTTATCTGCGGAAACTAAGAGGAAACAGTCTCCAGTTTTTCCTACTTCAATATCTCTAGTGATTGCCAACGTAGTTGGATGAGTAGCCCCTATATTCCTATGCCCTCTCCCCCTGACTGTTTCAATTACCGTGTTCATGTTGGGGGAAATAGTTTTATCTCGGATTTAAGAAATACTGTTAATAGGGATAATGGGAAATAATTTAGATCAGTACTTTGAAAAGAGGAAGAGGCTTGTTGAGCAACTTGTTGAAGAAGGGGTGATAAAATCGGAGAAGGTGAAGAATGCTATGCTGAGGGTCCCTAGACACGAATTCGTATGGCCAGACCAGCTGAAGCATGCTTACGATGATACTCCACTACCCTTGGGAAAAACAAACCAGACAATATCTGCACCTCACATGGTTGCGTTAATGAATGAGCTTCTTGATGTCCAAGTAGGTGATAAAATTCTTGAAGTAGGCACTGGAGGCGGATATCACGCGGCCACCCTTGCTATCCTAACCTGCCCTAATCTTGATTCGCTAAGACCCTTAGTCTTCACGATTGAAATAAACCGTGAGTTGGTTGAATTTGCGAGGAAAAACCTCTCAAAGCTTGGATTTGACAGGGTTGTTAAAGTTATAGAGGGCGATGGGTCTAAAGGTTACTGGGAGGAGGCTCCTTACGATTGTATTTCGGTAACTGCGGCAGCACCAAAAATCCCTCAACCACTCGTAGAGCAGTTGAAGCCAAATGGAAGAATGGTAATACCTGTTCAATCAGAGTTTTTTGAGCAGAACCTCTTTCTCGTCAGGAAAGACGAGAAAGGGAGGATAAGCACGGTTAATATGGGACCAGTAATATTCGTTCCACTTCGTGGAGAATACGGATTCTAATTTAAAACCATTTTGACAAGGCCCCTTCAGCAGGGCGTTTTTTCTTAACTTCCTCAATGGCCTTAGTAATCCTGTCTAGAGAGAAATCGTGTTCATCATGTAGAAATCTTACAATACCGTCTTCATCTATGTCCCTCCACTCAAGTTCACCTAATTCCTTGACTTCGGGATGTAGGAAGAACTCCTTAGCATCGTAGTATCTCTTAATCTTCGATAGGTCTTCTCCATACTTCTTGAAGATGTCTTCTAGACTTAACCCACTTCTAACGAGTTCCAGCGCCCTCTTAGGTCCGATGCCCTTTATTCCCTCAGTGTAATCGGTGCCCACTAGCAGAGCAATATCTATCAACTGTTCTCTAGTGATTGCCAGCGTCTTCAAAGTTTCGTCAAGGGAAATCTCTTCCGGATTAACTTCCACATACGCTTTCTTGCCTGGAAGCTTCCTCCTACCCGTTATCGTCAGATTTCTCACAAGCATTTTACCTCCGAAGAGGAGAGAGTCGAAATCTTGACTACCCACATAGTCTGCTACACCAGTAGCAACCATGTACGCAGCCTGTGCTTCTCCCTCCGAGGGTGCGTGTACGACGGGTATGCCCATTAGTGTAATTAGCTTCTCGGCGGAATCAATAAGGTACTTATCTAAAGTTGCAGATATCTGAGCATACCTACGAGCCTCCTCGATCCTTCCGGCTGCTAGAGCCTCCTCATATTTCTTAGAAGCTTCCTCACGTAGCATTCTTCTTCTCTCTGACTCTTCCATCTTAATCTTAGGAGGCTCGCCGTCAAAGACATAGATTGGCTTAAGACCTGCAGATAGAAAGTTGCACGTCCTATAAAATATTCCTGAAAGATGACTTGTGACCCTTCCTTTAGAATCCATTAAAGGCCTTCCGTCAGCCCCCCTTATTATTGTCAAAAATTGGTAGAGCGTATTATACATATCTATTGCGATCCTCTTGTTTGCAAGGTTTTCAAGCCTTGTCTCCCTAGCCGGGATTATGTCTCCCAGCTGAACGCCCATTCTAAATATATGTGTCCCAAGATGTTATTAACGGTTTCGGGTTTAGAAGTCGTTCACGTACTGTGGTTAACGAGTTCTAATCTCTGGTCTTTCTTCCCTGAAGCAAAGACCCTGAGTAGGCCTCTTATTTCCATCGTCATCAGTTCCCTCTCAACTTCTGAGATGCTTACTTTCCCCACATCTTTTTCTAAACTTCTTAGCAGTTCTGAGAGCGTGATGCTTCTCTTCTTCTCGAGGATGTCGAATATATAGTTTCTAAGTGGGATTATCCTCTTGTATTCTTCAGATACTCTAACCACCCTCTTTCCAGACCTCCACTTTCCTAGTTACGTTTATTATTTCCATCTCAGAAACACCGTTGGTCTTTTTAATCTCCTCTTCAATCCTGTCGGAGACACCGTCTACTTCAGGAGCCTCAACGTTTATTAGAAGAATCTTCATACCAAAGAAGTACTCAGCTACTTGGTGAGCAATTATTTTGCCGCTTTTTAAATTCTCCATCAATTTCTTTAATAGACTATCTAAATCCGTTGTATTTTCGTCGGGGAAGACCCTCAGAGTGTAAACGATCTGCTTCATTTTTCCTCTCCTCTGCCTCCTATACTCAATTCAGTTAACTTGGTTTTTAAATGCGACATCCGACAACAAGCCCTCGAAAACCTATATAAAGCTTTTCTCAACTCGGAGGAAGCTTGTTTAAAGAATTAAGTTTAACTGAATCTCAGGGCATTATGTAGCCGCACTTCGGACATTTAACCTCTCTGGCGAACGTTCTACACTTCTCGCAACGCCATATAGTCACTTCACCGCAGTTAAAGCACGTTAACTTTACATATTTCTCGTAGGGATCTATCGGCCTGTTGCAAGACATGCATACTACCATTTTGCGCGGTGGATGAGACCAAGCCGTTAATAAGCTTAGCGGTATGAGAACGGATGGAAAAGCTTAAGCCGTTACTACGGTTTCTGAGAAATCTTATGGGTAGCTTTAGGTTTAAACAGTGCATAGTAGTCAGGGACGATTTGAAAATGTCATTAGGAAAGACCTGTGTCCAAGTTGCACATGCAGCCGTCTCAGCAGCTGAGGAGACTCGTAGGCTTAAGCCGGAATGGTTTAACGAATGGTTTAAAGAAGGACAGAGGAAAATCGTCCTGAGAGTTAAGTCCCTAGAGGAACTGGTTAAAATCAAGGACATGGCTTTAATCGAGGGGGTTTCTGCTTGCCTCGTTTCAGATATGGGTCTTACCGAATTACCCCCCGGTACAGTAACCTGTCTAGGCTTGGGACCGGCTCCTGAAGAATTGATGAATAGAATTACCGGGGGCTTACCTCTCTTGTAGAAAAGGGGATGCTAAGGTTTATTAGGTTATGCTCGTCACCAGAAGCGTCTTGCTTGCAATGAAGCAGAAGAAGACGGAGGTCCTCATAGAGCTTTCAAAGCGTCGTGGTATATTTTGGCCTTCCTATGAGATCTATGGCGGAGTAAAGGGTCTATTGACCCTAGGTAATATAGGATTTGAAATAAAAAGGCGTTTAGAAAACCTATGGATAAAATACTTCGTATACTCTAGAAATTTTCAAATAATAGAGTCTCCAGTAATAGGGCCAAGGCAAGTATACGTTGCCTCTGGACATGAAACACAGTTCACGGACAAGGCTTTAAAATGTGAAAAGTGCGGCTCGGTTTTCCGTGCTGATCATCTCTTAAGCGAAATAGGTATTAACGTTCCCGAGGGAGCACCGCTCGAATACATAGATGAGCTTGTTGCATGCAACATGGTTAAGTGCCCGAATTGTGGCGAGAAGTTTTCAAAGCCTTTTCAATGGCTCCTAATGTTTAAAACGGAAATAGGGATAGGGGATCCGGGTTATTTACGTCCTGAGACGGCTCAGGGGATATTTACAGAATTCAAGAGATTATATGTTCACGGCAGGTCAAGCTTACCGTTGGGAATTGCTCAGATAGGGAGGGTTTTTAGAAACGAGATCTCGCCGAGGCAAGGACCTATTCGGCTCAGAGAGTTCACTATAATGGAAGTTGAATTCTTCTTCGATCCAGATACTAACACTGGACCATCTGATGAGAAATATTTGGATGAGGTAATACCTCTCTTGACCGCGGAAGATCAAGAAAAAGGCATCTCAGAACTACGTAAGGTCAAGGTTAGAGATGCTGTTGGAAGAAACGTTTTCAGTAATAATTGGATACCTTTCTTCTTAGTTCTTACGAAGAGCTTTCTCGAGGCTCTGAAAATACCAGATGGTTCATACAGGTTTAGAGAGAAGCTTCCAAACGAGAGGGCTCACTATGCTAAGCAGCTTTTCGACTGCGAAATCATGTTGGAGTCTTGGGGATGGACTGAGGTTGCCGGTTTCGCTTACAGGACGGATTATGATCTCTCCGGGCACATGAGGGTTAGCGGCGAGGATATGAGCGTCTTTATCTCCTCAACCAACAAGAAGGTTGTGCCGCATGTAGTGGAACCTAGCTTCGGAGCGGAGAGGCTTCTCTATGCTCTTCTTGAATACAGTCTAAGGATTGAGGAAGATGGGCGCACATACCTTTCTATACCGCCCTATCTATCACCCTTTGATGTTTCTGTTTTCCCATTGCTTTCTAAGCCCGAATTCGTTGCCAAGGCCAATGAAGTAATGACTTATCTAGGGGATTTCAAGGTTAACTTTGACGATTCCGGAAGCATTGGACGCAGATATGCAAGAGCAGACGAAATAGGCATTCCTTTCGCGGTGACCATAGACCATCAGACTTTTTCAGACGATACTGTAACGCTAAGGTTCAGGGACACTAAAGAGCAGAAAAGGATATCTATTTCTAACCTGTCCATGGAGCTTTCAAAACTTCTTTCAACACCTAAACCTATCGTTTAAAAAATTAAACGATTATAAAAAGGCAAATAGAAAAAATATCACCCTAAAAAAGCTTAAAACTTTCGGTTAATACTACTATTGTTAAAGGCAGGATAGTTGAGAAATGTACCCCACAGAGACAACGTTACGGCTTAAACGGCAACTCCTGCAAACATGCCAGGAGCTTGCAAGATATGCCGTGGACTCGGTGAGAGAAGTCCATAATCTAGTTTTGGCTTGTTTTGACGATGATATTTCGAAACTGGATGAGGCTTTGAATAACATAATTGCTCTTAAAAACAGGTCGATAGAGACCAAGAGAAATCTTTCGAATGATCTGGTTGAAGCAGGAGCAATAATGGTAAGCAGGGAGGATTTCCTGAGGTTAGCATCACCTTTAACCGGAATACCGGATCTCTGTGAGGGAATAGTATACAGGTTGAGAGAATTCTTTATGAGGAAGAAAACCGTAGAAAAGAATTTAAAGGAACATTTTAAAGAGCTAACAGTCAAGGCTCTAGATTCAGTTGTTAAAATGAGAGAAGCAATATTTACACTAGGCTTCGAGACTTCTAAAATACAGGAGTTTGCAAAAAACGTTGAAACTTGCGAAAAGGAAGTTGACAACCTTTTCAGATCACTGGAGATTAAGATAATATTTTCAAAAACTGATGTCTCTACAATACTACTCCTAAAAGATGTTGCAAACCTTATCGAAGAGGTTGTTGATAGGGCTGCAGATGCTGCAGACGCTGCGAGAGTACTGTCTCTAAGTGTATTCTAAAAATTGGTGTGCGTAATGAGTGATAACTTAGCTAAAATAACTGCTGAATTGGTGGGGGATCGTCTTATAATATGGGATATAAAGGATTCTCAGGAGGTATATCGAATGGGTTTCTTCGGCAAACCGGTTGGTATTCCTAAGCCTAAGGATTCTAACTTCAATGCTCCCTTAACATTAGACCTATTTGAGGGACTGTATCTTCTAGAAAAGGGAGTGATAAGAATCGTTGACAAAGACGGTAGAAGAGTGGAACCTGAACAACTGTTTAGAATAGCTTCTAGAATCCATGAGGATTTTAAAAGTAAGTTTATAGTTTATAGGGATCTGAGGAATAGAGGATTCATAGTTACTCCTGGAATAAAATTTGGATGCGATTTCGCGATATATGAGCACGGCCCAGGAATAGATCATGCGCCGGCAATACTCGAAGTTAAGAAGGTAAGCGATAAAATAGACGCACCTGAATTCATCCGCGCAGGGAGGCTTGCGACCTCTGTTAAGAAGCTGTTCGTTTTTGCAATATCTGATACTAAAAACAATAATGTTAAATACTTGGTATCTAAATGGTGGAAAGCATAAATTTAAGTAAAATTATAGAGAACCCTACTATTTCGAGTTCATTTTCTTGTAGCTACTTTTGGAGCTTTAAACCATACGCTCAAGTACGTGTCTCTTCAAGCTATCTATCAGATTAGAGTCAAGAGAGTTAATAACCTTAAATATTCTTACATCAGTAACCTTGTAAAGCCGTCTATTTCCAACTTTGCTTTCCTCGACCATCCCACATTCCTTCAATATCTTCAAGTGACGTGAAACTGCTGGCTGAACAACTCCTGTCCTCTTTACAATATCGCTTACATACTTTCCGCCTTCCTTAAGGAGCTCCATAATCTCTAACCGGGCAGGATCGCTTAGAGCCTTGAACACCTTTGCTCTGAATACTTCTGGTTTCTTCCCTGCTTGCTTCATGGCTTCAGTATAGTCTTTAATACGTATATTTAAGTATTCACTGTTCATAAGAAAAATAACAAAAATTAAATAAATACCCTAGTGAAAAAAAGCTTCTAAAAACAATGTGGAAGTTAAATGGGAATAATAGATAAATGATTCTCTGCTAAAGTCGAATTTAGACATAATGATACATATGAGACATTAATGGAAAATAACGTATCTAGCTGTTTTTCCTCTAAGAAGTCCCGCGGGCTGGATTTGAACCAGCGACACTCCGGTTTCTGTCCGCCCGGTAGGCTGAACGCCTCCACCCGCGGTGGAGGACTACAGCCGGAAGCTCTACCAGGCTGCTCTTTAAATACTGGATTTGCATACGTGCAAGCCCAGTATTTAAATCTGAGCTACCGCGGGACGTTTTTGTTATACGTCTACGTCCTTTTTAACTTTTCTTCGGGTATATTTTCGAGTCGAAGAAACAATAATACAGTTACCAATAGCACTGCTTCACTAGGCTTTAAGCTCGGTGCTGTCAACTTAAAACTCACCCTAATATATCCCTGTTTTTAAAAAGGAGGCTAATGACCATTGTTTTCCCTAGGCTTTTACCGGACCTTCTTTTTAGGAGGGAAACGTTTATTACCACCTTTTCCATACCCCACTTGACGCTGCTTGGTTAGTAAGAAAAACATTAGTAAAGTTAACATACTCGATCATGTTTTAGTGCCCCGTCACCGGGTTTTATCTATTGAGGAGAAGGAAGCCCTCCTGAAAAAGTATAATATTAAACTCTCGCAATTGCCCAAGATGCTTACCAGCGACCCTGTTGCTGTGGCCTTAGGAGCTAAACCTGGAGATGTTGTAGAAATCATAAGAAAGAGCCCCGTTGCCGGGGAGACTTTAGCATATCGATTAGTAGTGGAGGGGTAGGGGTTTGGGCAATATAGCTGAAGAGCTTACCGAAGCCGACCTCTGGACAGTTGCTGAGAGCTATATTAAGAGTATCGGGCTGGCGAGGCATCACATAGATTCGTTTAATGAGTTTGTAGACAAGGATATGCAGAAAATAGTTGATGAGGCTAAGAGCATAGAGGTTAATGTAGAAGACAAGATCATCCGCGTGGAGTTTGGAGAAATAAGAGCCCATGTACCGAGAATCATAGAGCCCAGCGGAGCTGTAAGAAACGTGTACCCCATGGAAGCTAGGATGAGAAACTTCACATACGCTGCTCCGATTTATCTTGAGATTAAAGAGTTGAGGGATGGGAGGGAGACTAGACAAGAGGTTCTCATAGGGGAGATCCCCATCATGGTTAATTCAAGGTACTGTGCACTCGCCGGCCTCGGCCCTGATGCGAGAATCAGGCTTGGGGAAGACCCCTATGACCCTGGTGGATACTTCATAATAAACGGCTCCGAGAGAGTCATAGTCGGTGTCGAAGACCTTGCTCCAAATAGGATAATCCTGGAGGAAAAGAAGATAGGCCCGTACTCCTTTTACATCGCCCGAGTATTCTCGACCACTGTAGGATATAGGACGAGGGTTGAAGTAAGACTGAAGGGACAGAGTAATGAGCTCAAAGTCTATCTTCCAGGAGTTGGACAGGAAATTCCATTCGTAATAATGCTGAAGGCTCTTGGAATGTCTTCAGACAAAGAGATAGCAGAGCATGTTTCACCATTCCCTGAAATCCAAGAGTTGCTGGCACCATCTTTCGATGCTGCCCAGAATATTATGAGCAAGGAAGACGCCATAATGTTTATAGGTAACAGAGTTGCCTACGGTCAGTCCGACAAGGTTCGTTTAAATAAGACTCAGAACGTTCTAGATAAAATTCTGCTACCCCATATCGGTATGGATGAGTCTGCCCGATACAATAAAGCTCTTTTCCTCTGTGAAATGGCTGAAAGAATTCTCGCTATGAAGCTTGGCTGGCGTCCTCCAGATGATAAGGATCATTATAGGAATAAGAGGATTAGGCTTGCAGGAGGGCTTCTTGCCGAGCTATTTAGAACATCCTTCCGAAGGATGGTTAGAGACTTTAGGTACCAGCTTGAAAAGTTCAGCCTCAGACACAGAGCCATTTATTCCTTCTCGAACCTGATCACTACAAGCCTAATCACCGATACTATAAACCAAGCCATGGCTACTGGGAACTGGGGGAAGAGACTTGTCGGTGTAACTCAGCTTCTGGATAGAACTAACTACATATCTGTTCTAAGCCATTTAAGGAGAATTCAGTCTCCCCTGAGTAGAAGCCAATCAAACTTCGATGCTAGAGATCTACATCCCACTCAATGGGGTAAGCTGGATCCCAACGAGACTCCAGAGGGTGTGAATTGTGGTCTTGTGAAGAACATGAGCATAGGGGCGCAGGTCTCGGTTTCAGCAGACAAGTCCGTACTGGACAGGGTTCTTTCAAAATTTGGCATCATCCCTGCAACTAAAGCTGATTTGGAAACCCGTTCAACGGCTTCAAAGATATTCATAGACGGAGTTTTAGTCGGTTACTCTCACTCTGGCGAGGCCCTGGTTAGGGAGATCAGGAGCCTGAGGAGGAGAGGAGTAATACCGCCGGAGATAAACGTAGCATATTACGAGTTTAACTATGGTGGGAGGATTGTTAAAGAAGTCTACTTTAACGCTGACCCTGGCAGAGTCAGAAGACCCCTTATAGTCGTAGAAGACGGGCAGGTCAAGCTTACTAAGGAGCATGTTTCTAAGCTAGCCCTCGGTAAAATAAGCTTTGACGACCTTGTTAATAACGGGGTGATCGAATTCTTAGATGCTGACGAAGAGGAGAATGCTCTCATAGCAGTATCGTTGAAAGATGTTACGAATGAAACAACGCATTTAGAGATAAGCCCGATACTCATGTTTGGCGTTGTTTCCACATCCGTCCCCTTTGCAGAACATAATCATTCCCCCAGGAATACTTATGAAGCGGCGATGGCTAAGCAGGCTCTTGGACTTCCATTCACTAATGTCAGCAATACCTTTTATACAACATTCCACGTCATAACTTATCCGCAAATCCCCCTAGTGGCCTCTAGGGTCGATCCGATCATAGGCTTAGATAAGAGGCCCACGGGACAAAATTTCCTCGTAGCAGTACTCTCCCACCCATACAATATGGAGGACGCTATAGTTTTGAATGCCGCATCAATACAGCGGGGCCTTGCTAGATCAACTACTTACAAGTCGTATGAAGTCGAGGCCAGGAGATATCCTATGGGCGAAGTAGATAGGATAGAAAAGCCGGATTCCCAAGTTAGGGGCTACAGAGGAGACGAGGCTTATGCTAAGATAGAAGAAGACGGGATAGTTTCGATAGAAGCGGAGGTTAAGGGTGGAGAGGTTATCGTTGGAAGATCAAGCCCACCAAGGTTTTTTGAAGAATACAAGGAGCTTGTTTTCCAAGCGCCTGCTCGAAGAGATTCCTCAGTAGCCTTGAAACCGTCTGAGAGCGGTTATGTGGACAGCGTGATGATAACAGAGGATTTGGAAAATAATAGGCTAATAAAAGTGAGAGTTAGGGATCATAGGATTCCGGAAATAGGGGACAAGTTTGCTTCTAGGTCTGGTCAGAAAGGGGTTATTGGAATGCTTGTCCCTCAGACGGATATGCCCTTCACGGAAGATGGTTTGGTCCCAGATTTATTGATAAATCCGCATGCCATTCCATCTAGAATGACTATAAGCCATTTCCTTGAATCATTATTCGGCATTGCCGCAGCACTCGAGGGTAGACAGATGGATGGAACAACCTTTATACATACGCCGGAACAAGAGGTTCAAAGGATTCTCGAAGAACACGGTTTCTCACCATATGGCGAGTTTGACTTTATAGATGGTATTACTGGAAAACGTTTTAGAGCGAAGGTTTTCATGGGGATAATTTACTACCAGAGACTCCATCACATGGTCAAGGATAAGATGCATGCAAGGGCTAGGGGACAGGTCCAGATGCTAACGCATCAACCTACCGAAGGAAGGTCTAGAGGGGGCGGCTTAAGATTTGGTGAAATGGAGAGGGACTGTTTAGTAGGACACGGAGCAGCCAGGCTTCTCCAAGACAGGCTTTTAGAAGAATCAGATAGGGCTATAGTATACGTGTGTGAGAAATGTGGCACTTTTGCTTATTATGATGCCAAACAGAAGAAATACGTCTGTCCACTCTGTGAAAAAGGAAAGGATGTTAGCGGTATCGAGATTTCCTACGCGTTCAAGCTTCTCCTTCAAGAGTTGATGAGTCTCGGAATCTTCCCAAGAATAAGGGTTAGGGAGAAGGTGTAGACAATGAGTCAAGAAGTTGAGATAAAGCAGATAGATTCGATAAAGTTTGGAGTACTGTCTCCCGCTGAGATCAGGAGACTCTCCGTAATGGAAATAACGACTGACGAGACATATGATCAAGATGGGCTCTCAGTTCCCGGCGGAATAATGGATACACGTCTAGGCACTATAGAGCCCAGGCAGAGATGCAAGACTTGCGGCAACCTGCCTGATAAATGCCCAGGACACTTCGGCCACATAGAACTACCTGTTCCAGTAATACATGTTTCATTCGCACGGGAAATTGAGCGCGTTTTACAATCTACTTGCAGACAGTGTGGCAGAATCCTCCTGCCAAACGATAGAATAAGCCATTACAAAGAGAAGATGAGGGAGTATGAGGATCTCTATGGTATCGTACCAGAACAAATCTTCGATCAGATAAAGGATGAAGTTAGGAGGGCTAACAGGTGTCCACACTGCGGTGCTGAGAAATACCAGATAAAGCTTGAAAGACCTACGAAATTCTATGAGAGAGATCCGGAGGGGGCTCTCAGACTATTAAACTCTCGGATAATAAGAGAGCGTTTAAACTCGATCCCCGATGAAGACCTTAGGCTCCTAAACATAGATCCGGAGGTCGCTCATCCTGCATGGTACGTTATAGAAGTTCTTCCGGTTCCGCCAATTCAGGTAAGACCCTCGATAATACTTGAAACTGGAGAAAGGTCTGAAGACGATCTGACCCATAAGCTTGTCGACATAATAAGGACGGCGCGCAGGATAAGGGAATACATAGAGTCCGGGGCATCCCCACTAATAATACAAGATCATGAGGATCTTCTGCAATATCACGTAACAACATATTTCGACAACGAAGCTGTTGGAATACTCCCAGCTCAGCATAGGACCCGCAAGACACTTAGGACGCTTGCACAGAGGCTGAAGGGTAAGGAGGGGCGTTTCCGGAAAAACCTTTCTGGAAAGAGAGTTGACTTCTCCGCCAGGACAGTAATATCTCCTGACCCCTATCTCGACATCGATGAGGTTGGAGTCCCCGTGGAGGTTGCTAAGATACTCACAGTGCCTGATAGAGTTACTTACTGGAACAGGGACTGGTTAATGCAGCTCGTCAGAAACGGACCGTTCACTCACCCCGGCTCAGAATATATAATTAGACCTACTGGTGCTAAGCATAAGCTCCAGTTCGTTGAGAATAGGGAAGCACTGGCTGAAGCACTCGATGTAGGCTTCATTGTCGAAAGACACTTACTTGATGGGGATTTCGTTATTTTCAACAGGCAGCCCTCGCTTCACCGCCTCTCAATGCTCGGGCATAGAGTAAGAGTTCTTCCCGGGAAGACCTTCAGACTGAACCCCAGCGTCTGTCCGCCCTATAACGCTGACTTCGACGGGGATGAAATGAACCTCCATGTTCCACAGAGCATCGAGGCCTCTGTAGAAACAAGTATGTTGTTAGGAGTCAAAAACCATTACCTTACTCCGAGGTATGGCGCACCGATAATGGGAGCTATAAGAGATTTCATAACAGGGGCCTACCTCCTAACTAGAAAAGACACCTATCTCACTAAGGAAGAGTTTACGAGAATATTGTATGCTGCAGGTTATGAGGGGGATCTCCCAGAGCCCGAGGTTAAAACGCCAGAACCCCTATGGTCAGGCAGGCAGGCGGTCAGTCTTCTGCTCAGGAGAGACTTCAACTACGTTGGCAAAACCAGTGTAGGAAGTACAGCAAGCAAAGAGGAGGCGGAAATAGTAATAAAGAACGGTAAAATAATATCTGGAGTTATCGATAAGGCTTCAATAGGCGCTGAGAAAGCGGATACAATCCTACATAGGATAATAAAGAAGTACGGGCTTGAGGAGGGCCATAGATTCCTATCCTCGTTCGAGAAAATGGTTAGGGAGTTTATTCTATTAAGAGGCTTTAGCTTCAGTTACCGGGATGTAGAACTGCCTAGAGACGTTCAGGAGCGAGTTGAAAGGGAGGTAGATCAGGCGGATATTGAGGTGGAGAAACTGCTTGAAGACTGGAAGAGAGGCAGGATAAAGAGAATTCCAGGTATGAGTGAAGAAGAAAGCCTGGAGGCTTACATAATGGATGCTCTTTCAAATGTTAGGAGTAAAGTAGGTAGCCTCGTTTCATCGTCACTAGGAATGGATAACAGCATGGTTGTTATGACCAAGACGGGGGCAAGGGGCTCGGACCTTAACGTTGGTCAAATATCCGGTTGTCTAGGGCAGCAGGCTTTAAGGGGCAAGAGAATCTTCAAAGGATATTTTGAGAGGCCTCTACCCCATTTCCATAGGGGGGACCTAGGCCCGCTTGCAAGAGGATTCATAAAATCCAATTATTACCAAGGCCTTTCACCCATAGAGCTTTTCTACCACTCCATGAGCGGGCGGGAGTCTCTTGTTGATACTGCAGTCAGGACTCAGCAGAGCGGATATCTACAGCGCAGGCTGATACATGCCCTAGAATCTCTCAGGGTAGAGTACGATGGAACCGTAAGAGACTCCTACGGCAATATTATCGACATAATATACGGTGAAGACGGTGTAGACCCTTCAAAGAGCGACCATGGGAAGTCTGTCGACGCCTTCAGGATAGTGGAGGAATACTCATTATCTTTGCCGAAGAAGGGAAATCCAGCGAGTAAACAGGCTGTTAAGAAGATGATTGAAGAGCACGGCAGGATACTCCCAACCAGCATCAAGAAGGAGGCTTTCCACGCTATAGTCTCTAAGCGTCTCCCAGCATCAGCCGCTAGGAAAGTT
The DNA here is from genome assembly GCA_038867695.1 of Thermoproteota archaeon. Lineage (GTDB taxonomy): Archaea > Thermoproteota > EX4484-205 > EX4484-205 > JAAOZP01 > JAAOZP01. Next base: position 49,834 of record JAWBXT010000001.1, read on the forward strand.
GTGGAGAGAATAGTTGAAGAGTATAAGAGGGCGCTCGTGGAAGCCGGCGAGAGCGTTGGAATCGTCGCAGCACAATCCATAGGAGAACCTGGGACTCAGATGACCCTCAGAACTTTTCACTACGCTGGTGTCAGAGAGGCGAACGTAACTCTAGGGTTACCGAGGCTTATCGAACTTCTTGATGCTAGGAAGACGCCGAAGACGCCGATGATGACCGTCTATCTAAAAAGCCCCTATAACAAGGATTATAGCAGGGCACTTAGAGTCGCTAGGAAGATGGTTTATACGACAATCGAGGACGTTGCCAGAATAGGGTTGAAATCAACTACTGCGCATGATTACCTCGTCATACACCCTGTTAAAGAATGGTTGGCAGAAAGAGGGCTTTCTGAAGACGATATACAAAAAGTACTTAAGGCACTGAACCTGAAGTTTAACGTTAAAAGCGACGGCAGCTTTGAAATACCCATTAGAAACGACTCGCAGAAACTCGAGACTAAGATAAGGAAGACTCCCGTGAGTGGCATAACTGGAGTCAAGGGGGTTCTCTTAAAGGAGGAGAATAATGAATACTGTATAATAACAGAGGGGAGCAATCTATTGGAGGCCTTCAATATTCCTGAGGTGGATTACACCAAGACTATAAGCAACGATATCCATGAAATCGCTGAAGTACTTGGCATAGAGGCGGCAAGAGCAGCCTTAATAAACGAGATGTGGAAGACTCTGAATGAACAGGGCTTGGACGTTGATTGGAGACATCTCTCACTCGTTGCGAGTGCAATGACCCAAGATGGAACTGTGAAGCAGATAGGCAGACACGGGGTAAGTGGAAGCAAACAGAGTATTCTGGCTAAAGCCGCTTTCGAGAGGGCTGTTCAAGTCCTCGTTGAGGGGGCTGTAGCAGGGATGGAGGATAAGCTACTCGGTATGACTGAGAGAGTTCTCGCAGGCTCGGAAATTTACGCTGGAACAGGGATGGTCAAGGTATATGTTGATATAGGAGGTTTTACGAGGGGCAGGGAGGGTGCTGAGGATGTCCGAGAAAACTTCGTTAAGCAGCAGGCTTGAGCTTCTTGCTAAAACTGGTGTCTTTGTAACTGGTTTCAATGAAGTTTACAGACTCGTTCTAAGAGGAAAACTGGAAGGAGTAATATACGTCTCAAAACTGCCGGAGCCTTATTTGAGGATGCTTAAAAACGCTTTAGAGCTTTCAAAAACTCCGTCAATAGTCTATGAGGGCTCTCGAGTATCATTAGGAAAGGCGTTAAGCTTAAAATATCCGGTTGCTGTCTTAGGAATAGTAAATCAAGGGGAATCGAAGATACTGGAGGAACATAAGTAGAAATGTCGAGTAGGAGCGATGTGAAAACAAGTTGGTCGAATCAAGAATTAAGCTATATCGGTTTCTTCGAAAATGCAACCGGAGCAAGAGTAGTAGACTGTCTAATAGCAAACAATGATAAAACAGTCTTCTTCATACTTAAACCTGAGGATTTTGAAAGGATCAAGAATAGTTGCAGGATCCTGCTCCAGCATTTTTCAAAGAGAATAGGTAGAGAAGTGCACGTAATGGGACTCTATGATGATGTTGAAACCTTCCTTAGGCAAGCTCTCCACCCCGTTAAGGTGCTTAACATACAGATTAATAATGGGACCAAAGGCGGAAGAGTAGCCTATGTGACCGTTAACGATATGGATAAGGGAAGAGCAATAGGTAAAAACGGTTTCAGAATACAGGGTATAAGAGAAGTTGCCAAAAGGTATTTTGGCGTAAGCGACGTTAAAATACGCTGAACCAGGAAGCTTAATAAGTACCTTCTCAAACGAGGCTTCAGTATGGGGAAAGGAGAATTCGCAGCCAGGAAACTGGTACTCATACGTAAAAAGTTTAGATGGAGCTCTAGGTATTATACTAAGAGGGTTTTAAGGCTTAAAGAGCTCTATGACCCGCTTGAAGGAGCTCCCATGGCTAGGGGAATAGTCTTGGAGAAGGTCGGAATAGCGAGCAAGCAGCCTAACAGCGCGGTGAGAAAGTGTGTGAGAGTCCAGTTGATAAAGAACGGGAAGGAGATAACGGCTTTCGTCCCAGAGGATGGGGCTTTAAACTTCATAAACGAAAGGGATGAGGTCATTATCGCAGGGATAGGGGGCACATTAGGCAGATCCATGGGGGACATCCCGGGAGTAAGGTATAAGGTCATAAGCGTCAACGGCGTTTCTCTAGATGCGCTTCTAAGGGGGAAGAAGCAGAAGCCGACGAGGTAAAACTTTTATAAGCTTAGCTGTAGGCTGTGTCCAGCTTGGCTAAGCCTAGCATAGAGTGTAAGGTATTTGACAAATGGGGTTTCGAAGGGATAGAGGTAAGGGATCCTGGGCTAGCCCAGGTGATTAGCCTCAGACCGGTGAGAATCCCGCATTCTGGAGGTAGACATGAGAAGAAGAAATTCTGGAAGTATAATGTTAATATTGTCGAGCGCTTAGTGAACAGGGTAGCACAGACGGCTAGAGCAGGAGGTAGGAAGGCGAAGGCAATAAACATCGTTAAGGATGCTTTCGAAATAATAAGCCTTCAAACAGGCAGAAACCCTGTAGAGATTCTCGTTGAAGCACTCGTAAACTCTGCCCCGAGGGAAGACACTACTAGAGTAAGCTACGGCGGCATAGTCTACTACCAGTCTGTAGACATTTCGCCGGGTAGGAGAGTAGACCTTGCGATAAGAAACATCGTGGATGGAGCTAAGATGAAGAGTTTTAAAAACAGGAAGACGATAGCTGAGGCACTCGCCGAAGAAATAATCAACGCCGCTAACAATGACGACTCCAGTTACGCAGTCTCTAGGAAGAAGGAGCTTGAGAGGCACGCCGAAGCCTCGCGTTAAACCCTAGAGCAATCCTGTCAGCCTTCTACAGGGTTCTCAATACCCTTGGTGAAAAGCTTATAATCAGAGCCCCGGAATAATTGAATATGGGGGCGTTCCAAGAGAAGTTTGAAAAGGCGGAGACTGCTTTCAATTTTGAAGAAGTTATCCTACTACCTGGTTTTTCAGAAATCGAACCCAGGGAGATAGGCCTGAGAACAATGTTTTCGAAAAACATCCAGATAAACATCCCCCTTGTCTCTTCACCGATGGATACTGTAACCGAGTCTGAAATGGCAATAGCGCTCGCGAGACACGGTGGAATCGGCGTCGTACATAGGAACTGCTCCGCAGAGGAGGAACTGGAGATGGTTAAAGCAGTGAAGAGGGCAGAGTCTTTCATAATCAGAGATGTGATAACGATAAACAAGGAGGCTACTGTAGGAGAAGCTGCTGAAATAATGAGGAGACACAAGATATCGGGGCTCCCCGTTGTTGAGGGCAATAGGCTGATCGGGATAATAACCGGAAGAGATGTGAGGTTTGCAAATCCCTCGATAAGGGTTGAGGAAGCTATGACTAGGGATGTAGTAGTAGCAAGCCCAAGCGTCACTCCCGAGGAGGCTGTGGAGCTAATGAAAATGCATAGGGTTGAGAAGCTGCCGGTTGTAGATGATAACAAGAGGCTCGTTGGACTAATAACCTACAAGGATGTGGCGCTCAGAGGAGAGTATAAGGAGGCTACTAGAGACTCTGAGGGTAGACTGAGGGTTGCTGCAGCAGTATCCCCGTTCGACATCGACAGGGCCAAGATGCTGGCTAAGCATGCAGATGCTCTAGTAATAGATGTCGCACACTTCCATAATAGGAACGTTATAGAAGCAACGCGGAAGCTTGTGAAGGAAGTGGCCATAGACATTATAGTCGGGAGCCTGGGTACCAAGCAGGGAGTACTGGACTCGGTATCCAGAATAGAAAGTGTCGCCGGGCTTAGGGTGGGGATTGGAAGCGGCTCAGCATGTATAACGACGGAGATTACTAGAGCGGGAGCACCCACGCTCTTCGCAGTAGCCCAGGCTGCAGACGCCCTTGAAGAACTTGGTTTGAAAGTACCGGTGATTGCAGACGGAGGAGTTAGGAACCCAGGGGATGTTGCGCTAGCAATAGCCTTAGGAGCATCCTGCGCCATGTTGGGATATGTTTTAGCAGGCTGCAAGGAGAGCCCGAGCCCTATGACCATAATAAACGGCAAATACTTCAAGCTGCACAGGGGCATGGGCAGCCAGTCGGCGAGGCAGAAGAGAATGGCGTTGGATAGATATGCAACGCTGGCGAAAGAAATACCCGAAGGCACTGAGATCTGGGTGCCCTATCGCGGAGACGTATCTTCAGTAATAAGCGAATTCGCAGCAGGAATAAGGGCAGCAATGGGCTACGCCGGAGTATCCAACATCGAAGAGTTGAGGAGAAAAGGGAGGGTAGCGAGAATCATTTCACGGATGGAAAAAAGCACTGTGGGCCAGAGCACTATGGTATAGAATCAAGCATGATATGCGGCATGAGCGCCAAGAAATACGGTGAAGCCTTCAACCTGTGCTTGGCGAAAAAGGGTGTGGAAACCAGAACCAGTAATGATGGTGAATGAGTCAGCCCGTGGTGTCCGAAAGGCGTGCCGAACGAAAGTGGGAAAGCATAGTCAATGTCGGGAGCTACGCCAAGCATGGTTGCAAGCACTCCGTCGCGAGGCCCGTTGCTCCTAAGCCTTGTTAGAGCAGCGTAGGTAACTAAGTATCCTGCGAGAGCGTGAACCGACCCTATCATGACTAGCCACCATGTCCCGTTTACTGTTTCAGGCTTGCATAGTGAAGCTAATAACTTTCCCTACTGCTCTTACGGGTCTTCCTAAACCTGTTTCCCATCCGCTCTCCCCCCGCCAACCCTGTTTAAGTAGGACCGTTATCTTTCTCTCGAATTCCCTGCATTTGGGGGAGCTCGCTTTCCACGAGAGGCCCTTTAATCCCCTGAACCCTTACAGATAACCCTAGGGGTATTTGTCTTCTTACATAGGTTTCTGATTTAATTGTTTCGGTTTAGAGACAAAATATGGGGTCTGGTGCCTTTATGTCGCCGAAGAGTACGTGGGCTGCTTCTCTGCATCCGCCCTTGCATTTTTCAAGTTTGGGGCAGCCTTCACACATCTCAGGGGTATAGCGCAACTCTTTGAAGCCCCTCACGTATTCTGATGTTTCATAGAGTTCTTTAGGATCTGATTCAAGGCAGTTACCCAGAACCACTGGAGAATGATTACAAACCTTCAATCCTCCAGAGGGATCTATTGCGCAATGAAGATCCTTTCCTGCCATGCACCCTTCCTTTAGAAGAAACTTATACTCTCTCAATCCCTCAAGACATGGAGGTGTGGGTGTACCTACGAATGGCGCAATCCCGTATTCTTCACACGCCTCCTCAACTATGTTCAGCATCTCCACTAACTCTTTCTCCTTTAGGCTTAGACTTTGCGCATTTCTTAATCCTCTGCCCCCAGGAAGAAACCTGTTAATCAACACAGAATTCATATCCATTGAAGCAACTAGAGCTATCGTATCCCTAAGATCACGCAGATTTAGACGATTAACAACGATTACTGCTGACATGGATACACTATAATCCATAAGCGCTACTATCCCCTCCAAAGCTCTATTGAAGCTACCATTTACTCCCGTAAGCTTTTCATGCGTTTGCTGCAAGCCGTGAATAGAAATCTGCACGACCCTAAAGTTCTCTGCTATCTCCTTTGCCAGCTTCGCGCAAAGAAGTCCGTTTGTTAAAAGAGAATTCTTGAAACCCTGATCCTTCGAGTATCGCGCTATCTCAAATATATTTCGGTTTAGAAGAGGTTCTCCACCAGAGAAAGCAAGATTATCTACACCCCATTCTTTAAGCTTGTCGATTATAGTAAAAAAATCCTTTGGTGGGAGTACCTTCTTCCGAGGGTATCGTTGCGCCTTTGTAGCCCGCCACGGATTATAGCAGAACTTACAGCATAGGTTGCAGGAGTATGCAACCTCGAGTACAGCGACCTTCATACTTACTTCCGAAGGGGTTCGAGCTCCTTAAGATGGGTTTCAAAATGTTGAATAGCGGCTTCCCCTATTCTGGAATCAAGCTTCCCTTCTCTGACAAGAGTTTTTACCAGCTCTATTCTAGCTTTAAAGTATTTTTCCATTAATATTGGCTCCGGGTCAGGGTCAAATAGTGGAAGTGTTTTTCCAGCTTGCACAGGATCTATCCTATTGCTAACAATTATTTCCCACATAGGAGGCAGATAGCATATAGGAGGCCTAATCCTTATTCTGTCCCAAACGTTTATTTTGCTGATCATTTCAACTTTTAGGAAGAGAATCCTCTATTTATATCTTGTGGACTATTTTATTTTATATGGAAAGTAACATTTCTGATGTATACATCTGTAAATTAAACAAATTACATTACTATTAAAAACACATCAAAATGTTGTTTTTTAAGCAATAAGGCATGTTTCAAATTCTTATCTACATATAGTAGAACATTATGTCGAAAAACGACATTATACAGTCTCATATTAATATTTTCTCATCTACCATGAATTATTTAAAGTTCTTTTTCAAATTCACTTCAACCCCTCTTTAAATCAGCTAATCCTTCCTCCCTTCAATCTTTTATAATCAAAAAGAAGATGGCGTACTACGTGCTAGAGTCTGCTTTTCCGGTTAATTTCAATTTCCAGATTTATATGGACTCTATGAAGCGCCCTCGCACCCATCTATTTTAAGTAATGTGTCATAAGGCTTTTAAGCATTCGAAGCGGTTTAGCTAAAAGTGTTGTGGAGATAAGAAATCCATGCCTCTCTTCTCTAATTGCAGATGTTGATTACCATTTTTTTAGAGAATATTTTGGTGGAGGCTTTACGTCATCGAGTCGCTTAAAGAACGGTTCAGACCGGAATGTATGTTAAATGATATAGAGTATTATCTAAAGGATTAAAATTAAAGGAGCTTTATGAACTCTTCGACTGTTAAGCCTGCTTGCCTTATGATTGCTCTTAGTGTTCCCTTGGTTATTTCCCTATGTTTCGGCACGGTTATCCTTCGATGAGGCTTCTCTTTCTGCCTTAGAATTATGTGGCTTCCAGTCTGATGGTCAATTTAGTAACCGATTTTAGAAAGTGCTTTAACAACATCCATACCGGAGACTACTGGCAGCTTAGACATTAACTTCAACCAGCTCTTCTTCTATGGATGGAGGAATCGGTTCATCATGCTTCTTCAAGCTAGCTAAGTAGCCAGCGATAGCATCCTTAATATTTGAGATCAGGGACAAAATTATGAAAAATCGCGATTATAGAGCTCTTAAACTCAATCAGGAAATACATATTTCCAGCTTTTTCAGAATTTTTAGTTTCCTAGCAAGTCACTTAGGTATCGATCCTCTCCCAAAAAGGTTAACTTATTTTAGTCAACTATTTTAACCAGTAATTCAAAAATGGTTGTCAGAAAATTGGCTTGAACTAACAGCATTTATATTTGCCATTATTTCTTTTCTCTTGAGTCTACTGAAACTTATTTAATATATTCCATATTTCTTCGTCTTTTCTCTTTAGCATATACTAGTGTTTCTATTCTCTTCTTATTCACTTTTAATTCTCCTCCCGTCTCTTTACCCACCATGCTATTGTTCCCAAAATAGATATTATGAATATTGATTCAACCAGCTTCTCGGTAAGTGGTTCCTCTGGAAATGCGAGCCATTCAAATACGATGAAGACCATGGCCATGATTAATAATATCTTAGACCACTTAGCCAATCCAGCTCACCCATGTCCAGTACGCTTAGTTTTGTTTTTAAGAGAAGCGTCAAAGCATATACCCACTCCTATAAACTTTATGAATGAACAAGGAAAAAATTTCTCGATTAGAAGCAGAAAATAATCCAAGATTCTTGCGTGAAACTGAGGATGCTTTAATCTCATTATACGCATCTCCAATTAGAATCCGTGTCCCAATACCTAAACCATCGATTGCTGAAGCCAAGAGTTTTATTGAACGTCATCCGAATTGAGTGGCTTTCATCAGCGGTATCCTCGCAACAGTTATCGCAGAAATAATTCTTTCCTCTATTCTTCGCATATTATCCTTCTAATAGGATCTTAGATAAAAAGAGGAACAAAACCTAACTTGGTAAATGTCTCCGGACTAAATCTGAGAACAGGAAAAAGAAGTAACTCTAAAGAGGATGCTGCAAGAGGTGAAAAATGATTGGGACTATTGGTTAACATACCATAGGGATTAAAATAGCCTTTAACAAAGCCTTTTCCATCCTTCAAACGCCTTAAACCTTAAATATCCCTCCATGAAGCTATTGGGACAGCAAGGAGGAAAAAAGAAATGAGTTCGTCAAGCAAACCACACTTGAATCTCGTGGTCTGCGGACATGTGGATCACGGGAAGAGCACAACTACTGGTCACTTGCTTTACTTGACTGGCTACGTTGACGAGAGGAAGATGAGGGAGCTTGAAGCAGAGTCTGCCAAGACTGGTCTGGGCGATACTTTCAAGTTCGCGTGGGTCCTGGACAAGCTGAAGGAGGAGCGTGAGCGTGGTGTAACCATCGACGCAGCATACGTAAAGTTCGAAACTAAGAAATATTACTACACTATTATTGATGCTCCTGGCCATCGTGACTTCGTAAAAAATATGATTACTGGTGCTAGCCAGGCTGATAGTGCTTTGCTGATTATCTCTGCGAAGAAGGGTGAGTTTGAGGCTGGTACGAGTCCTGAGGGTCAGACTACTGAGCATGCTTTCCTGCTGTTTACCCTCGGCGTTAGGCAGATTGTTATCGGTGTTAACAAGATGGATGATCCTTCTGTTAACTGGAGCCAGGATAGGTTTAACGAGGTTAAGAAGAATGTTGAGGATTTGCTGAGGCGTATTGGTTTCAATCTTGAGAAGAACCCGATTCCGATTATTCCTATTAGCGGCTGGACTGGCGATAATCTTGTTAAGCCTAGTGATAAGATGCCTTGGTACAAGGGTCCTACTTTGATTGAGGCTCTTGACGCTTTTCAGCCTCCGCCTAGGCCTGTTGACAAGCCTTTGAGGATTCCGCTTCAGCAGGTTTTCACTATTCCTGGTGTTGGCACTGTTCCCGCTGGCAGGGTTGAGACCGGTGTGTTGAAGCCTAATACTAGGGTTGTTATCAGGCCTCTGGATAAGATTGTTGAGTTGAAGACTATTGAGATGCATCACACGCAGCTTGAGAAGGCGGAGCCCGGTGACAATGTCGGTATGGCCATTAAGGGTGTTTCTAAACAGGAGTTGAGGAGGGGCATGGTTATGGGTTATCCTGATAACCCGCCGACTGTTGCTAAGTCTTTCGTAGGCAGGATTATTGTTATTAGGCATCCTACTGCTATCGCCGCCGGCTATACTCCTGTGCTCCACGTGCATACTGAGCAGGTTGCCTGCACTTTCGAGGAGCTTCAGAAGAAGATTGATCCTCGTACTGGCGCGGTTATTCAGGAGAAGCCTGATTTCCTGAAAACCGGTGACGCCGCTATCGTGAAGTTTAGGCCCTTAAGGCCTATTGCGATTGAAGTATATTCTGAGTTCCCCCAGTTGGGTAGGTTTGCAATCAGAGACATGGGCATGACTATCGCCGCAGGCATCGTTACGGAGATTCCTGAGAAGGTTCCTTTCGAAGCTAAATAGTTTCAGTTTTAAACGCTTTTTATTTTTACATCCTCCTTTTAGTGTCTATTATGCATTTTTCAACATTATCTCTTGCCTCCAACCTTGGATATTTTTGGTTTCAACGCAAATTATTTATGTCCTCGGGGGCGACCCTAAGGGCATCTGACCGATGATTGGCCCAGTTCACGCTCTGGCAGGATACCTCGTCGCTTACATTTCCTTGAAAATGCTAAAGAATAGGGAGCCTCACGATGGGGTACTCGCAGCCATACTTGGGGCAGTACCTGACGTTGATTACATATCTCCACTACCATTCGGCACACCGTTTGGGCATCATGGAGTAACCCATTCGCCTTCACTGCTGGTGCTAGCTTCTGTACCATTTTTAGCCAAGTACAGGCGTAAAGCAGCCCCATATTTCCTGGCACTCACGTCTCATATCGTAGCGGATTTTGTTGATAATACTGTCCCACTATTGGCACCATTCTCATGGGAGGAGTTCGGCCTACGTTTTTCACTCTCTTCTTCGACCCTACCCCTGGCTCATTCCATACAGCTTTTCATTACCATGATTTCGGCATATGTTATGGTCAAGGGTAAGAAGCAACTCCCAATATCTTTGCCTGAGAGATATGATAAGCTGGCAACACCAGCCTTAATGTTGCTTGCACTAGTAGTCCCGTTTCTGCCATGGTTAATGCACAAAGACATCCAGTTTTTCATTAACTTATCTGTAGAACCATATTTTGCAGTATCCATTGTATTAGTGATATCTTCCTTAACACTCGTATTCCTGATTCTAATGTTGAATAGTAAACTTCTAGTCCAGAGGCTTAAGCATTATTGTTATTCATTAAATCGCTGCTTATATAAGCGTAATAATGTTCTTACTCATCCTTCCGTCATATATATCGCTAATGGTTTTCCAAATATTGCACAAGGCTCGTCTGCTGGCAAGTGGTCCGAAAATGCTTTTCAATAAGCATGTAAAACCTTCTGGCCAAGGATATTCTGGTTCCTCGGTCATCCTTGCTTAAAGCAAGTTCATTTAGGAAATCGTTCAGAAGGATGTGAAGCTCCAAGTTTTCTCTCCTCCTCTTTTCTACATATTCTAGGAATGCTTTGAACAGTATCTTGGAGTATTCATTCATTCTCCTGAGCCCCATTATTATCTGCAGCCTCAGCTCACTATATGACTTTGCAATAGCCTTCAAGTCACCATGATCTTCCGCCATCTCTCTTAATCCTATTCAATAATCTTTTAAGCCCCCAACTATATTCTCAAGCCAGGAGAATGAAAAAGGCCTTAAGTAGTTTCTAAAAACTGCCTCGTCGGAAAACCTAAGCTTAGTTGTTAAGCTTTCAGCCAAGATAGTTTTCTTCAACCGTTTCTGTCTTATCTATTATCAATAGGTCTATACCGTTGCCGCTAGCAGAGTCTCTTTCCAATGCTGTCCTTATCGCTTTCAACGCAAGGCTTTTCGCCTCGCTCATACTCATACCATCCTTATACTCTGCCTCTAATATTCCGAGAGCTATCTCAGTCCCGCTTCCTGCAGCAGCATACTTATCCTCTATTACGGAGCCCAACGCATCGAGCACGTATATTCCATGAGTGTCGAAGGTGAATCCACCTATGAGTGTCTGCGTTATAAGAGGGAATAGCCTGTTTGCGAAAAGAATGTTAGATAACAGTTTTGAAAGGGCCTTCGCAGTTATTTCTCTCGAAGTATTATACTTGAACATTCTAGCATGATAGTTAAGCTCCCTCACTATCGTTTGAACATCCGATATTAACCCTGCGGAGGCTAGACCTATTCGCGGAGTTATTTGAAAAAGCTTCTTAACCGACTTCCCGATTACAAAGGTGCCGTATGCCGCCCTCCTATCAGCCCCGAGTATCACACCGGTGTCGTAAACTAATCCAACAACTGTTGCACCTGGAACTATCTCACCCATATCCTGCAAATCACCTTTACTTCATCATAGTCAGGGTCAGAAATAAGCTTTTATCGAAGGATTGGGGCTTCAGCCTCGATGGCTGGATTGCTCGAGATAGATGGCTCCATGGGGGAAGGCGGAGGACAGGTTTTAAGGACTGCTGTAGCTCTTTCAGCACTCTTGAAAAAGCCCGTCAGAGTCTTTAACATTAGGGCTAAGCGTTCAAACCCTGGCTTAAGGCCGCAGCACCTTGCAGCTGTAAAAGCTGTAGCGAGGCTGACTGGAAGCAGGGTTGAGGGGCTGGAGGTCGGCTCTAAGCAGATATTTTTTACACCGGGCGAGGTTAGGGCCTCCGATATTGAACTTGATGTTGGGACCGCTGGAAGCATATCTCTGGTTCTTCAAGCAATAATGCCTGTCTTGGCTTTCAACCCTAGGGAGGCTAATCTGATTCTTAAAGGAGGCACTGATAACCCTAGAGCACCACCCATAGACTATGTGAGAGAAGTTTTAGCAGAAACCCTTTCCAGAATGGATTATGATGTTGAAATAAAAGTTGAACGCAGAGGATTCTACCCTAGAGGTGGGGGGATAGTGCGATTCAAATCAAGACCTGTTAAAAGCCTGAAGCCGTTTGACCTCACTGATTTCCCGGGACTGAAGAGCGTTAAAATTTTTGTATACAGCTCCAGACTGCCGGGGCACGTGGCTGAAAGGATCGCCGGCTCAGCATCTTCCCTGCTAAAAAGAGAATTTGGCATCGAGCCGCTGGTTGAATACGAGATTATGAGCGGAGGGGAGCGTAATGCCCCATTAGACCCTGGCTGCGGAATATTGATAATCGGAAGACTAGAGAATAATGCTGTGTTTGCATCAAGCGCCCTTGGAGAGAAGGGTAAGCCTTCTGAGAAGGTTGGCGGCGAGGCTGCTGCAGAGTTTATCAGACAAGTTAAGCATAAGGCTCCAGTAGACAAGAACCTAGCTGATCAGCTTGTAGTATATGCGGCCCTAGCAGAGGGTGTTTCAGCGCTAAGGACCCATGAGGTTACGCTGCATACTTTGACGACTATAAGACTTGTAGAGCTTTTCTTACCTGTCAGGTTTGAAGTAAATGGTGAAGTAGGCTCCCCTGGCGGTTATAGAGTTAACGGAGTAGGTTTTAAGCAGAATAGGATTGGAGACTAATGTTTATCAATACTCTAAACGAGGGTAGGGGGATTAGGGATGGATAAGAATCCTCTCTACATCGGCCGTTTCCAGCCCGTTCACAGGGGCCATGTGCATGCCATAAAGTATATTCTTTCAAACCACAATTGTGTTATCATAGCTATAGGAAGTTCTTTGACAAGCCATGAGAAGGATAATCCTTTCACATTCGGGGAAAGGCTTCAAATGCTACGCCTCGCCTTCGAGGAGGCTGGGATAGATAGTGACAGATGCGTAGTAACTGGTGTTCCTGACGTACCGAGCATGCACTTCCTCTGGGTCCGGATGGTTGAAGCCATGTCGCCTCCTTTTGAAGTGGTTTATACTAATCAGCCTTTTACGAGGAGGCTTTTCACCGAGGCAGGTTACGAAGTAAGGCCCATACCATACCTTGAGAGAGAGAAATACTCCGGCATAGAGATAAGGAGGAGGATACTTTCAGGCGAGGACTGGAGCCAGCTGGTTCCCGCTAAAGTATTTGAGTACATAAAGGAAATCCAAGGCATTGAGAGAATAAGAGCTTTAGCAGCTTCCGACGAGGCTTTTTAAGGCTGGAGGAGCATTTATAAACTGTTTTACAAGCCGGTTCTTAAGAATGGAGCCGGGATCGCTCATACTCGTCGACTACACCCTCACCGTGAAAGAGACCGGTAGCGTCATAGAGACGACAATAGAGGAGGATGCGAAGAAAGCGTTGATCTACAGGGAAGGCGAGAAGTATTCTCCCAAGTTGGTTTACTTAGGCGGGAAGTGGGTTCTAGAAAGCTGGGAAGAAGAATTGCTGAAAAGCGAGGTAGGTGTAGAAAGAACCGTCGAAATACCTCCGGAGAAGGCATACGGCTTTAGGGATCCTAACAAGGTTAAAACCTATGCTGCAAGGAGGTTCTCAAAGCCTCAAGAGCTTACTCCAGGTGCACTAGTCGAGGTAGATAATAGGATAGGCGTCGTCAGAAACATTAGTGGAGGCAGAATCCAAGTTGATTTTAACCCTCCGCTAGCAGGTAAGACACTCATATACAAGTTTAAAGTAGTAAAAGTCTTAGAAGAGGATGTAGAGAAAGTGAAGTATCTCGTCAACAGGAGGCTTCCGGAGGCCTCTATTGAAGAAATCCTCGTGGAAGTGGAGGGGGATACTGTCACTGTGAGGCTTCCGAATAAAGTCCTGCTCTCCGAGGATATTCAACAGATTAAGAAGGCTGTTTTTGAAGATATTGTAGGAATAATAAAAGGTGTTAAGGCAGTCAGGTTTATAGATGTTTTTGCAATTCCCGAAGAGCCAAAGAGCAAGACTGCTGAAGAGAACACTCCTTCCTAGACTCCCTATTCTAGAATTTCAGCCTTAATCAGAACTAGCTTCCTTTCAGGACAGTTGAAAGTGCCGATTACTTCTATCACTCTGACTCTACGGTTAGCGATGAGTGCATTGAATAAAATGGGGCACTCTTCCACCATCCCGCAATCTGTCTTACATAAGGAGTCGTCAAGGTTAAGCTCCGTCACTGCCCCCTCTCTAATCCTCCCAGAAGAGGCGACTAAGACTATTGGTTCAAGAGAAACTTCGTAGGGAACAGCCTCGTCGCCTCTGAGCATACAGTATATGCCTTCGCCACCTGTCATTTTTACAATCTTGTATGTGAGGCCTATGCTCAACGCACTATGGCATAGCTTCCTACTGCTGCACCGTGTGCATTCATATGCCTCACCAGTGTAGGTGAAGAGGCTTCCAGTCTTCATTCCACGGCTTAGGTAACTATACTTGCTCATTTTCAAAACCTATATTACCATCGTGCTTTTAGCAAGCTCTTCGGCAGCCTTTCTAGTCAAACCCTTGTCTCCCAAGATGGTGTATCTTTCAGGCCTTATAGTATGTGCTATGGTCAGTGCCTCAATTATCTTTTTTTCAGACACATTGATATCCTTAGCTGTGACGGGAGCCTTGACAGTTGATAAAGTTTCCCTCACCCTCATCCAGTCGCAGTTGTGAAGCTTGCTCATCATTATCGTCCCAATACCCACCTGCTCGCCGTGTAAAGCAGGATGCTCCGCTACGAGGTCGAGTGCGTGGCTGAAGAGATGCTCTGAACCACTGCACGGTCTGCTACTTCCAGCTATCCCTATGAGAACGCCTGAATGTATGAGTGCTTCGATCAGTATGCTTGCCCCCTCAAACTTATCGCTTGCAATAACGTCTGCACACTTCATAATCCTCTCCGCAATACTCTCTGCGAGGCTTGCAGCGTATTCGCCGTAGTACTCTCCTCTAAGCGAGTGTGATAGGCGCCAGTCTCTCACCGCGGTATATTTCGCCACAAGGTCGCCTACGCCTGAGCCAAAATACCTGTCGGGCGCGTCGGCAAGAATAGAGAAATCTCCTATTATTACGGACGGCATGACGGTGTAGAAGGAGTACCTTCTTTTACCTCTAGGTGCTGAGGCTAAGGGGCTTGCAATCCCGTCGTGAGAAGGGACTGTTGGAATACTTATGAATCCCAAGCCGTTTTTCCAAGCTACGATCTTACCAGCATCTATAACCCTCCCTCCTCCAACGCTTACGATAACCGCCTTCTCTCCCTTACTTTTAAGAGAGAGCATTTTCTCGATTCTCCTAGCCTCCGAGAAAGAGTCTCCACTCCCCACTAGCACCATCTTGAATGGGAAGCCGCTTCCAGCAAGTATCTTCCTTAACCTATCACCAAGCAGCCTTAGGGGGGTTTTGCTCATTAGAATAATAATCCTTTTCACATCCATTTCCTTTATACTGGAGCCGAGCTCATCGACGGCCCCCTCTCCCAGTATTATACGCCTGGGAAGATTTATCACATGCCTACTCTTATATCTCAATAGCCTGGTACAGTTTCAGGGAAAGGTTTATCTTTAAGCCTTTCCCTGAAGAATTCGGTCTGGGTTCTAGAGGTGTTAAGAGGTTTGGAGAGCTTTACTAAGTTAGGTAGAGCAGGAAACGTTTCCCCCACCTGGGGAACCACTACGGTCGGAATATCTTGCAGAGACGGAGTTATATTTGCCTCAGATACGAGGGTCGTTCAAGGGTATTATTTCATAGCTCATAAGAGGGGGAAGAAGATTCTGAAGATAGATGATTATATAGCTGCAACCATCTCCGGGGGCGTGGCTGATGCACAAGCACTCATAGCATCACTGCAGTGGGAAGCCAGGATGTACAAGCTTGAGAGAGGCGTAAACATACCTGTTAAGGCTGCTGCTAACATAGCTTCAATAATACTCTCTTCCACAAGAATGGCCCCGCTTTACATACAGCTTATGATAGGAGGTTATGATAGGGATGGCGCCAGCCTCTACGTGCTTGATCCCCTAGGCGGATTTTCAAAAGAAGTTTTCGCAGGCTCGGGGTCAGGTTCTCCAGTTGCACTTGGCTACTTGGAAGCTGAGCTCAAAATGCCTATAGACACATCTTCAGCTATACCCATAGCCATCAAAGCGATACTAGCAGCAATGCAGAGGGATACAGCAACCGGTAATGATTTCGAAGTCATGATTGTTGATTCGAAAGGTTGTAGGGAGCTTGGACCCGAGGAGAAGACGAGGTATGTAAACCATCATGAGCTCTGAAAGCAGTATTAAAGAGGTAATTTTCGAGAAAATACCAAGGGATGCGAAGATAGTTGGCATAGAAATGGAAGGGCCCAGCATAGCGGTTTACGTGGAGAACCTTGATTTCCTCGTTAGTGGACAGCAGGTCCTTGCAGAAGTTGCAAAACAGCTTAGGAAGAGGATAATTGTAAGACCTGCTGCATCGGCTAGAGCATCAAAAGAGGAAACGGAGAAGGCTATAAGGGAGCTTATTCCCCATAAAGCGGGTTTAGAAGCAGTAGTGTTTAACGATGTTTTTGGAGAAGTTCTTGTTTCAGTAAGGAACCCAGATGTTGTCGAAGAGCTCGGTGAAAAGATTCTCAATGAAATACTGGTTAAAACAGGTTGGAAACCAGTTGTAATAAAGATCCCGCCTTTGAGCACGACTGTTATCCCACAAGTAATGTATGTTTTCAACCAGAGTGCTGAAGACAGGTTTAAAATACTCCGTGAAGTTGGAGAGAGGATTTTCAGAAGACCACTTTTTAAGACTGAGAATATTACTCTAACCTTTCTCGGCGGCGCTGAACAGGTCGGGAGGTCGAGCATACTAGTCTCAACAGATGAAAGCAATGTACTCATGGATTTTGGAATAAATCCTGCAGCAAATACCTTTTCAGATTCGTTCCCAAGAATCGATAGGATTCCGATCTCCGTTGAGAACATTGATGCGGTAGTAATATCTCACGCCCACCTTGACCATATGGGTGGACTACCACTACTCTTCAAATACGGATATCGCGGCCCAGTCTACATGACTGAGCCTACAGTATACTTAATGTTCCTCCTCCTGAATGACCTCTACGACGTCCTTCAGAAGAACGGTATTATTCCGTTTTTCGAATTGAAGGATCTTAGGACGATCCTCCAGCATACAATCCCCGTGAAATTCGGCGTTGTAGTAGATATCGCGCCGGATATAAAGTTGACTTTCAGGAATGCTGGCCATATACTCGGTTCAGCAATAATACACCTACATATAGGAGAGGGTCTTCACAATATTGTCTTCACAGGAGACTTAAAGTATGATCGCTCGATACTTCTAGAACATGCCTCCACAATGTTTCCAAGAGTTGAGACGCTCATAACAGAATGTACATATGGAGGCCAAAATGACGTAATGCCCCCCAGGGAAGAAGTGGAGAACCGACTCATCGGCCTAGTCAACTCTACGCTGGATAAGAATGGGAACGTTCTAATCCCGACACTTGCTGTCGGAAGAGCCCAGGAGATAATGCTCATACTCGACAACGCTATAAGAAACAATAAGATACCTGAGGTACCAATATACGTGGACGGTATGATCTCAGAAGTTACTGCGATACATGCAGCATTCCCCAACTACCTGTCTAAAGACCTTAGGAGCCTTATGAATAACGGTCTAAACCCGTTCAAATCCGAGTACGTCATACCCGTTAAAAACTCGATTTCTAAGGAGGAGATAACTGAGAGCAGGAGGAACATAATACTCTCGCCTTCAGGCATGTTAGAAGGTGGGCCTGTACTAGAGTATTTCAAGATGGTTGCGCCCCAGGAGGAATCTATAGTGATCTTCGTAAACTATCAGATAGAAGGAACTCTTGGCAACAGAGTCCTAAACGGGCTTAGGGATCTTACTCTTCAGAACTCGAGTGGAAAAGTTGAGGCATTAACCATAAGGAGCACTGTTGAAAAAGTCGATGGGTTTTCTGGACACTCTGACAGAAACCAGTTATTAAACTACATAAGGCGCGTATACACTAAGAGGGGCCCCCTTTTCTTGGTTCATGGAGAAGCCAAGAAAATACAGAATATGAAGAGAATGCTTAGTAGAATCTACGGCGACTCCGTTTACTCTCCAAGGCTACTAGAGACTTACAGAGCCCTTTAAACTGGAAGGAGAGACAAATCCTCATCCTCTTAAAGAAAAAGATTTATTTAGGCGGGCTACAACGTTTTTGAGAATTGTCTACAGACACTACGATGGAGCTGCTTCAAGCATCTCTCGGGAAAAGCATAATAGTGAAGCTGAAGGGCGGGGCGAAGATACGAGGCATACTCGACGGATACGATCCTCATCTTAACATCGTATTGTCAGACGCAGAAGAGCTGAAGGGTAATGAAACCACTAAGCTTGGCCTCATTGTAATAAGGGGAGACAACGTGATACTGATATCGCCGCCTATAGAGTATAAGCCCGAGGAAAAGAGGTAGCGGGAAATGGGGAAGACTTCAGCCGGAACAACAGCCTTCGGAAGGCTTCATAAGAAGGCGACTCATAAAATATGCAGGAGATGCGGGAGAAGGTCTTTCAACGTGAGGAAAAAGTACTGTGCTGCATGTGGTTTCGGAAAATCTGCTAAGATTAGGAAGTACTCATGGCAAACAAAGCCTCTCCAAAGAATAGCTAGGATAGTGTAAGTCTTGTCAAAAAAATTACAAACGACAATAGATCTGCTTATTAAACATTCTTACGAATTCCTTAGAAGACAAGAGGATGCAAAATACGAATTACTAAAAGAGATAAGCGAAGTCCTGAAGGAATGTAGACATTCGGTTAAAGCATCCTATGCTCAAGATTTTCAAGCAGCGAAAAAACTGCTTGACGATATACAGCATAAGGTGAAGAAGATCGTGAAAACGGCTTCTAGAAAAGGAATCCATGATACTTGGCCGCCGATAGTACAAACATATCAGGAGTTTCTAGAAGCAGTGTTCGTATACTGGTTCATATTCGGAAAAGAATACAAGCTGAGGATTAGACCTCCTCCGGCTTCGATACTTTATGCTGTATCGGACTTTATAGGAGAGTTAAGAAGAGTGTTGATGGAGAAGCTGAGGAGAGGACAATTGAATGAAGCTGAGGAAACATACAGCATAATGGTACAGCTTTATGAAAACTTATCAACAATAGCGCTTGGAGATGCAGCACTACCGGGATTTAAAAGAAAAGTTGATGTTAACAGGGCCTCGGTAGAATCAGCCTTCACTACTCTAAACGAAGAGCTTAGAAGAAAGAACTTCTTATCTTCTATAGAAAAACATTTCGAAAAACTCTAGGCCATGCGTATGATTCGAGACCCTGAATTGGATCCGGTTTTCTATAGCAGGTTTTGCAAATCTCAGGAACTCCTATCCAAAATGGTTCTGGTCTCCGATGAGAGATTAGGAAGAACCCAGAGAATAGGAGGGGTAGACGCTTCTTATAGGGAAGAACTGGCTGCCGTCGGGTTTTCAGTATTCGATCTTTCGAAAAAAGAGATAACGCTTGTAAGTGTTGCAAAAGCAAGCGTTAAAATACCTTATGCTTCAACTTTTCTCTCTTTTAGGGAGGGGCCTGTCGTGCTCAAGACGCTTAAAAGACTCATTAACGAGTATGATGTTCTCATAGTAAACGGACATGGAATAGCTCATCCAAGAAAGTGTGGCCTTGCAACATATTTGGGGATTATCCTTAACAAACCGACGATAGGTGTTGCAAAGAAACCTCTAGGAAGGCTTGAGGAGGAACATAACGCTAATAATTTAAGGGTGTTCGAAAACAAATTTTACTACAGCGTCGGCAATCTGATTACTCTAGAGAGCGCATACAATATTCTCAAGAAGGCTACGCCAGAAGGCTTTAAACTGCCCGTCCCACTAGAGATAGCCCACAGGCTCTCTATTAGGATGTTGGAGGCGATGTGCAAATATGCTGAAAGAATATAAGAAAATACATATATTGCTTTCTATTGCCAAGCTAATTGAAGAGGGGAAGACACATATCTCTACAAGGGAACTATCCAAGGCTGTTAATACTTCCCATCAATCAGCATCAAGATACTTGAAAGAGCTTGAAAGGGAGAAGCTGATAGATACGGTAATGACTCCAAAGGGAAGAGTAATAAGAATCTCTGAAAAAGGCCTTGACGAGATCAAGCTCTACGTAGGGTCAATAATGTCGATAATAAATAAGGTCTATGCCACCCACGTCTTCACTGGGAAAGTCTTCACGGGATTGGGGGAGGGAGCATACTATGTTTCAAGAAAGCAGTATTTAGACCAGTTTTACTCTAGGCTTGGCTTTCATCCCTACCCGGGTACGTTAAACCTTAAAATCGAAAACTATATCGACCAACTGCTTCTCGCTGAGAAAATATCTAAACCGGTGATAGTCATACACGGTTTCTCAAACCACGAGAGGACTTTTGGAGACGTGTATTGCTACCCAGTGATTATCAACGAAAAGTACGATGGAGCAGTAATAAAAGCGTTAAGAACAGTATACGATAGTTCCGTTGTTGAAATAATCTCCCGCTACAACTTGAGGAAGGAACTTGGGTTAAAAGACGGGGATAAAGTCACGTTCTTTTTCAAAACAGTAACCTAACCCTAAGACTTTTTAATCCTCTTTATTATCTTACTGCTACTAATATCATAGAATTTCCTCATCCTTACAATCTTGATCTTAAGTCCAAGCTCTTTGATAATCCCGAGCGTACTCTTCATAACCGACTCTTGATCATAACCGAATACGAGTATATCAGGCCTAATCTTATTAAGAAACCACGCTATGTTTTTCTCAAGCCTACCCCGTTTGCCAATATAAACAGTATCCACAGGCTTAAGCCTGGAGACCATTAGGGCCCTATCCTTAGCCTTGAACATCGGAGGCCTTCCCTTACTCTTTCTGACAACGCTGTCACATGCAACGATAACTATTAGTTTACCATTTCTACCAGCAAGGCGTTTAGCTTCCTCCAGAAACCTTATATGGCCGGGGTGAATTAAGTCAAACACGCCGGTAGTGAGAACAGTCTTGCCACCTCTACTCATGCCAGATTTCAACGTAAGCAATTAAAAACATCCAGTTAAAAGTTTTTAAAATACTGGATGTAGAGAAAAAGCCGGGCCCGTAGCTCAGCATGGTAGAGCGGCAGGCTCTTAATAAAAAATAGGTGACACCTGATGGTCGAGGGTTCAAATCCCTCCGGGCCCGCATAAATAGGATTAACCAACGACAATTCTTAAATATCGTTTCATAAATAATTCCTAATCTTTTTACTATTCAACAACAAAGAATTATTACAGATATTGTTAGTAGCAGGATTATAATTAAAGTTTCCTCTTTTTAACTTATTTTTCACAATACGATTTACTAGTAACTCTGTAAATTATCATGTAGAATGCAATCATATCGTTTAATACTGAAAGAGAAGTTTATATAGCAAAGTTTAAGGGAAAAAGATACAAGTTGAAAAGGAATATATTAATCATAGGTTTAGTAGCGTTATTGGCAGCACTTTGCATAGCAGGTTTTGCAGCATTACAGAAACTTGGTAAATCCACTATTTATGACAGAGAGCTATTTGAGAAATATGAAAATTATACCTTAAGACAATTGGCAGAGGAGTGTGGCATAATGATTGGAACTTGTGTAAATTACATTCCTCTTAAAACTGATAAACAATATAGAGAAATACTCGCCAGAGAATTCAACGTTATGACGCCTGAAAATGAATTAAAGTTTGAGAGTATACACCCATCCCCCAAGCTCTATAACTGGCGTCGAGTAGATGAAATGGTGGCGTTTGCAGAGGCAAACGGGATGAAGGTTAGGGGACACTGCTTAGTATGGCATAATCAGAATCCTGCATGGATAGTAACAGGCAGGTATACCAGAGAAGAGTGGCTAGAAATATTAAGGGAACACATTTATAATGTTGTTGGACATTATAAGGGAAAAATATATGCTTGGGATGTTGTGAATGAGGCATTTGCAGATGACGGTACTCTTAGAGAAGAAAGCGTCTGGTATAAGAATATTGGTCCGGAGTATATTGAATTAGCTTTTGAATGGGCTCATGAGGCGGATCCAGATGCTTTACTCTTCTATAACGATTATGGGATAGAGACGGTTAACAGGAAGTCTGACGCAGTCTACAACCTTGTTAAACAACTTCTTGAAAAGAGAATACCAATACATGGCATAGGTATGCAAATGCACATAAGCCTTGAGAATAATCCAAATCCTGATGACGTTATCAGAAACATAAGAAGGTTTGAGGCGCTTGGTTTAATAGTTGAAATAACAGAAATGGATGTTAGCATGCCGCTTCCATCAGACGACACTAAGCTTCAGCAACAGGCTCAGATATACAAGAATATTATGAAAGCGTATCTGAGCTCCAGTAAACCTAATGCCTTCATAATGTGGGGATTCATAGATAAGTATTCTTGGATATTGTATCGCCCAGGCCGTGGAGCACCATTAGTCTTTGACAGCAATTATAGCCCTAAGCCAGCGTACTATGCTTTGAAAGAAGCTATGATTGAAAAAATAGCATCTAAATGAAGAGAATAATATGAGGCCTTTTATTTAAAAAATGAGGGACAAACATGATAAAATCACTATCATAGGCGAGGTTTATAGTGGAGAAGGAAAAGGGGGCTTTTTTATCAGCAGGCCCTGGGTTACGAAACAGATTGAGGAAAAGCTTGGCTTTAAACCGTATCCTGGAACTCTTAATATTCGGATATCGGAATCGGAAAGAATAAGGAGAAGGCTTGATAATACTCGCGGAATAAAAATAGTACCTAATGAAGGCTTTTGTTCTGGAAAATGTTTCAAAGCTATAGTTGCTGGCAGAATCAACGGAGCAATCGTAATTCCAGAAATACCTTCTTACCCTAAGGACATGCTGGAGATAATAGCGCCTGTCAATCTGCGTAGGGAGCTCGGAATAAGAGATGGTAACGAGATTGAAATTACGATTATACTTGAATAAAAACAGTTTGTTAAAAAAATCTGGAAAAAGTAGCTATAGTAGTGTGAGTAATGCGACCCCGAGTAATATGCTAATTATTACAGCTATAACTATGAAGATTATTGCTGCTAGAACAGCTATTAGGAACGCCTTAAGCCATCCGCAGTCGAAGAAATGCTTGATCAACGCCAGCCAAACTATGAAAGTTACTAAAGCCCCGATTAAGCCATGTAGGAAAGTACCTATAATCGTGCCTAGAACGACTCCGAGAACGACAATCCAGATAGCATCCGTAAACTTCGCCTTTTCTTTACCTACAAGCAATCTTCCAGCAATCCATAAAACTGGGGCGACTATTATTACTTCAACTATAATCTGTACAACTAATGCCGTTAGATTCAAAGTTTCTCCATGTTAATATTTTTAAAAATGAGTATTTAAGTCTTTTCAAGCATTCTTATATAATTTAAATACCAGCCTTCAGAATAAGGACTTCCTTCGATTCTCCTCAATATCCCTACCATTATACCATCTGCTTTATGTTTCATCAATCCTTATTGTACATCTTCTTGCTTAACAAGATTAGTTTGGAAAGGGTAAATCGCAAATATGGATATGCTTTTACTTATCCCCGCACCTGTATTACTATGCTAGTAGTGGGGACACCGTCTGTAGTAGCTGTGAGAACAATTTCCCCTGGTTCCCCATCTGCACGGATAACCACCATTGCACGTCCTTCATAAACCCTGCGTTGATTTCCGACGTACATTTCCTCACTAACCGGGTTACTGTTACCCACAGCCACTATAGACCCGACACCATGCGCAGTAAAGTAAATTTTGTTAGTCGCATTATGGCATATGTTCCCAGCAGCGTCTACCAGTTCTACAGTGACGTACGAGAGGTCTCCGAATTCTGCCTTTAACACACTGCGGTCAGGTTTCAAAATTATACGTGCAGGTTTCCCAGCAGTTCTCAACACACTACGGGAAACTTCAACGCCATTTTCATATCCCACCGCCACCAATTCACCAGGCTCATAGATAGTATCGAAGGAGGCAATGTATCGATTTGGCTTCCCCGCGGGTTTACGGCCTATCGATCTACCGTTGAGCAAGAGCTCAACTTCACTGTTAACGCTGTATACATCGACCAATATGGGCTTGCCCTCATAACCTGGCCAAGTCCAAGAGGACACTACGTCAGGCCAGCCCCAACGTGAGATACGGGGCTTCTTATTGTAATACTCGGGTTTATGAACCGCAATATATGGAGCTTTAGATATTCCCCAAACGCAGTCTCGGTAATAAGATTGGGGCCTTTTGAATCCGCAAATGTCAATGTCTCCGCAAAATGCCACGTGCCAAGGATATGACCCTAGAAATGAAAACTCTCCTTCTTCATAACTGACTCTCCCAATACCAGCCTCCCCGAGATAGTCGATAGCAGTCCAAACGAAATCGCCAATGACGTATGGTAGTCTTTCAACAGCCTCCCAATAGTCATAAACCATCTGGGGGAAGCTTTCTGTACCGCAGATTATACGATTTGGAAAGTTCTTTCCATCGCTCTCATAACGATGCAACAAGTAATTGTAGCCTACTACATCCAGAGCTTCTGCAAATTTAGAAGAATGTTCTATCCAGAGCTCGTCGGGAATTTTCCAATCAGGAGTGTTGGCCAAAGGGTAAAGAGAAGACTCTGTTAAAGCACTTGTAACAGCCCTTGTGTTATCTAGTCTGCGGACAAAGTCTGCCAATTTACGTGCATAGGCATAACCCTCAGAGAAACCGGTTAATTCCGGGATCTCGTTGCCGATCGACCACATGATGATGCAAGGATGGTTACGGTCGCGGAGAATCATAGAGGCAAGGTCTCTCTGCCACCAGTCTTCGAAATAAACACTGTAATCATTAGGGTTCTTAGATTCGCGCCAACAATCGAATATCTCGTCTATTACCAGCATACCTAGCCTATCGCAAGCGTCTAGAAAAGCTGTAGAAGGAGGATTATGAGCACACCTTACCGCATTGAAACCATTAGCCTTAAGCAGCTCTACCTTACGCTCTTCAGCCCGATCATACGCCGCTGCCCCAAGTATTCCACAGTCGTGGTGTACACAGCCTCCTCTAAGCTTAATCGGTATGCCATTCAACTGGAAGCCTTTTCTAACATCGAATGATATAGATCTGATTCCTACGTTGGTCGTAGTCTCGTCGATAACTCTACCATCCCGTATGATTTCACTTTTCAGAATGTAAAGAAAAGGATTATCTAAAGACCATAATTCTGGAGAAGGAACCTCGAGTTCCTGAGAAGCCTCGGCTGAGCCATTAGCAGGAACCTTCAGCTCAACCTCTCCCTTCGCAGCCTCTGAGCCTGAAGCCGTAAGCAACGTTGAACGAACATTGACAGTAGTCGCTAAGTCACTATTATTTTCAACAGTAGTCTTTACTGAAACAATGGAGGTATTGCGGGAAACCTTTGGAGTCGTCACATAAATACCCCAAGGAGGTATGCATATTTTCTCGCCGACGAATAACCATACGTGGCGGTAAATGCCTGAGCCACTGTACCAGCGGGTATTC
>JAWBXT010000002.1:0-60666 GCA_038867695.1 Thermoproteota archaeon
TTGAAGATAGCCTATTTGAGGAGGGTTGAAAGGCTGTTTGGGCTGGCGTCGGAAGACATGACGCATAGGGAATGGTCGACTATGGCTAGGAAAATCGCAGAGAGCTTCAGCCAGGGTGATGCTGGAGTATTACTGCTGCACGGCACTGACACGATGCACTACACCTCTGCAGCATTATCCTTCATGCTAAGAGGGTTGAATGCTCCAGTCGTACTGGTTGGCTCTCAAAGGTCTAGTGACAGGGGCTCTAGAGATTCTGATATGAACATAATATGCGGCCTCCATGCTGCTGCTAAAGCAAACCTCGGAGAAGTCGTTGTATGCATGCATGCTGAATCAGGCGATACCTTCAACTATCTGATTAGGGGCACGAGAGTTAGGAAAATGCATTCAACTAGGAGAGACGCCTTTAAGCCAATAAACTCTCTACCACTCGCAAAGGTTTGGCCAGACGGTAGGATTGAAATGATCACAGACAACTTCAGACCCCGGAGCAGAGAGCCTCCCACCGTAGACGATGTCTTCGAGCCTAAGACCGCATTGGTAAAAGCATATCCTGGTTCAAGCCCTGAGATAATAGATTTCCTCATAGACAAGGGGTATAGGGGAATAGTGATAGAAGGGACTGGTATGGGCCATGTTCCAACCGAGCCGTTGGATAAAAACCTATCATGGGTCCGTAGCATTAAGAGAGGAATAGAAGAAGGTGTTTTCTTCGCAATGACTACACAATGTATATTCGGAAGGGTAAACCCGTACGTCTACAGGAATGCTAGGATAATGGCTAAACTGGGGGTTGTGTATTGCGAAGACATGCTTAGTGAAGTGGCGTATGTTAAACTCGGGTGGCTCTTGGGTCATGGGTTTGATAACGATACTGTTAAGAAGCTGATGCTACATGACTTCGCCGGGGAAATGTCTGAGAGATCCCTATATTCAACCTACACGCTCTAGCTCTTCCTCTTCTTTATAACCAGTTTCTTCTTATCCGAGAGAACCCTATAATCCTCGCTCAACTTCTTTTTACAGAGAAACCATCTAGCAGCTTTTCTGAGCCTAGTATTAGAAATGTTTTCGAAAACAATTCTCCCTCCTTCTCCACCAGCTTTTGCTGAAAGCTTCTTCTCTAGAAACTCTCTAAGCTCCCTTTGAGCATCTCCAGGAAGCTTGGAAGCATCCAGTTCAGCCATGGGTAGGCAACAAATACTCCTGATTTAAATTGTTTACTGTCTTAAATGCTCATTTACTTCTAAAAATATCCGCTGGAGCCAGGGCCTCTTAAGGCCCATTGATTTTACCCGCACAACTGCTTTGACAACAAGATAGTAGGAGGGGATTATGGATATAAGTGAGTGTATAACATTGAAAACTGCTGTGAAAACTAGCGTCATTAGCAATATTGCGTAAGGAGAATCTGCTTGAAAACCGATAGTTGCCCTAAGATATTTAGCAGCAAGGTCTAGAAAGAGGGGAAAGAACCACCAAAGCACCAGGAAGTTCATCAGGGAGGTAACGATTATCCTTACAGCTACTGCTAGAATGGTGCCCAAGGTCATAGATAGCAATATGCTTGGGTTTTTCCTAATTCTCCTGCTTAAAACGAAGCCCGCCCAGAGGCCTAGAATGGTGGGAGCCACTGCTAAGAATTTCATAAGAGGTCCTATCGGCGTCCACTCGCCGACCATGGTAAGAATAATCCAGTATATTACTGAAGAAAGTAGTCCAGATAAGGGCCCTGCCACGAAGAAAGCCATTACGACAGGTATCTCTGCAAGCTCGAACTTAAGATAGGGAAGTATGGGGAAGGCAAAAACAACCTTGTAAACGGTAAGGAAAATCGCTAGGCCAGCACACAAAGAGGCAAGTACAATTTCAAACGCACTGTATCGTATAAATCGGTTTATCTTATTCTCCTCCTTCATTAAGGCTGTTTTTTAAATCACTCATAATTTATAAATTTTATTACAATGTAACAAAATGTTACAAAGAGAGTTAATGGACTTTAACCGGTTTTTAAGACATAGGACACTATTAGCTGAAATCCATACTGTTTTCCAAGTCTCTCATAAGGGTCATACTCTAGACTATTACCCGCTTTTTTCCAACATTCTGTTTAACGAGTCTAAGATTTAAATGAGGCTGATGAATATCCTCCGCTTCTCTATCAATATCTCCTTAGAGAATGTCTTTTCTGACACTGCTTCACTCTACGAATACCAGTAAGAAGAGTTTAAAAAGCCCTCGTTTAATTGCTTGTGTATCTTGAAAATAATAATCGGCCCTGCCAGCACAGGCTTAGGAGAAAAAATATGTTCACTTTTGGGATTGGAGAAGATTAACGTTCATACTAAAGAGTTTCCAGACGGCGAGGTTTATGTAAGGTTGCTTGGTGACGTTAAGGATGTAGACGCGTTAATAATCCAGTCATTATCTCCTCCACAGGATAAGAACCTTATTATACTACTGCAATTAATAGCTGCATTCAAAGCCAACGGTGGCAAGGATGCTTTTCTCATAATCCCCTACATGGCTTACGCCCGCCAAGACAGGATATTCCTACCTGGAGAAAACGCTTCCGCACACTTGATTGCTAAGATAGTAGAAACTGCAGGTGCTGATCATGTGGCTCTGGTTGAGCCTCATAGTGAACATGCTGCCCAAGGTTTTAAAAACAAGATTATAATAGACGTAACCAATTCCTTCGCGAAGTATTATCTTGAGAACGGGTTTGAGGGGGCATATGTGGTTGCACCAGATAAGAATGCTGCTGCAAGAGCTCGGAGACTTGCTGAAATGATCGAAGGAGATTTCGGATGGGTTGAGAAGGTCAGAGATAAGGAAACAGGAGGAATCTCCTCTAGCGAAGGCGAGCTCAATCCGAGCGGTAGGAAGACTATTCTAATAGACGATATAATAAGCACTGGCGGCACTATTATTGAAGCTATGAAGCTACTGAAGGCGAAAGGTGCGTCGCACATATCCGTTGCTTGCATCCACGGTCTTTTCGTAGGCAATGCTTACGAAAAGATTAAGAATGCAGGTGCTTCAAGCATTTTATCATCAGATACCGTTGAAAATCAGTATTCGAATATTTCTGTTGCTGAGGATATAGTTAGGACGCTTAGGGAGAAGAACTGGATCTGAGCGATAAACAGAAATGGGCTAAGCTTTTCGCACTCCTCTCAGGAGAACACGACAGGCTTCCCTTTGCTGAGCTAGAGGGGGCTCTTGAAGCAGAGAATGTTCCGAAGAATGTTCTTGAACCGTTAATCCAGGTTTACAGGTTTGAAGCGCCATTAGAACCTGCTTTAAGAGCATTCCGAAGGCTAGCCCTATCCCATTTCTTATACGAGGAGTTTTGCATACTGGAAAGGGGTGTTTCCGACAGTGAAGTAATCGACTCTGTTTCAAGGAGGTGTCTCACCGGGAGTGTTGCTTTTAGAGTTAGGAGGGTCAGAGGTAGTCTCACTCCAGAAGAATCCGCCGACCTAGAGAGGAGGCTCAATGCTAAAGCTAAGAACACCGGATTACTCGTAGATTTGGAGAATCCTGAAAGCCTCATAGAGGTAATTGTCTCAGGAAGCTTTCTCTTAGTCGGTAAGAGAATTTGCTCTAGCGATAGACGTAGGGTGTTTTCAAGAAGTGGGGGCACTAAACCTTTCTTCCACCCCTCTAGCTTAAAGGCAGAGCTTGCCAGGGCAATGCTTAATCTTGCAAGAGTTAGGAAAGGCAGCATAATATTAGATCCATTCTCCGGTACGGGGACAATCCTCGTTGAGGCTTATGAGCTTCAAGCAATACCGGTGGGACTGGAGATCGATCCTGCGATGGCCTACCCCTCCATCAGAAACTATAAATGGTTTGGAGCAGTTGGGGTTTGCCAAATACTGGGAGATGCGGGACACATGCCTTTTAGAAGCGTAGACGCTATTGTTACGGATCCTCCTTACGGGAGGAGGGCTTCAACACACGGCTTAGAATCGTTGAAGGTTTACAAAGGGTTTATAAAAAGCGCGGCTGGTGTACTTCGTGAAAGTGGCTGGATGGTCTTCCTCGCTCCAAGTGGAATGCCGGTTGAAGACTTTGTAGAGTCTAATGGCCTTAGAATCATGGAAACATATTTTATAGAGGTCCATTCGAGTCTTACCAGAAAGCTATTGGTGGCGAGAAATTGAGGAAGACTCTTCCCTTCGGAAGGCTTTTCCTATTGGGAACGTCTGCGGCAGTTCCGACTCCTAGTAGGAGTCATCCTTGCATAGCCCTATGGTGGAAGGGTGAGACAATACTATTCGATTGCGGAGAGGGGGCTCAGAGGCAGTTGATGATTGCTGGTTTAAGCATTGAGAAGATTTCAAACATATTCATAACACACATGCATGGAGACCACGTCCTCGGCCTCCCAGGTTTGTTAATGACGATGAGCCTTCAAAACAGGAGAAGTCCTCTTAGAATATTCGGTCCAAATGGACTCAGGCAATTCATAGAATCATGTTTACCAATGATATTTCATCAGCCGACTTTCCCTCTTGATATTCAGGAATTTGTAGGGAACGTTTTAGTTACATCTGGTAAGAACTATAAGGTTTACTCGTATTGCGTAAAACATTCGATAGAATCGTATGCGTATTGTTTCAAAGAGGACGATAGGCCTGGAAAATTCAATGTTGAGAAGGCTGAGGAACTAGGAATCAAACCAGGACCATTGAGGAGCATGCTTATCAGAGGAGAGTCGGTTAGGCTTAAAAACGGTAGGGTAATCAAGCCGGAGGAAGTCGTAGGCCCTCCCAGACCTGGAGTTAAGATAGTGTATACGGGCGATATGGGGAATACTCCTGGCTTTGAAGAGTTTTGTCGGAATACAGATATTCTAATACACGAGGCTACTTTCGACGAATCAATGGATACTCAAGCAGACGAGTTACAACATTCAACATGTATAGAAGCTGCTAAGCTTGCTGCTAAAGCAGGTGTTAAAAGACTCATACTGACTCACATAAGCTCCAGGTATGGCGATACCTCCGTAATACTGGAGCAGGCTAAGAGATTTTTCAATAATGTTCAAGTCGCTGAAGACTTCATGTCTATCGATATTTTCTAGAGAATCTCCTGAAGTTTCTTCAAAGTTTTTTCCTTAAGATCTTCTAGGCTACTTTCATTCAACACGTAAACATCGCTTAAGGCAATTACCCCACCCACTCCAACTGAAATTTCAACCCTGTCTCTCTCCTCAAGCTCTTTAATCACTTTAGAGTCATCTGGCCTATTCCTATTTGAAAGCCTACTGTACCTTAGTCTTATTGGCGATAATACTCCTACCGTGGTTACAGAATAGCCCTTTGACTTGAAATATTCAACCTCTTTCAGAGATCTGACACCATCTACGATTATTACATCGCCCTCTATTTTCTCTATCTTCCTATCGACGAGCATTGCAACAGCATTCTCACCGAGTTCTCTCCTCAGTTCAATCATAAACTTACTCATTTCGATTATATTCTTACTCAAACCACGTGCCTCTGCCTCCTCTCTGACAGCATCTCCCATCGACACGATTGGAAAACCTCCTTCACCCATTATCTTGGCGACAGTAGTCTTTCCAGAACCGGGCATTCCTGTTATAAGTATTAGGTGTTTCAACAAACTCTGCAATAGCGATAAGGTATATAAACCATATCCTTGAAATAATTGGGAAATGGTCAGAGTCTTCGTCTCATTAGACATTGAAGACGACAGTATAGGTAATAGGGTGTCTGAAATACAGAGGAGAATGGTTGAGACCCGTGCAGACTTGAAGCTTGTAGACACTAAGATTCTCCACATGACTCTGTTCTTCATAGGCGAGATTCACGAGAGTATGGTCAATGAACTATGCAGAGTCCTTTCTAGAGTTGAAGGACGTCCAGTGGAGATAGAACTCCGGGGACTTGGAGCATTCCCTACGGTCTCACAACCTAGAGTAGTATTTGCAAAAATCAATAAGGGTGCCGATAAGATCGTTGACAGGGCTGGAAAGGTTTCTGAAGCTTTGTCAAGCCTTGGTTTAAGGATGAGTGAAGAGTTTTCTCCTCATATAACCTTGGCAAGAGTTAGGAGTCGTATTGGTGTCGATAAGCTTATAATGTTCATTAAAGATAATTCGGATATTCTCATCGGCGAAACCGTTACCAGTAGGCTTAGGCTCAAGAAGAGCATACTTACTCCCAAGGGGCCCATATATGAGACCCTCTGGGAAAAAATTGATTAATAAGCCTCGATGATTATAATCTATGTCAGATAGTCTTCAAGAGGTTATTCAAGAGGTTTTAAGGAGAACCAAGCCAAGCATAGAAGAAAGAAACCATATGAACAATGTTCTCTCTAAGGTTGTTTCAAAGCTTCAAGAAGAGTTTAAGAATATTGAACCCGAGGCGGATGTGCTTATCCAAGGTTCAGTAGCTAAGGATACTTGGTTAAGTGGAGAGACAGATGCCGATGTTTTCGTAAGATTTCCAATAAAATGGAAGAAGGATGAAATGGGTAGGAAATTGATAGATTATGTCAAGAGGGTTTTCGGCCCTGAGAGGTGTAGACTAAGATTTGCAGAACACCCTTATGTAACAGTCAGAATCGAGGGGATTAATGTAGACATTGTGCCGTGCTACAGGGTCAATAAAGGGGAGTATAGAAGTGCCACTGATAGGACTGTTTTTCACACGGAATTTATCAGGGAAAAGCTTAGTCCAGAAATGAGGGATGAAGCGCGTCTTCTGAAAAAGTTCTTCAAGGGCATAGGGGTATACGGTGCTGAGATAAAGACAAGAGGGTTCAGCGGCTTCTTGGTTGAGCTTCTAGTATACTCGTTAGGTGGATTCAAAGGAACACTTGAAAAACTGGTGTCTTTCAAGCCTCCTCTAATACTTGATCCAGGTGAGTTGTACAAGGGTAGGGAAGAGGAATTGTACAGAAAGGCACGGGATAGTCTGATTTGCGTAATAGACCCTGTGGATGAGCTTAGGAATGTTGCTGCAGCTGTGAGTGGAGAGAGTCTGAGCATAGCGCAATACGCATCGTATCTAATGCTTAAGAAACCATCTGTTAAATTCTTCTACCCCACTCACAAGGCTTCTAAAGAGGAAATTAGGGAAATAGTGAGAAGCAGAGGGTTGAACATGTTTTCAATAACGATACCTGCTTGGACAGTTATCCCAGATATTCTATGGGGGCAAGCGTACAGGCTTCTCTCTAGGATCAGCATATTCCTTGAAGAAAACGAGTTTAGAGTCTTAATGAATAAGGTTTGGAGCGACGAGGAGAAGAACGTAGTATTACTGTTTATATTAGAGGAAGTTGAGAAGAGAGCGGCGGTCTTACATATGGGTCCTCCGTATTTCAGCAATAATGTTCCTATATTCATCGAAACATATTTGAATAATGAGAGGACATTAGTACAGCCGTTTCCTAGAAATGGAAGATGGTGGACAATATTAAAGCCCAAGGCGAGGGATGTAAGTGAAGCTTTCTCCAAGGCGCTTTCGTCAAAAGAATTTCTTAAAGGTTTTTCAGATAATATTTTGAAGGCGCTCTCTGAAAGCAAAATGTGTTACGGTGAGGATGTTGTTGAAGCCGTAGACAATGCTGGTTATCTATCTTTCTTAGAGAAAAATATTCACCCCTTCTCCTGGATGCTTAGAGAAGACTAGCAAACAACTTTGCAGAATCAAGCATCTTCTTATTGTTGAATAAAACATAGATCTCTTCAGCATCCTTTAAACTATTTACAATGTTTAACAACTTCTTCAAATCCCCCAAGCTATATTCATAGCTATAATTGTATCTTTTTCCAAGACCGTGGAGTCTAAAGTAGTATACTCCAGTAGTTAGAGGCTGATCCCAGAACGGGTCTACTACATGAATCAATTCAAGCTTCTCCAGTAGGCTTTTCGTAATGTTTTTCTTCTCCAACCATTCCCCCCGAGGCTCCCAAGCAAGGAATAACCCTCCTCTATCTATTTCTTTGAAGAACTTCCTCATATTATCGATATTCTTAGGAGAGGGGTTGAAGCTCGGAGGAGTTTGTAAAACAACTATCTTCGCACCAAGCTTATTAGCGATCTCCAATGTTTTATCCCAGGCTTCAAAGACTTTTCTTGAAGGATTAAAGTTACCATAATCCTTGAGCTCCCCCTTGCTTAACCCGCTTCTCTTCCAGGTCGGGCTCTCAGGCGGATGCGTAACACCCTGCCAAGCCTTTAGGGTGAATTCAAAATCCTCGGGGGCTTGCCTCCTCCACTTTTCCGCAGTCTTAGGCATGGGAAGCTTGTAAAAAGTAGACTGTAATTCAACGAGATCGAACTCGGAGAAATACCTACTCAAGGAAAGCGGGAAACCGCAACAACCGTATTTAATAACTGCCAATCCTAGGATTATATGGCTAAACTTAGACTTAAAAACAATATGGAAAAGGCTTTATACTTCCTGCTTTAAAAACCCGTGTGTGAAGCGAGGATGCTTACAGTAATAGTGTCAGGATTCTTCGGCGACGAGGGAAAACCTTCAAAGGGTCCCTAGAAGGAAAAGTCGCCGCGTTCCTGGCGCTTAGGGAGCGTCCGAAGGTAGCTGTTCGAGTTGGTTCTGTAAATGCTGGACACACAGTGATTTATAGGGGGAACACGTATAGGCTTAGGATGGTGCCGAGTGCTTTTCTCGTTCCAGAAACAAAGCTCCTGATAGGAGCTGGTGCGAATGTTGATCCAAAAGTCCTCTTAAGCGAGATTGCCATGTTGGGTGTAGAAGGCAGGGTGTTTGTCGACGGGAATGCATCAGTAATTGAACAGAGGCACATAGATGCAGATAGGGGGAACGATTTCTTCAGGGAATTCATAGGTACTACTGGAACCGGGGTTTCTCCTGCTCTCGTCGATAGAGTAGCTAGAAAAGCAAAGCTTGTAAGAGATACCCCTGAGTTAAGCAAGTATGTTACAGACGTTTCTGAAGAAGTTAATTCTGCTCTAGATAGGGATGAGACCGTACACATTGAGGGGACACAGGGCTTCTACCTAAGCCTCTACCATGGGACATACCCATATGTTACGGGTAGGGATACTACTGCTGCAGCCGTCTGTAGCGAAGTAGGAGTCGGTCCAAAAAGAGTGGATGAAGTAATACTTGTTCTCAAAAGCTTTGTAACGAGAGTAGGTAATGGACCATTGGATAATGAGCTTTCTCCTGAAGAAGCCGAGAGAAGAGGATTTGTGGAAAGAGGCACAGTCACAGGTAGGCTTAGGAGGGCTGCACCCTTCAACTTCCAGATGGCTAAGCGTGCATGCAGGGTTAACGGAGCAACTCAAATAGCTGTAACTAAAGTGGATGTACTTTTCCCAGAATGTTCCAAAGCTAAGAATAGAGGATCCTTGTCTGAAAGGTGCTTGGAATTCCTTAAGAGGGTTCAGGATGAAACCGGCGTACCCGTAACTATAGTTGGCACCGGTCCCGATGCTGAGGACACTATATATCTTGGTCCCGAGGGAGTAAAGTAAGTATCTTACTCTTGCTGGCTCTGCATAACGCTTTGAAGCCTAACGACAAGCGGGCTATCAGTATTCTGCTGCCTATTACTGTTTATCGCTCTTAATAACTCTATGAAGTTGCTTCTCTGCGGTGTTATCGTTTCATGGGAAGCCTTCTGTTTCAGGTTTTTCAATCTAGCCAGTATCGATTCTGTCTCCTTTATCTCTAAAAGAGTTATATCCAGATTCGACTCTATCATTGTTTCCGCAACCTTATAGCTTATTTCATCAACCTCTCCTGTTGAAAGCTGAACTCTGTTTATAGACCTGATTCGAGTAAGCATGTCCAGCCTATTCTTAAGCTCCTCTTGAACCTTACTGAGCTCTGAAACCAGCTCGATAACCTTCTTGTTGAGCTCATTCATATCTCTTACATACGTGTTCTTAAGCTCATCGTATATATTGGTAGGTATCTGATGCTCCTGTCTAAGCTTTTCAAGAGCCTCCAGCCTCCTCCTAGTTATCTCAACTCCTCTTATCAGGCTTTCCGCTTTTATCTTCCAGAAGTTTTTCAAAACCACATACTCCTTCCCAGCCTCCACCGCTTCATTCTCAACCTTCAGGAAGCTCCCATTAGGCATCATTATGAAGAAGTTGGAGGGCATCCCCCTAGAGTCGATCTCGAAACCAACCAGAGTCCCAATCTCCCTTTCATATATGTCTTTTACTGGCAGACCCAGTACTTTACTGTAGTCCATTACCTGGGTTTCTCCTGGAATGTTCTATTTAATCTAGATTGTAAAAAGTGTTTACAATTTACAACAATATTTTTGACCTTTTTAATTTTTGATAATTATAAATTTTTAATCGTTAAATTCTGCAAGGCTTTTCTGAAAGCTCTCTCCCTTCCTCCTCTTCTCCCATTCCTCCCTGTGTATTATGCCTCCTGCCTCCTTCTTTATATTCAATGCGAGTTTCTGACCTATACCTGGTATTCTGGAAAGCTCGCTTACGCTTGCAGAAGCGATGTCTGAAAGCTTTTTAAAACCATGGCTGAAAAGCCGCCTGGCCCTCACCCTTCCAATGCCTTCAAGTGAGGAAACCAGCTCAAGTAGTTCCGGCTTAACACCGTACTCTATCCTAGTTTCAAGCTCCTCAAGCTTCTTTAAAGCGTCGTAATCCTTTAGAAGCCTCGCTATCTCTTTAGCAGAGTAAGCCAGCCACTGGGCTGTCTCCTTACATGCATAAATATCACCGGGCTCAACGCCGAGCCTAAGATAAATATCGTCCTCGCTATACTCGTTTATCCACATCCATAGTGCCGTCATCGTTTTATAGGTCTCCATTGGATTAATGTCTTCAATATCTAAGTACAGCTCTAGTTCATGCTTACTGATGAATTCAATTACAAGATTCTCGGTAGGGCTGGTTATGCTAAACTTTGGCCTCATATCTGGGGATACACATATTAGGTGGAGGCCACTGATTTCAGTGAAGGCTCGCGGTTTATTCTTAAGTCCTTTTAGGAACAATACGCCTGTGGATGGGGATACATATAGCTCTGATATCCTTCTGCCCAAGGGTGTTGCCTCAAGGAAGCTGTTCTTCTTGATTATGAGCCCGTCCTCTATCAGTATCTTCAAAACTCTTTTAACCCTGTTTGAAACCCCTTTCCCTCTCTGAACATGGTAAAGCGTGTTTTTGAATACTTCAAGAATGTTCTTAGCATCGACTGCTATACCGCTGGCAACACATGCAAGTATGGCTGTTGAAAAGTATGTTCCAAGACCTAGTTTAGATTCGATCGGTTCTGCAATAGACTCAATGTACTTGGCCATTAGATAATCTATTTCTCTCTCGCTCCTAGCGTATAGGACCGCCTCTCCAAACTTATCGTACCTTGGTCTTCCGGCTCTTCCGGCCATCTGTTTATACTCCATAACAGGTATCGGGCTACTGGTATGTGTTTCAGGATCAAACCTGTTAACCGAGGTTATGCAGACTACTCTCGCAGGAAGATTAACCCCAGCCGCGAGAGTTGGAGTTGCTGTTATCACCTTTAAAATCCTTTCTCTAAAAGCCTCCTCAACAATCCTACGCTGGAAACTAGTTAACCCTGCATGGTGGAAGGCAACGCCTTTTTCAACAACACCTGCAAGATCCTCCCCAATTATTGCTGATTCACTATTCTCTCTTATCTCTTTTGCAAGTTCCTTCAGCTTCTTCTTCTCCGAGTCAGAGAGGTGTAGATAAGATACGGAGGAGAGTTTTCTTGCCAAGTATACTGTTTTCTTCCTTGTTTCGACGAAGAAAAGGGCTTGACCCCCATCTCTAAGCGAATAGGCTAATAATGAGTGTAAAGGCTCTTCAAAATTATCTTCCAGTTCAATGATTTCACCGTCTTTTAAGAATATTTTTGAACCGTGGAAAACTCCTTCTCTTAGGTTGATGGGTCTCCATTCTGAAACTATGCATTTTGCACCAAGCCATTTTGCGACTTCATAGGCGTTAGAAACTGTAGCACTTAAGGCTATTAATTGGACTCTAGGCAAGATTGCTCTGGTGAAGGATACTAAAGTCTCTATTCCTGGACCACGGTCTTCAGAATTCACATAATGTATCTCATCGAAAATAATGAGATTAACTTCACTTATCCACTTTGGTCTATGTCTGACTATTGAGTCAAACTTTTCATAAGTCGCAACTATTACATCGTAATCAGCAAGCTCCTCAGCTTTAGAATCATAGTCCCCAGTTGCTAAGGCTACCCTAATCTTACCGTTCAGACCCTCGATCTCCTTTAGAAGGCTAAAGTCGACATATTTCTCCCAAGCTATTGCCTTTAGCGGGACGAGGTATATGGTTTTGCCTCCTTCATTCTTAAGCTTGTATATCGCAGCCAGTTGTGCAATCAGAGTCTTACCAGAGGCTGTTGGTACAGCTACTAGTAAATTCTCTCCTTCGAATAATCCTGCCTTAACTGCTTGTTCTTGAGGCGGATAGAGCGTTTTAAAACCTGCCTTTGCAAGTTCCCTCTTAGCATCCTCTCCTATTGGTAACTCTTCTAAATCCATTTCAACGCCTTATTCTTCTAACAGTCTCCTCATCAGGGAACATTATTACTCCTTGTTCTCTCATCTGCTCTATGAGCTTGTAGAATTCGTCCGCCTCAATCTTCTTTTCTTCGCATCTTTTCCTCAACTCGCTTAATAGTGCTTTCCCAGTTTCAGCCTCTAGGCTTTCTATTTCCTTCAGTATTATTCGCATTTTCTCCCACTTGCTTCTAGACTTTCCAGTCATCAGAATGTCAACGTCAATCTTACCTGTCGACACGTCTAATCCTGCTGTGCCCAGACTGTAATTCATAAGCCTTATCGCTGCTTCAGCGTCTTCGACGGTGACCTCTTCTCTCAGCATCAGCCTGGCCCTAGCTACGCTAAGCCTTATTAAAGACTCTAAATGCCTCGGGGTTATCGGTATTGGAGCATTCGCCTCTTGACTGCTGCCTCTAAGTTGAAGGAAGAAGTTTTTAATCCTCTCAGTCGCCTCAGGGGTGAGCCTCGGAGTTATTCTTTTGCAATACGCTAAGTATTTCCTAAGGAGGTCTGGCGGAATAATTTCATCACTGTAATTATAAGCTTCCATATGCAATTGAAGAATATGGTCTGAGAGCCTAGCATCCGCCTCCTTATCCGGTTTATCTTTTATTATAAAGTATAGGTCGAACCTGGAGAGTAGGGTTGGAGGTAAATCAACGTTCTCGCTGAAGTTAAGAGTATCATCATATCTGCCATATACAGGGTTTGCTGCAGCGAGTATTGCTGTCCTAGCGTTAAGCGTTGCTACTATTCCCCCCTTAGCTACGCTTACGGTTTGCTGCTCCATTGCCTCATGTATAGCAACCCTGTCTTCAGCTTTCATTTTCTCAAACTCGTCTATTGCAGCTATCCCTTTGTCGGCAAGAACTACCGCACCAGCCTCCAATGTGAAGCTTCCAGTCTTATCTCTGACTACTGCTGCTGTTAAACCAGCTGCCGTAACTCCTCTTCCAGAAGTGTAAAGGCCCCTGGGTGCTATTCTTTGAACATACTTGAGAAGCTGGCTCTTAGCTGTTCCAGGGTCCCCTATTAGAAGCAGGTTTATGTCGCCCCTGACAGTTACACCGTCCGGATAAGTTCTTCTCACACCCCCAACCATCTGTAGAAGTATCGCCTCCTTAATCTCCTCGAGACCGTATATAGAGGGTGCTATCGACTTTATTAGCTTCCGATATATCCACGGGTCTTTGCTTATTTCTATAATCTTTCGCTCCTCTTCGGGAGTTAATGTTACTTCTCCAAGCTCTTGCATCAAAGCCTCTATGTAGTTTACCTCAATGCTGAGCGAGAAAGTCGTGTATTGAAGGTTCTTCAACGGATGTCTATCGGGAGTAGCAACTACTACTCCAGTTATCTGAACCCTGTCTCCAGGTCTAACCCGGTCAGTGAGGTCTCCGGTGAGTCTGAGGTTTATACTGTGAGGCATAACTCCAGCTGGGAGGTCTTCAGGCTTCTCCTGAACTCTTATCTCTTGGTAATCTATGAACGTAGAGCGATCTTGGAGCAATTCAAAATTCGAAAGTTTACTTGTTCCACAAACATTGCAACGCGGCGGTTTTAAAACGAGCCCTGACTGAGGTTCCTCATATACCCCGCCACAGTTCTTACATTGAAAGACTCCTTTTAAAAGTATGCTTTTTATCTCGGAGGCTCTGACTACAACGCCTTCGAAACATATTAGTTTACCCAGCAGGCTGGACTTTATGTCCCTTATTGATATCTTCTTTCCAAGGCCTCTTATTCTCACGGCAACTCGTTGTACCCTCGAAGCATAATCCTTGTCTAGACTGCTCAATACGGACATAGCAATGTTTCCTAAGTCTTCTAGAACTGAGGGATTTTCGACGATCTCTTCTACCATCTCCCTGCTATAAGAGAGCATGTCCTGGAAATCTATTACGATTGACGACGTCCCAAGGGACGGGAGGGATGCTATCTGATCATAGTATTTCCTCTCATTATTCTCGTCTCTGAAATTTCTTATGAAATCTAGGAACAGACTTTGGATTGGAACCCTAGTCTTGACCCTGCTGTCCTCCATCTGAATACATCAACTCCCTCTGCCACGTGCTTAAAGTCTCCTTAAGGAAGTTATATAGAAGCAGTTCCTCCGGCTGAAGTCTTTCAAGGATACTTGTCGGTACTTCCTTTAAAAACACTAGTTTAATCAATTTTCTGAGTCGTATGTCAATTATTTCCTGAAGATCGTTCTGGATTTCGATGGTTTTAGAACTCTTACTATCTTCCATTAGCTTCATAGCCTTAAGATAAAAGAAGTCGGGGAGTTTGATGAGAGCTTCATCTGATGATTCAAGCCATCTCATTGAAGCAATGTCCTTTATGGTTAAATGCTCCTCACTCATTTTAACCCATCCAGAATCTGATAAGTAGTTAGCAATACCCCTATAAATCCTTACGGCCTTCCCCTTTTCCATAACCACTTCTTCAAGCCCGGGCAACTTGATGCTTTTCGAATCCACCTGAGGGATTACTAGGGCCTCGTCAAATTCATACTTCAGCCTTATTCTCTTCAACTCCCTCTTCATCACCCAGCGCAGTAGCTCTATAGTTATATTATCCAATTCTTGATTAACACGACGAGCGAAACATTTAACTTTAAACAACCACTATTTCCGGTAGCGATGAGCGTATCGGATCTTCTATGGGTCGAGAAATATAGGCCAAAAACACTGGATGAAATAATAGATAGAGAAGAGATCGTGACCCGGCTTAAGGCATTCGTTAGGACCGGGAATGTTCCAAACATGCTTTTCGTCGGTCCTCCTGGTACTGGGAAGACCACCGCTGCGCTAGCTCTTGTAAACGACCTTTACCAGGGCTCTACTGCAGGCAAGTTTATGGAGCTTAATGCCTCAGATGAGAGAGGTATAAACACGATAAGGGAGATAGTTAAGGACTTTGCCAGAAGCAGACCTTCTGCGGAGGTTCCATTCAAAATACTCATATTAGACGAGAGTGACAACATGACTCAGGATGCTCAACAAGCCCTCAGAAGAATAATGGAAAGGTATGCTTCGGTCACTAGGTTTATACTCCTCGCTAATTATCAGTGGGGAATAATTGAGCCTATTCAATCAAGATGTGCCGTATTTAGATTCCCGCCCCTTAGTCCAACTTACATAAGAGAGGGTGTTTTAAGAGTTTTAGAAAAGGAGAAGGTCTCTTGGACTGAGGAGGCGATAGATGAAATAGTTAAAGCTGCCAGAGGTGATATGAGGAAGGCGATAAACATTGCTCAGTCTGCTGCAGGTGGTTTAAAGAAAATTACTGGTGAGAGCATCAGACAGGTCGTAGGCGTTCTTCATCCTAGAGAGGTTGAAGAGATGATAAATGAGGCGTTGAAAGGTGATTTTACTTCGGCTAGGAAGAGGCTTGCAAAACTTCTATACGACGATGGTCTGTCAGCAAACGACATATTGAGAGAGATGAATTCCGAACTCATGTCGATTGAGATGGACGAAAGAAAACGGCTCTATGTTGTCAATGCCTTAGGAGAGGCAAACTTTCGAGTAGCTATGGGTGCTGATGCTGAAATACAGATAAGCACTGTTCTCGCTGCTTTGGCTACAGATCTTCAGAAATGAACATGTCTCGACTAAGCTGGGTTGAAAAATATAAGCCTAAGACGCTAGAAGAAATAGTTGGAAATGATGCTGCTAAGAAAGATTTTCTTGACTGGATTGAGAAATGGGATGAACGTGGAAAGGCTGCATTGCTTCACGGTCCACCTGGTGTTGGGAAAACGGTTTTAGTGGAAGTCGTCGCGTCTACACTCAACTATAGACTTATAGAGACGAATGCGAGTGAAACCAGAAAAATAGATTTTTTAGAAAATGTTATCAGGCCGGCAGCCTTTAACAGAAGCCTTTTCAGCAGTAGGGTTCTGATCTTCTTCGACGAAATCGACGGCCTATCGAGTGAAGAATCTGGAGCTATTAGCTTCTTATTGGATTTAATAGAGTCATCGAGAGTACCTATCGCAATGGCTGCAAATGATCCGTGGGTGCCTCAGCTCTCTAAGATAAGAGACAAAGTCTACATGATTCCATTTCATCGGGTAAGACCACAGAGCATAATTAAGAGACTTAGAGAGATATGTAAGGCAGAAGGAATCAAATGTAGACAGGAAATACTCATGATGATCGCAGAGCATTCCGAAGGAGATATGAGAGCTGCCATAGAAGATTTGGAATTTCTATACTCTTCACATGAGGATGTAGACGTAGAAGAAGCCGAGAAAATCTTATCATATAGAAACGTAGAAAGGAACGTATTTGAGACTTTAAGTGCAGCAGCTTACGCATCAACCTTGGAAAAAGCATCCATATCGCTATCTTCCTCAGAAGAAAAGCCTGAAGATTTGCTCGAATGGGTTTTTGAAAATATCCCCCATATCTCGCCTAGACAATGGCTCTTCTCGGCGTTAAAATATGTGGCCGAGGCGGATATGCTTCTTAGACAAATATCTAGGAATTCAATGTGGAGGCTTCTGCCTGATTTCTACCATAAATTGTCAAGTGCGTTTTTTGCACTGCCTCAGAAGAACAAGGTTAGATTTGTCTTCCCAAACAGGATGAGAGAGAGGTTTAAGAGAATACAACATCTTAAAAGCATTAGAGAGTTGGAGCTTTTCTTTATGAAGGAGCTTCATGTTGGGAAAACGGTTTTTAGGAAAGAACTTATACCACTGTTAAGACTCCTCTCTCGGGACGATGACTTCAGGAGCAAGTTGCTAATTAGGCTGAGCGATGCTCATCTGAGAGAACTATACAGCTCAATCATCCTTAGAGAAGAAATCCG
This sequence comes from Thermoproteota archaeon, assembly GCA_038867695.1. GTDB lineage: Archaea > Thermoproteota > EX4484-205 > EX4484-205 > JAAOZP01 > JAAOZP01. Next base: position 17,405 of record JAWBXT010000002.1, read on the forward strand.
CAGAAGATCTGCTTAAAATACTGAGTAGCATTCTGATGTTAGGATTATCCTTATTCAGAAAGTAAATTCTCACTCTTCCGAAAGACTTCTCCCTTACAAATCCCTTATCAATCATTACTGCCAAGCTCTTTTTAACTATCTTATGATTCAGACCAGTCTGTCTTATTATCTGAGAGATATTCATTTCGCCGTTTCTAAACAATCTCCAAAATATTCTTGAAACACTTACAGAATGTGAGATTTCTTCAAACAGGCTTATAAGCTCGTCTCGCCGCCTATACACTTTGCCTTCACTACGCCTGTTCTTCCTCTTTTGAAGTTAATTACTTTAAAATCTAGAAGCATCCTCCTCTTCAATATTCTAACCTTCTTCCATAGTTGCGTATACCCTAAAGGTCTCATCCCACTATTCGTGCATACTCTACTATATTCTTCGAAGAGTTTCTTTAAACTCACGCCTTGAGGATGCTGTGAAAGTACTTTAAAAATAGCTTTAATATGAAGGTCGTTTGTTTGAATAAAATTGTAAATAAAATAATCCTCAGATATTTTTCTTAAGGCTTCCAGTACATGTTTTTCGCTAATGGGTTTACCTTTAGAAAAATGCAAGGCTGTTTCAAGAATCATTAGAGCAAGCTTCGCATTCCCTCCGGATGTTCTGCTTATAATATCTAAGGCTTTTTCTTCAGCGGATCTTCCAATACTTCTGAGAGCAATATCTATTATCATACGGATTTCGTCAGGACTATAAGGGTTAAGATGCGTTAAGTATAAGGGTGGGGAAAAGGTTAAAACATTTATTGGAAGCGCCTCTGAGCTGAAAAGCATTAATATGAAAAGTCCTTCATGCGGAAATCCCTCACTAATTCTTAAGATATCTTGAAAAATCCTTTCATTAACAATGCTTTCAGCATTATCTATCACGATTAAAAATTTGCATTCGCTCTCTTCCAGGATGCGGAGAATCTCTGTGGCTGAATAGCCATTTAGTTTCCAGGCTTTCTGCAATATTGCGAAGAACCCGTAATGATTATCCGTTTCGGGATCTAGATAAATTGTTTTAAGATCCTTCCAAACCGATGCGGCATCCTTCATGATCTTCTTGGCAAGAGTCGTCTTACCGGTGCCTTTTTCGCCAAATGCGATAACTAGTACAGATAGAGGGGTGGCGCTCTCCATGAACATTTCAAGAAGCATCCATATTCTACCATACTCCTCCAGCCTCAACCTAAAGTCCTCAAGGCTTCTGCAGCTTTCCATGCTTCGGAAAGCAGGGTTAATACTTATTTCTATTATGGTTGTAAGATGGTGAGGGAGAGAGTTAAGTGAATGAGTAATATTTTTAAACTCCGTTTAAAGATAACTGAGTAATGCCAGAGTTTCAATGTTTAGCCTGTAACAGGATTCTTAACGAGAAGGATCTGTTAGAGTTCAGAGGAGGCGTTAGATGCCCTTACTGTGGCTTCAGAGTCCTAAAAAAATCACGTTCGAAAAACATAGTTAAGCAAGTTCTTGCAGAGTAAGGTTTATATAAATACTCTTTTCTCGATTAAGGGGGAACGGTGAGGGCTGCCCTCTAACAACATATTGATTCTAATCTCTGAGGGCATTCCCCCCACCCTCACCGTTTCCTCCTATTTTTTAAGATAATTATGTATGATAAGGCGTAGCATTGTTAGTGAGAAGTATTACGAGCTTTAAAATGGGATTCAGACACAAAAAAAGAATAACAGTAAGCGGGTGGATTCACGGTAGGAAACAAAGTTTTTAAACTTCTTAAACAATCGTGAAAACGAGGGGTCGTCGTCTAGAGGCTAAACCAGGCAGCTTGGTCTAGGATACCAGCCTGAAGCAAGAACTGGCTAAGGGCGCTGGCGACCTGGGTTCAAATCCCGGCGACCCCATAGGTTTATCCTCTTAAAACCCTCCCCATCCTATGCAGCTACCTTTTAAAATGGCTTGGTATTGCAGTACGAAAAGTTTATACACGATGATACGCAGCAATAACGGATTGCCCGTCTATTACTGCCCGGATTGCGGTGGAGAGCTCAGGTACGAGTTAAATACCAAACTTTACATTTGTAAGTCTTGTGGAAGAGTTTACGGTTTCGAGGAGCTTAAGACTACAAGGGAAAGGTTCCTTAAATCGGTGATGGAGAGTGATGAGGAGAGGAGAAAGAAGCAGAAAAGGGAAGTTGTTAAGTGGTGGCTTGGTAAGAAGTCAGAGGAAGAATAGCTCTAAATCGGCTTGTCGTTTCTCGCTGCTCAGGTGGCTTTAGCGATTAATCGAATCTATTGTTTAAAAGAATGTTGTCAACCAGTACTTTAAAGTCTAGACGAACTAGTTCAGTAACTTTTAAAAGACTAGTGTTTTTTAAGCTTACCGTCAAATGAATGATTCGCCCTACCGTTTTAGCCCCTTCAATATTAGTGATGGAGATAGGCATTACGTGGAGCAGATAATGCTCGACGTGAAAGAGAGAGGTGATGAGGCGCTTATAGACTACACTTCTCGTCCCAAGCCTTTTGACAATGTTAAACTATCGAAGGATGTGATTGCAGTTAGCCAGGATGAATTAGAGAATTCTGAAAAATATTTGTCAAAAGACGTTGAGGAGGCAATACTTTTCATGATGAGTAGGATTAGGAAAGTGGTTAATTTGCAGATGAAAATATTGTCGATAAACACGCTTAAGAACGAGGGTTTTAAATATCATATAAGGTTCTATCCGCTCGAAAGAATCGGAGTGCTTGTACCCGGAGGGAAAGCGCCTTATGTTTCAACTATAGTTATGGCAGCTTATCCAGCTGTTCTAGTAGGTGTTAAGGAAATCCATGTTATAACTCCCCCCAGACAGGATGGTTCCGTGAATCCAGCGGTTCTTTATGCTGCTAAACTAATGGGCTTGAAAAGGGTTTATAGGTGCAACATGGTTGCCGGTGTCGGTGCATTAACCTTCGGTACCCAGACTATTCCTAGGGTGGAGAAGATAATTGGCCCGGGGAACAGGTTTGTAACTTTGGCAAAGATGATTGCAACCAGTTATGGTGTCTCTATTGACATTCCTGCAGGACCATCAGAACTTGTTGTATTAGCAGATTCTAATGCAGATCCTAAATTCGTAGCCTTAGATCTGGTTGCCCAAGCAGAGCATTCACCAGATTCTTTTGTAGCTTTAATTACCGACTCTAAATCCTTAGCCGAATCCGTTGAAAAAATATTCCAAGAGTTTTCAAAGAAATACGGCTTGGAGGCGAGAATGAATACGTATTTGGTTCAATCCATAGAAGAAGGTTTAGAAAAATGCAACTCCCTCGCTCCTGAACACGTTTCCCTCCAAGTTAGAAATCCAAATAGGCTGTTGAGTAAACTTACAACAGCTGGTACTGTTTTCCTTGGGGGCTTTTCGCCACCAGCGGTAGGAGATTACGTGTCAGGAAGCAACCATATTCTCCCAACGGGCGGATACGCTAGGGTGAGAGGCGGCGTGACGGTGCTCGACTATCTCAGAATAGTTTCATACCAATATTTCTCTATCAAATACTTGAATAGGGTTGCTAAGTATGTTAATACCTTAAGTAAGGTGGAAGGGCTTCCTCTTCATGGGATGAGTGTAGAGTCTAGGATTAAGAGGAAGATAACAGTATGAAAGCCATCTTCCTAATAGGCACTGCAGGAAGTGGTAAAACTACCTTCGTAAAAAACTTTTCCGAATGGATTGAGAATAAAGGTGTTGACGTTGCGAGAATCAATTTGGATCCTGGTGTAATCAGTCTGCCCTATACTGCTGACTTCGATGTTAGGGAGTATGTTAGTACTGAGAAGATTATGAGAGATCTTGGGCTAGGACCTAACAGCGCCTTAACTGTCGCTTCAGACTTGATAGCAGTAAAGGTTCATGAGATTAGCGATGAGATCGAAGCAATGGATTATGAGATTGCTATTGTAGACACACCCGGTCAGATAGAGTTATTTGCCTTCAGGCCTGTTGGAAAGGTTTTCTCAGAAAGATTTTTAGAAGGCCCTAGGATGGTAATATACCTTTTTGACTATGCACTCATGCTTGAGCCACTTAGCTTTCTTGCTTCACTATATCTTAGCTTATCTGTTTACGCATCCCTTACCATACCACAGCTTAACGTAATTAACAAAGTGGACATGGCGGAACCTCGCTTAGTCAAGAGAATAAGCGAATGGTTCTCTAGCCCACTAACCCTCTATGAGGCTGTTAATAAATACTACAGGGGCGAGAAATTGAAACTAGGTCAAGAGCTTTCGAAAGCACTCCCCATATTGAGTAGTTTGAACAGGCCAATACCTGTTTCAGCAATAACAATGGAGGGCTTTGTAGATGTATACTCGCAGGTTACTAGAATACTTGGGACTGGTGAAGAGTTTGCACAGGAACAGGCCATTTAAAGCTGTTTTCTGGCTACCGGAAAATTTATTAAACCATTATTAAAATCACTCAATGATTTGCCAGCGTTCCAAGAGGCTGAGAGCTTAGCAGGCGATTATACTAGGCAGCAGATCGAAGAGGAGCTCAGGAAACAGAAGGAGAAGCTTAAGGATCTTATAAGTAGGAGGAAACTGATTAAAGAGGAGATCATCGAGATAACCAAGCAGATAGACGAGAACACTACTAAGAGGAATGAGATTAATCAGCAGATTAAGAAACTCAAGGAGGAAATAGCTCAATTAAGAAACTCTGAGAAGAGCCTTAGAGACGAGATCGAACAGAAGAGGGTCGTCGTTAAAAGTCGTTCCAAGAAGATAAAGATAAGTGAGAGAGAGGCTAGGGCCTATCTCTCAAAACTTGAGTGGAGATTGGCAACGGAGCATTTAGACCCCAAGGAGGAGGCTGAACTTGTAAGGGAGATCGAAAGGGCAAGGATGCTGCTACGAGAAGTAGAGTCAATCGTCGGTATGAAGAAGAATATGGAGGATTTTGAAAATAAGATCGGAGACATAAAATCGATGATTATTCAGAAGAGTAATGAAAAAGCAAAACTCGTTGAAGCATCAAACCTGTATCATACTAAGATTAAGGAGTTGTTAGAGGAGAGGAGAATCAAGAGGGACGAGCTCTCTAGGCTCGATGCGGAGATTGAAGAGGCTAGGAAGAAGAAGGACGAGCTCTTCATGAAAATAGTTGAATTAGATGCTAAATCCTATCTTGCTAAAATGAGACGTATGCTGATGTTTCAGGAAGAACAGGCTAAGCGCTTAAAGATGGAGGAAGCGATAAGGAGTAAGCTTGCCTCAGATGCTCAGGAGAAGCTTAAGCGCGGTGAAACCCTTGATTGGGAAGAATTTAAAGCTCTAATCGAAGCACAGAGTAATCAGTTTCAAGGAAGATAACATTGGTTTTAGGCTTTTCATACATACGGAAATTTTTAATAATAAGGGCATTATCAAATTCTCAGGAGCCTATTGGAAGAAGGTGCTAAGAGAGTACTAATCTTATGCGTCGACCTAGATGATGATGTAGGCAGAAAAACAGGTTTAGAAACACCTATAATAGGCAGGGAAAACGTTTTGAAAGCAGCTGAAAAACTTGCTCTTCTCGATCCTGAGGAGGCTGATTCAAATGCTATGTTCGCCTCCATAAGGCTCTCCGACGACTTTTCTAAATCAGGGCATTTAACCGAGGTTTGTGTTGTCAGTGGTTTAAAAGACGGTGGTCTAGAGGCCTCTAGGAAAGCCGTTCAGGAAATAACTTATGTTGCAAAATTGTTTTCTCCATCTGAGGTTTATGTCGTTACTGACGGTTTTGGAGAGGAAGATATAGAGCCAGTTTTAAAAGCTAGACTACCCCTAGCGGGTGTGAGGAGGGTTGTCATTAAACAGAGTCGTGCTATTGAGGAATCGTACATAGTATTGGGAAGGTATTTAAAAATGCTCTTCACTGATCCAAGGTTCAAAAAATGGGTTCTCGGGCTTGGAGGCTTATTGATAACATCAATAACCATATTGAGTTATTTCGGGTCCTCGTATAGAGAAGTCAACACAGTATTCTGGAGCATGGTTGGCATAGCAATATTGATGAAAGGCCTAGATTTGGATAAAATGGTTTCTTCGGGTCTGAAGCAAATATACGGTGAGAACCTTCCTCCAATCATGTTAGTGTCTAAGTCGCTATTTTTATTCACAGGAGTTGCATTAATTCTATTCACCATCTACACTGGATACTCGATGGAGAAGAATGAGGTGCCCCTCACTCTTTTGGGGAGATTCATCGCGCAGGTTATCGACATTTTCCTCTTCGGAGTTGCGCTAATACTCGTAAGCGGCTCATTGAGGTACCCGCTTAATGTCTCAAGCATACGGGATTCTCTATCAATACTGGCAAACCTTATGTCCTTAGCTCCATTGATTAGGACCCTGGGGATCGCTGCATCAATTCCATCGTTTGACCTTAGGATTTTACTTTACGTGAGTATACTCACGTTAATTTTAATGTATTCCGTTAACATCCTTATATTTCTTGTCACAAGATTCCTTATATTTCTCTCAAAAATGTTTAAAATAGCTCTTGAAGAATGAAGAATGAATGAGGCTCCTAGGGAGTATTGCATTAAGGCTTTCGAGAAGCAGGCTCTCAGTCTGGCTCTATGAGAAAAGCCTGCTTAAGCAAGTCAGCCAAATGCCTATGCCAAACCACATAGGAATAATTATGGATGGCAATCGAAGGTGGGCTGAGCTAAAGGGCTTGGATAAGTCGCTTGGGCACGTTTTTGGCGCTAAGAAGGTTGACGAGGTTCTTAAGTGGTGTCATGAGCTCGGGATAAAGATTCTGACTCTTTACGTCCTATCTACGGAGAATCTTAAGCGGCCTCGAGAGGAGATACAATTACTACTCGGTTTATTCAGGGATAAGCTCGCAGAAATAATGGATAAAAGGATTCTGCACGAAAATCAAACCCGCTTCAAAGTAATCGGCAGAAGAGACCTTATCCCCCCCGACATAATGAAATACGTGGAGAAAATAGAGAAGGAGACTGAGAAGTATTCGTTGCACTTCTTAAATATTGCCTTTGCATACGGAGGTAGGGCTGAAATAGTGGATGCCGTCAGAAGCATTGCCCGTGACGTTTCGAAAAAGCTACTTGACCCTGAGGAAATAAATGAGGAGACTATTTCAAACCGACTATACACCGCATATCTCCCAAAGCCGGATCCTGACTTGATAATTAGAACATCCGGAGAGGAGAGGCTCAGCAACTTTCTCCTCTGGCAATCAGCCTACAGCGAGCTTGTATTCATAGACGTGTACTGGCCGGAGTTCAGGAAAATAGACCTTTTAAGAGCTATAAGAACGTATCAGAAGAGAAAGAGAAGATTTGGCCTTTAAAAAGTGAGTTTAACGGGCCCGAAATCGGTTATAAGATATGTATCTTCAATCCTCACTCCGCCAACGCCTGGTATATAGATGCCTGGTTCTATGGTTATGACGTTGCCGGCTTTAAGTTCTTCATTGCTCGATGGAGCAATAGTAGGCGGCTCGTGAATATCGATTCCAACACCATGCCCAAGCCCATGCATAAAATACTTGTCAAATCCATACTCTGCAAGTATTTCGCAGGCACGCTTATCCACTTCGTAAGACCTAGCTCCCGGTAAAGCCTTCTTCTCAGCGGCTCTCTTAGATTCTTCGACTGCTTCAATCATTTCTCTAACAACACTGTTTTCCCCATCTCCCTTAAAGACTATTGTCCTCGTCAAATCGCTCTTATAGTTTAAATAATCCGCTCCCACATCAAACAGTACAATGTCTTTCTTCTGTAGCTTTCTGAGAGAGGGAGTGAAGTGGGGATTGGAGGAATTTTCTCCAAAGGCTACTATGGTTTCGAAAGCTGGTTTAAAAGCTCCCTTTAAAACAACCTTGTAATTATACCGACACGCGATTTCAACTTCGGAAATTCCTTCATCCAATTCTTCCAATACTTCTTTAAATGTTAAGCTTGCTATTTCAGCAGCTTTTTTCAGCCTTTCAATTTCAAACTGGTCCTTAATCATACGCATTTCACTTACAATCCTGCTTCTAGTTTTCACAAGGACGCCAAGCTCCTCTTCCAACTTCAGAGCATCACTCATATCCAGATGGTCGAACTCAACATACTTGAGGCCTCTCTCCACCTCCTTTAGAACCCCCTGGAGAAGCCTCTCTCCTCTTCCTATTTTAATTACTCTAACACTATTAATTGAAGATGGAAGGTTAACGCTTTCGAGCGGACTAGTTAGAAACTTGGCATCGCCGCTCTTTGGTATTAATAGGGCTCCTGAAAGAGGTTTTTCCCAATCAACAGCATACATTATGTTTCCCTGTTCCCGTAGTACGAGAAGATCTATCCCTGTCTTACTCAGCTTCTCCTGTATCCTTCCTATTCTGCTCATCAGAAGTCGATGGTTGCAAACGGCTTCTTAAGGCTTGTCTAAGCTCTTCATCACTACGCGCGCCGAAAATGCTTAAGCCAGTAGGAGTAAGCCTTAGCAGCCTACTCCTACCGCTTCTGCTCGCCTCAACAAGACCCATTTCAACCAGCCTCCGGATTTGCTTATAAGCATGAGTTCCTCTTAAAACAATGATCTTAGACTGGGCAATAGGTTGTTTCAAACCTATTAAAGTCAGTGTTTTTAAGCTCGCTCTGCTAATCATCGGTTTAACTCCCAATTTTCTGACATAATTCGTGTATTCTGGTTTAACCCTAAGCATATAATTTTCCTTACCAATTTCAACTATCTCAAGGCTCGTATCCCTTGATCTGTATTCTTCAATGAGCTCCTTTAATGCATTCTCAACCTTCTCGAGTTTCCTAACTCCCGCTGCCGACTTAAGCTGTAAGAGACTCAGCGGCCTACCTGAGGCGAACAATGCCGCTTCTATCCTCTTTTTATACTCCGATTCCTTCAAAACCATTCTCCGACACTATGTAATATTCATCATCTTCTAAAAGAATGTCGAAACCAGGTTCAGACAATACGAAGAGTATCAATATGAATGTTCTGGCTGCTTCAAGAGGATTTTTCCCCTCGATCAGGCATCTTACTAGAATCTTGCCTTTACCACGTATCAGTTTTAAAAGGCTCCTTCTAAACTCTTCAACCTTCTTCTCAATGTCTCTCATGAACTCGTCCTGTTGTGGGACTATTGGTGGCAAAGGCTCTTCTTCAAAAGGCTTTTTGGAATACTCTTTCTCCATTATCTGAAGAAGTGCTTTAACTAGTTGTTCCAGATCTATAACTGGTTGCGGAGGTCTGAGAGGAGCCTCCAAGGGGCTTATTCTATCAAGTGCCTCTAAAGGTATGTCTGAAGCCTCCTTGGCTTCCTCGTCACTCCTTTCTTCCTTAGGCTCGATTGATAAGAGGGACTCTGTCTTCCGAAGGTAAACTATTGAAGAAGCCAATAGTAAAAGCCCTGAAAGAGTAAATTGCATATACCCTTTTTCACGTAATTCTCTAGATAGCTGTTTCAAGATGATTGATATTTTAATATCCCATGGGTTAGCCTTCTTGAGTCTTATCAGGTCGAATATTAATTCAGATGCTTTAGGAGCCTCGTCCAGCAACAGCTATCTCCTCTAAAGCCTTCTCACTCGGCATCTCCATAAATCTCGACGAACCTTTCTTAACATATACCCCTATAACCTTGTCAGCCTTACTAACGACAACATCTCTAAGCGATATTACTATCATTTGACTGTCTTTAGAAACTTCTTTAAGGAGGTCAGTCATCCTATCGATATTAACGTAATCTAAATGTGCATCCGGTTCGTCGAAAATGTAGAATGCTGCTGGAAAGAGCTTCTGCATCGCAAAGACTAAGCAGAGTGCCGCAACTGATTTTTCTCCCCCACTTACTCCGCTTATTACTCTAGCCTCCTTACCCGGAAACTTGACATAAACGTTTAAGCCTGTTTCAAGAGGATTCTCAGGGTCCTCGGGCTGAAGCCAACCTTCTCCGCCAGTCATTTTATTGAAAAACATTGAGAAATAACTATTTATTTTATTTAAGCCATCTAGAAAAGCCTCTCTCTTCCTCCTTTCAATATCATCCATGAACTCTTGGATGCTTCTCCTCTCTTCCTCAAGCTCGTTAATCCTTTCAAGAGCATTTCTGTAAAAATCGATTTCCTGTTCGTATTGCTTTATGGCGAGCATATTTACTTCCTGAACTTTCTCAAGCTCGCTTTTGAGAATACTCAGATATCTCTCCACGGGAACTCTCATCTCCTCCGGCACATGGGGCGGCTGACCCATTATCTTATTCCTCAACTCCGTAAGCCTGTTCTCATTTACCTCCTTTTCAACCAAGAGCTTTATCTCAGCATCTTTGGCTTTGCTAATCTCTACATTCAACAATTCAGCTTTTTCATCTAGTTTACGTATGGCTTCAACTAGCTTACTTTGTCTATCTAAATTCTCCTCGTTTTCCTCACCCTTCTTTGTCATTAGTAATTCGATTTTGCTTCTAAGATTGTTTATCAGATCTGTAGAGCTTTTTATTTCCCTCTTAATACTAAAAATCTTACCAGCTAGCTTTTCCTCGACTGTCTTATACTCCTCTACCTTTCTACGCAGGGTATTAATAATGTTCTCAATTTCTATTAAACTCCTTTTGATTCGTATTTTTTCACTGCTCAGTTTATCTGATTCTGCCTCAAGCAATCTTATTTTCTTACGAATAGTCCTTACTTTTCTCTCTCTTAAAACTATTGAAGACCTCAATCTCAGCGATTCCTTTTCAAGCGAACGTTTTTTGCTAGAATCGCGTTCTCTGAACATTTGATTAAGTTTCTTGGAGGTCGACAGGTATTCCTCAGCTAGAATTTTCAACTGCTCTTCTAACTTGTTCATGTGTAAATCGATGGCATTCAACTCATTTTCAAGTCTGTTCCGAAACTCTGAAGCCTCAAGCATTTTCTTATTTAAAGAACGCTTTATATATGCCTCCACTATCTCGATTGTCCTTGATAATTCTCCAGCCTTCTCGGTAAAACTATTCATGAATTTAAGGAGGTTCCCAAATTCTTTATTGCTATCTTCGGGTATTGAAGCACCCTCATTCGTGAAGACCTGCCCATCTGGAGTCACTGCTTTGAAACCATTCTTTGCGAAAAGCAGAGCGTCCTCGACACTATTTACTAGAATACTATTCCAGAATATTTTTAAAACGTGTTTTTCAATGCTCTTAGGATACTTAAGTAAATCCATCATATGCGTACCTCGTCCATTAAGCTTAACGGGCACCTCTTTTCTGGAAACACCCCCCTCAGATGTTAACACTTTGACACCGACATTTTTTTCTACAAGCAGGTTCATTAATACCAGCATATCAAACGAATTCTCAACCAAAATGGAATCTATCCATTCGCCAGCTAAACTTTCAACAGCCTTCCTAAAGTTCTCCGGAAACCAGAGGTTTTTCCTTAGAGTCCCATAGACTCTTAAACCTTTTTCTTCTAACCTTCTCTCTACAAGCTCTAATACCGTCTCCTTATCCTTTCTACTCTTGTAACTTAAAACACCAGATGTTTTTGCAAAGAAAATCCTGAAAGTATCTAGACTTTCAGTGAGAACCTCAAGTGTATTAATAATATTGCTAAGCGTCTTTCTCCTCTCTGCCAGAACCTCTTCAAGGTCAGTTAATCTTTCTACAACTCTTCTCCTTCTAGCATCTCTTTTACTTCTTGCCTTGTTTAAAGCAATTATCCTTCTCTTAATACTTTTATAATGATTTAAAATATCTTTTAACACTTTCTCAGAATCCTTTTCCTCCATAATGGTCTTTTCTAATTCTTTTTCAACTATAGTTAGCCTATTTCTAAGCTGAGAAATCCTTTCCATTTCCTGTTTCTCGATTTCCTGCAGCCTTCTCTTCTCATTCGAGATCCTAGAAAGTAGGTTATCAATTAAAGAGTTCTTGCTTAAAATTACGTTTAGAACTCCCAATAATCGTTTCGTCTTTCTTCTTGCTCTGTACTTTCTATTTTTCACTCTTTGAAACTCTTTCTTAAGTGCATCTAGTTCCTCTTTCCTCTCATCCACTTTCCTCAAACATTCGCCGAGCTGTCTTTCATAATCTCTGATTTCATACTCGATTCTAATTCTTTCTGAATCGCCGATTGAGGATGCAGCTTTAAGTAGTTCTTCAGTTCTCTCCATTAGTTTTTTCTTATCCGATTGTACTTCAACAAGCTCAGTTTCAAGCCTTTTTCTCAAGGCATGGTTCTCTCCAATCAGTTTAGAAATATCATTAAGTTTACCTACAAGCCTCCAGTATTCAAGCGAGTCTATGATAAGTTGTATTTTTTCAACCTCTTTTTCAAGCATCTTCCTTCTCAAAAGGAGGTTTCTCTCCCTTTCTAATTGAAACATCCTTCTATCTATCTCTTGGAGCCTAGCTTGTGCAACTCTGAGATTATTGTCTGCTTGTTGCAGATTGTTAAGAGCTTCTGCTTTTTTCTCATCGTATTGAGCTAGGCCGAGTGCCTGTTCAATCTCCTTTCGTCTCTCAACTGGATTCTTGTCGGCAAGCCTTGATATTTCTCCCTGAAGAATGATATTATATCCTCTAGCCGAGAGACCTGCTGTAGATATTATGTCTTCAATAACGTTTCTAGGAGTCCTCCTGCCATTGAGGTAATAGGTGCTCTCCCCATCGCGCCCCATCCTTCTAGTTATTGTAATGATTTTATCCTGACCAGGGATAACAGAATCGCTATTGTCTATGGTTACCCTAACATATGCCTCCGCATCCCTTCCAGCATTATCGTTAACTAGGGATGAAAGCCTATCAGTCCTAAGTAGCCTAGGGTTGTTCTCTCCTAACGCGAAGCGTATTGCATCCACCAAATTACTGTTGTGAACTATTACTCCATTTCCAATGATATATGATCCAATACCCTTTACATAAAGGTCGTAAACAAATCCTACCCATCGCTTCTCCACGATCCTATCCAAGACATCGGCAATTATTCTCCCGTTTTCAAAAACCAGTATTCTGCTACCCAGCGGTAGACTCGATGCTTTAACCCATCTTAACTCATTTCCAGAAGCCACTGCTATCTTATGTTCTGGAGTAACTTCGATAACTCTTCCTGATAGGGTTGTAAGCTTCAAAAGCTGCCCCTCGTAAGTCTTCCTAAATAGAGCGCTAATACTGGTTTCCAAACACTTATTTAAGCATCTATAATAACTTAGAAGCATCTCTTTATCATAGGGGACTACATACTCCAATCCCCGTTCGCGAATCCTTAAGCCGTTAGAGCAAACATCTCGGAAAATAGCTTCTATACTTCTCTCTCCCCAAGGCTGGGCCACGGGCATCCAGGGTGCAATACACTTGCCTGAGCCATTTCTACCGGTCAGGACCGTCAACCCCTTGCTCAGGCTTATTACTTGCCGGTCCAGTATAGATTTGAAATTTCTTATCTCAATCTTGGTAAGGTGCAACTTAAACCATCTCCGTCTTCATCTCTAGGCCCTGAGAACCTGGAATTTCCAACACGCTTTTCAAACACTTGTTTTTTGGGTGTCCAGATGCCCTAGGGCCCTCCCTTGGTTTCATAAGCCTTATGGAATCCTGCGGGAATAAGTTTTTAAGGGTTATTTCAAGACTCTAAGCCGGATTGTCCGTATACCATGGGGACTTATTCAAAAGGAAGAGCACTGGTGGTAAGAAGAATCCGTATAGGGGTAAGCGTAAGTATGAGATGGGCAGACCTTCCACACTCACAAGAATTGGCGATGGGAATAAGACTAAGAAAATTAGGGTTAAGGGTGGAGGCTTGAAGATCAGGGTTCTTCAAGCTGCTTACGCTAATGTTGCTGTTGAAAAGGGTAAAGTTGTGAAAGCTAAGATTCTAGATGTTATAGAAAATCCTGCGAATAGAGAATTTGGCAGGATGAAAGTAATAACCAAGGGTGCCGTGATAAAGACTGAAATAGGTGATGCAGTAGTAACTTCGAAGCCGGGGTCAACCGGGGTCGTTAACGCTAGGCTGGTATCCGCAGGATGAAGAGGCTTTCAAAAGATCGATATGTAATACTCTATCCTCAATACTTCGATTCTAAGCTTTCGCATAAAATGGGTAGGCGTGTTCCAAAAAGCCTTGCAGTAAGCTCTCCAAGCTTAGCTAAGATTAAGGAAGTATGCGAGAAACTCGGCTTTAAAACTATAGTAGAGGTGGAAAAGGCTTATTGCAGGATTAGTAACGTTAAGTCCGGTAGGTTAATCGTATTCTGCAACGACTTGAAAAAAAGAAATATTATTCAGGAAGTGGGTAGAGTACTTAAAGGTGCTGTCGGTTGAAGCGTAAAGGTATTATTGAAAACATTCTTAATGAGAGGATTGCCGTAGTAAAGCTTGAAGGCCTAGTTAGCCTTGGCTCCACTGTTCTAAATGGTTCGAGAAAACCTGTGGGAAACGTTACCGACTTGATAGGCCCAGTTAAGGAGCCCTATGCGGTTATAGTCTTAAGGAGGGGGATTAAGGGTCTTAAGAAGGGCGATATCGTGTTTTTTAAGCTTGGAAAAAGGTGAGAAGTAGGAAAACACTAGAAACCTTTATAGCTTTTCAACGTATTCATCAATATGGTGAAAGTATCCGGTGATAAGAAAGGCTTCAAGGAGATACAGGCTAGAGGGTAAGGTGCTCAACATAATAATGCGTTCTAAAGATGGTATTGTTCAGACAGACTTGTATAAGATGCTTAACATTTCCAGTAGAGAAGGCTCCAGGATATGCTTGAAGCTTGAGTCATGGGGTCTGATAAGGAGAGAGAAGGTTCTCCATAAGGAAAGGTGGACTTACAAGCTTTACTCGACTCGGAAAATCCCTAAGATAGATTCTTTAAAAGGTTCGCCTTGCTTTTCCTGCCAGTACTTTAATAGGGGTTGCGCATCGGATTCTGTTGTAAGCCCAGAGCGGTGCGAGCTTCTAGATAAGTGGGTACTTACGATAGAGCCTGGAGGCGCTGAGGTTGAAATCAAAGAGGCGTTGGTTACACGAGAGGAGGAATGACCCTTACTTCTTACTTTCAAAGAAAGAGGGTTATCGGAGTAGAGCGTCTTTTAAACTAAAACAGATAATAGACGAGTATAGAATTATAAAACTTGGCGATAATGTACTCGATATAGGTTGCGCCCCAGGTGGATGGCTTCAAGTTGCCTCTCAATACGTTGGAGATTCCGGTATTGTTGTCGGTGTAGACATTAAGCCTGTTGAAGACCTCAGCTTAGAGAATGTTAAAACATGTGTTCTGGATGTTTTCGACGAAAACTTTACGAATACTGTCCTGAAACTATCTGGAGGCAAGTTCGATGTTGTCCTTTCAGATCTTTCTCCAAATATGTCCGGCATTTATGAGATCGATCATGGAAGACAAATAGAGATGGTTAAAAGAGTCATCGGCCTCTTAAAAGACATCTTGAAAAAAGATGGTTGCTTAGTAATAAAAATTTTTGAGGGTAAATATTCTCATAGAGTAGACAAAAAGATACGTGAAATATTCAAATCCGTAAAGAGGTTTAAGCCAATGGCATCTAGGAAAAGTAGTTCCGAGTACTATCTGATTGCCAAATCCTTTAGAGGTTTCTAACGATATTAACTAAATCATCCAAGCTTGCATCAGTCCTTATACAGTTTACGTCTAAACCACTTCTACAGGCTCGGAATCCTTTTTCCAAGAGCTTCTCGATTACGACTTTACTACTAGGTGGCGATATGTGTAGGCTAGATGCTAACCCAATTAAGTCAAAACAGCCCACAGGTTTCTGATCGTCTAAAAGAAGATTGTTGAAAATTCTGAATATTTTCATCTCCAACAAGCTTTTATCAACAAGGTCTGAGATAAGCTTTTCAATCCAGCTCTTGGAAAATACTTCACCGGTATACAAGGGGCCGAGTAGAATGCAGGAATTCTCTGCTTTATGCTCTGAAGTATCAACTACACCCATCGGTTCATAAAATTCTCCGATCTTCCTAACCCTGAGGAACTTTATTTTAGAAATTGTTTGGAAAGCGTGCTTCCTACCTTTTAAAATTCTTGCAACGACCTTCACATAGTGTCTGCTCGCAATAGAGACTATTGGCTCGATTCCTCTTTCATTTCTTGCAGCAGCTTCTGCAAGACTTTTTAATAAAACTCTAATGCCAAGCTCCCTCATAAAACCCGTTTTCAAAAGGTTTACTCCATAAAGTATTTTAGCAGCTCGCTTCTGTACCCCAAATAGATTTGCCGTGTCCGTGGCAGTAATACTGATTAGGCCTCCATGTTTAACTGCTCGAACACCAGTGTCCAAAAACCTAACAGGTGTTCCAAATGGATCTATATCAAGCATATCTAACTTAGCTCCCCCAGAGGAGTGTTCAATATGGAATAGGTTAGCATCGACCTTAGAGGGATGGGCTTTCCCAACCAATCTGTTTTTCTCAATATTTACAACTATGTTTGCAAATGCTCTTTCACTATTATCGTTAACATAGGCTTCATCCCATTCTGATTCGACAAGTATCCTTATCGATCTAACACCTACCCCCGCCATCGAGTCGCCGAAAATAAGCCTATGATTCGTTTCCCTCCTCACTACACTTGCGACGGCAATGGTTAAATCCCTGTTTTCTTTCATCAACGGATTATAGAATACCGGAGCTTTTGAAGGCACATACTCGTTTAAAGAGACCCTGTAATAATCAGGCTTCGGTACGATTATCTCCGCCTTCCCCTCCCTGACTGTAACTGTTTCAAAATCTAAATCTTCTTTCAAATTTCACTATTCATAGAAGTTTATGGTGATTTAAAAACTGTTAGGAAACTTTTTAACCCAGTTAATAAACAAAAGCCCATGTTGTACGACGTACTGGTAGTGGGATCTGGCGTGGCTGGTGCGACATTAGCTAGAGAAGGAGCGAGGAAGGGGCTTAAAGTACTACTCATCGACAGATTGCCAGAAAATAAAGTGGGAGACAAGGTTTGTGGGGATGCTTTAGGTTCTCACCATGTAGAGAAGCTTGGCTTAAGCCTGCCTAAGGAATCATATTTTGCGATTTATCCTGGGATAGAGATATATTCTCCAGATATGAAGAGCCGTCTTAGCATAGTTGCCGAAGGACTGAGTGCCTATGCCTTAGACAGAATTAAATTCGGCCAGTTTCTTCTTAGGCTCGCCCTAGATTCCGGATGCGAATTTATACCAGAGACTCAGGCTACGGAATTAATTATACAAGATGGGTCTGTAAAGGGGGCAAGACTGTTTAGCCTTAGGGACGGGTCTAAAAAAGAGGTCTACGCGAAGGTGACTGTAGACGCTACGGGTGCCTCCAGAATTCTTTCAAGAAGCCTTAAAGGATTTGGTTTTGATCAGAGGCTTGACGACGATGAGACGCTAGTCTGCTACAGGGAGATACTAGAAACGGAAGAAACTCCACCGTTGCCGACAATATACTTGGATACGGAGAATGCTCCAGGAGGTTACTTCTGGGTTTTTCCAGAGGGGGAGAATAGAGTCAACGCTGGTCTGGGCGTTGTTAGAAACGCCGCTAATCCAAAGCTATTGTTCGATAAATGGGTCGAGAAACTCCCTTGCCTAAAGGGAAGGATTAAGAGAGTTATCCATGAAGGAGGTGGAATAGTTCCAGCGAGGAGACCGATAGACTCAGCGGTATGGAACGGCTTCATGGCTATTGGAGACGCAGCGTTTATGGTTAACCCTGTTCACGGCGGTGGGATAGGCTCCTCAATGACTGGAGGATTCATTGCCGCTAAAGTGATTGCAGAAGCCCTAGAGAATGGTGTTGTAGACGAGGCTTCACTATGGGGCTTTAACATGCGGTACATGAATAATTATGGTGCTAAGCAAGCAGCCTTAGACGTGTTCCGAATATTTCTACAAGGTTTAAATAATGAACTTATCAACTACGGTATGGCTCAAGGGCTCATAAAGGATGAAGACCTTTTAAAAACAAGCATGGGTGATAAGCTCAGGCTAAATATTACTGAAAAAGCGTCAAGGTTTTTCGCAGGGATTGGTAAACCGTGGTTTCTACTGAAGCTTAACAAGACCGCTCAGTTAATGGAGGATTTTAGGCAATTTTACATCAACTACCCTTCTTTCGAAGGCTTTGAGGAGTGGAGGAGTAGGGTTAAAGCTTTTCACGAAAGGATACATAAAGAAATTGGTTAAGTATAACCAAAGTTTTTTAATAACGATAAAAATGAGAAATGCTTATTTAGCCTTATTAAAAAGAACTCGATAGACCGGCGAGGGTTTGAGCATTATAAAACCGAGCAAATCTGAAGTCGTGCTGACAAGGTTAAACAAGTATTCCTGCGTTTATATTATTACACAGACCCAAAGGCTTCTTACAAATCCATGTGAAATAGACGTAAATAGTGTAGAATTACTGGATTACATTCTCATAACCGACGAGCAGCCGGAAAGCTTCGACGAGAACCTTATAATGGAGCTCCACTGCCTTAAGAAAGTGGGGAAAATAATTGCAGATGAGACCAGCTACAGAATACTTAGATCGCAGATACCCAAAGAAATGTTGATTCTGGCAACGCCCAATAAGCTTCTGGTAAGCGAGGGATTGGTAATAAAATCCTATCCCAGTGAAAACCGTGAGGCATCAACGCCAGTCACTTACATGATAACTCTTGAAAACGGCTGCAAACTATTCCAAACGGGTCAATCGCAAATATCCAAGATGCTTAGTAAAGTGACTAGGGAAGAGAAGCCAGACATAACCTTCCTACCAGTAGGGTTTAACCCTAAGCTTAACATTACCTCATTTATAGAATCATTAAGTAATGCCGAATCTAAGCTCATAATCCCCTACTACGGGGAAAGCATGAAGGATATACAGCGAGTAGTTAAGAAGAAAGGCTTAAAGACAGAGCTTGCGATACTTGAAGTAGGGAAACCATTTGTCTACAAGCTTAGTTAACCTGGTTGCGAAAAGGCTTGTTCAATCAGGCGGCTTCCTTATATGGCCCGAGAAGACTGATGAGGGGATTCTACAACCATATGTGCTTGACTTAACGATTATCCTTAGCGACCCGAAGGTTTTCGACAGAGTTGCTGGGAGAATGGTAGATATTGTTAAGAGGGAAATTGGAGTCGAAGAATTCAACGCTGTCCTAGGAGTCCCACTGGCTGGAATACCCTATGCCTCCTACATTTCCGTCAAAACCGGTAAGCCGATGTTGCTCCTAAAAGAGGGAGGAGAAAAAGCTGTAGAGGGTTTATTTAAGATGGGTGATAAAATACTCATAGTTGACGATTTTATTTCTACCGGTAAGCAGATAGTGAGAGCTATGGATAAGATAGTTTCCGAGGGAGGAGTAGTAGAAGATGCTTTAGTAATAGTCTGCCAAAGCGAAAATACTGCTGAGAAGCTTAGGAAAAGGGGGATAAGACTACACTTTTTGTTTGATTTTAAAAAACTTGTTAAAAGCCTGAGGAAGCTTGACGCCTTAACTGAAGAAGAGTATAGGGCCCTTCTACCTAGGGCTTAGAAGACTCAGATTCCTCAATTAACGGTATAATCTCCTCGATTGTGAATCTTATGAAGGAAGCCGGATCAATCCTACTAAAGATCGTTACAACGCTATCTCTAGTAATCCCTGCAACATAACCGGTTTTTCTATGAGAAATTACAACGTACCATATGTCCCCGTGTTTTAAATAGTCTGCGAACAAGCTAGTGTTAGCAAGCGAGGGCCCATAGAGAGAAAGCTTCTTTATATTAGGTATGTCAACATTATCGAAGAAAACCACTTTGGCAGCATCGCTGTTAGCATTATGATATTCGAGCATAACCTTCGGAGAGATCCTCGCCTCAACTATCTTTCCGCTCTTGAGAAATATGATTTGGCTGAACATGTTGGCAACCATATTAGCTATGGGTTTTTTCTCTATCACTATGAGGAAAACCCTTCTTTTACGAAAAACAAAGCTGAAGATAGAGTCTACAGTCTTAACTGCGATCTCCGTCTTATCCCTCCTTCTCAGTGTTAAAGGGACATCCCTACTTAAAACTCCTTCAAGCACATTTTGAGAAGCCTTAAGCTCAGCAACTTCAGTAACGAGTGTTAGATCCGTCCCTTCCAGCGGGGTTTCAACCTTATACCCCTTAAGCCTCTGAGCAAGCTCGTTTTGAGACAAGTATTCGTCAAGCCTGAATACCTTGCCTGCAGTAACCATCTTAACATTCAGCCCATATTCGGTTTTTAACCGTTTCCCATCGGTATAATGTTTAACATTGTTAGAAAAGAAACAAATAATATACTTATTCTCAGAGTGAAACCCTTATCTAAGCCTCTAAGGCAGCAAAACACCGGTGGAGACGGTAGAACAAGAGAGGAAGCTTCGACTCAAAGAGGTGATTTTAGAGAACTTCATGAGTTACCGATATAGTAAAATACCTATTCGTCCCGGGCTTAATCTTATTCTGGGTCCCAATGGCTCAGGCAAGTCTTCTATCCTCTGGGGGATTTCGGTTGGACTCGGTCAGTCACGTAGTGGCAGGGCTGAGAGATTGAGTGATTTGATAAGGATTGGTGAGGATATTGCTAGGGTTACTCTAATATTCGATAATTCCCCAGGCATTGATGGTAAGAGACCCATACCCTTCGTGAGGTCTGATGAGCTTGTTATAACAAGGTACTTAAGAAGAGACGGAGAATATTGGAGTCAAATAAATTATAATCCTGCTACAAAGATGGAGGTTGACGAAATCCTCTCACTGTTCAGAATAGACCCTTCTAACATGCTTATAATAATGCACCAGTATATGATCGAGGAATTTGCATCCCTAGACCCTTCTGAGAAGCTTAAGCTGGTAGAAGGCGCTATAGGGCTCTCAGGCTTAAGGGATAATATAAAGGCTTCAAGAGAAAAGTTGAGCAAGATAGTAAGCGAAGAGAAGGCTGTTGAAGCACTTTTGAACGAGGCCCATGAGACGTTAGAGATGTGGAGAACAGAGTACGATAAGCTAGTTAAGAGAAGGGAGCTTCAGTCTCTCCATGCTGAGTTGAATAGGCTTCTCAAGTGGAGTGTTTTCAAGCAACTCAGCGGTGAGAAGAATAGGATTCAAGAAAAGATGTCTAAGATTGAAGGGAGGATAAAAAGAGGTGATCAAATAGCTACAATAAACATCGAGAAAAGCGAGAAAGTTTGGAATAACATAAATAAGGCTAGGATGAAACTAAGGGGGGTTTTCTTCAAGGCTTCAGAAAATAAGGCTAATTTTGAAAGTCTCATCGACGAGTATAGTAGGCTCGATGAGGAGATAACAAAGTTGATAAGAAAATACGTAAAGTTGAATGTTAGAGCTGAGATAATAAAGTATAGGCTTAAAGAACTTGAGTCTGAGCGTCGTCGCCTTCAGGATAAGATGAAGTCCGTTGAATCGAAGATAGATGAAATTAAAGGTCAACTCGAGGGTGAAGCACCTGAGGGAGTAGACCCTCCAGATTTGATAGAAAAGAAAATCAACGACTGCGTTATTCAAATAGCCTCTCTTGGTACGGTTTCAGAGAATGCGGAAGAGCTTTATAAGAACTACCTCAATGTATATAATGATCTTCAACAGAAAGTTAAAATCGTCGTCGAAAACAGGATGGCTGCTGAAAACGAGCTTAAAGATAGAATGGAGATATGGAGGAGAAGAGTGATTGAAACCGTGGAGAAAATCAATGAGAACTTCAAGAAGAATATGGAGATCATGGGTGGGACTGGAGACTTACGCTTAGTAAACATGGAGGATATTGATAATGCTGGTCTAGTGATACTCGTAGGCTTTGGAGGAGGTCCCCTTACAGAATTTAATGTCTATACTCAAAGCGGTGGTGAGAGGAGTGCAACAGTAGTATCCTTCTTAATGGCGCTCCAATCGCTGGTTAAATCGAGTGTGAGAGGAATCGACGAGCTAGATGTACATATGGACCCGCTCATGAGGAAAAAGTTCTTCCAGATACTTTCGGAAGTGGTTAAAGAGAACCCTGGAGTTGCCTATCTGTGTATAACTCCCGGAACCCCACCCCCCGTGAGAGATGCACACATAATAGTTGTTCAAAAAGTCCAGGACGAATCAAGAATACTTGAAGTCGACTCAGGTTAAAAGTCGTTTTTGAATTTCAGAAATGCATTACCTAGTATTTTATGGAAAGTACAATGGGAATTAATTCTCCGAAAGGTTATGTTTATATTTATTTTATTGACCATGGTTTCAAGGTCCAGAGGGATTGAACTAAATGAATCAGTCAAATAGATACGTTGAATTAATTGAGAGAATAATCTCTCTTTGCGATGAGGTTATTGAGAAAAATATCGACCCATTCGTTGTAGATATCAAGGAGAACCTCAAGAAGCTTAGAGAAGGATTATCTGAAATAGATGAGAGAATCCTTGTAATGAACATGGCTGCTCTGCTAAAATTAATCTACGTAATACTGCTTCAACAGGAAGATGTCAAGAAGAGAGCTAGCAGGCTCTATCTCGATCCTTTCTTAATGGAAATAAGGCTCATGGGGCTTAATAGGGAGAAGCTTGCAGAAGCTTTCCTCAAAGCATTCAGACCGGTTGCTGAAAATGAACAAGCCACCATGAATATAATGCGAATAGCCTACGGCTACTGGGCTAGCATGAGAGAATACCGACTGCCTGAGATAGTGGAGACCCCAATGCCCGATGCTCTAAACATGTTCAACGAGCTTCTGAAAATGGAGGAGGCTGATTTCGAAAGAGAGATGGAGAAGATTCTAAACGAGATGGGCCCAGATCCAGTTGATTACTATAATTTGATAGGTAGGGATGGAGAAGATAGGAAAGTATTCAGAGCATTAGCCTTAAGCTTCCTAATGACAAGGGGCTTAGTGGGAGTCTTGCAAGACCCCTTGAGTAACAGGGTCTTGGTTTTCAAGACGACTCCGAAGGATGTGGAGAAGCATTCGGTAGCCCTACCGGTATAAGGGGCGGGTGCCTTGGAGCAAGAGGAAAGGATAAGGAGCAAGGTTGCGCGGGCGGTGCAGCTCTTACTATTTAAAAGCCATAGGATTCCTGGAGTTAAGGGGTGGGAACTCAAGAAGAACCTTGGACCAGGCTACCTCTCAATAATTAAGTTTCTTAACACGCGTTTTCAAGAACTGGGATTGACGATAAAGATTGTTTCAGACGATGGAAGTGAGCTTAGCATGAGCGATGATGAAAGCAAATTATCAACAGCAAGGTTCTACGTTACTCTTAAGGACGAGTTGAGCTTGACTGCTGCGAAAACCCTTGGCTGGTCGATAGATGAGATTGCTGGATTGGCTGTTGTCATCTCAACAATAATTTCCCACAAGGGCTCAGCCTCAGTTAAGGAAGTCGAAGAGATATTGAAGAAAAAGTTTCCTGAATGGAAGGTTAAGCTCAACCTAGCCAGGTATATACGGAGGGGGTATATTGCTGAAGATGGAGATAACCTCATATTAGGCTGGAGAACTTTTGCAGAACTCGACGTCGAAAAATTCGTACATTATATTCTAAGTGCTTGACCCACATATCCGTCTTGAGTCAATTTGCTAAAAAACGCAATATAGTCCCTATGTCTAAGCATTTTGAAAGCGACGTCTCTCAGCGTCTACAACCATTTTCACAATATCTTCTCCAGTTATGCTTCTCCTCGCCAATATTTTCTCAACAGTCTTCAGGCCTAATCCCCTCCCAGCTAGGGCTAGGGCAGCATCTTTACCATATTTCTCTAATAGCTCTGCTGTTTTAGCAATCTTTTTGAAGATCATTCTCGTCCTCTTGGATTTTCCACGCCTAATCCTGACGCTTGGAGTAGGATTCACACCAAGTTTGCCGCCACATCTGCCACACTTTATCCCTGGAATATATTCCCCAGGCTTAACAGTCCCGTAGGGGAAACCGCATTCGCTGCACACTAGCTCTAGAGGAGTATTCCTAAGCCTTGCTGAAGCATACATTAGGATTATCTTGTCAACTTTCTCAGGTGGATATATGTCCAGATGTCTCTCAGCCTGTCTGAGGATAGGTTTAGCTAAGGATGATGGTTCAGCACCGCTTTCATATATCCTGGTTTCAATCTCTCCTGAGGCGATTCCTCTAATCATATCCATCAAGGGCTTTACATCATAGTCTTTAGAGAGTAGCTCCTTGACAGCCTCATCGTAAACAATGCTTCCCTTACTGCTTCTTATGAGCGACTCTAGCCTTATTGAAGTGAGGTCGGCATCCTTCTCTATTATCCCCATCCTCCTGGCAACATGTAGAAACCTCCTCTTGAAAAGACCCACGTTCTCGATGTTTTCTAAAAGCATCTTCATAACCTCCTTTTCATCAAGTCTCTTAAGCCTGTCAAGTATTATTGACGGTGAGACTACTCTCTCAACCATAACCCGATATGGATCCCTGCTAACTGGAATTGTTAAACCTACTTCGGAAAGCACTATCGACCCGACTATCTTGGATAGTGCCCTATTACCTAGGTCGCCGAGGCAAGCATGTATAATCGTATAATCACCCCATTTCTCGAAGACTATTCTCTTATCCGTGCCCACTGGTACTCCCTTTTCGAGACATTCTAAAATCGGCTTGATGACCCTAATAGCAAAATCTTTCTCAACACCGTATTTCTCAGCTATCCCGCCAGCTATCTCCTCTGGGCTGAGTCCTTTTACATACTCTTCTTCAACAGTTCTCCTAAGGGCTCCAACTTCCATTGCTGTCTCATAGGTGACAGGTATTTCCTCACCAGTCCAGAAGGGTACCGCGCCCAGAGGGTCTTCCGCTTTTTTAACGATAACTTTACCGTCGAAAACTTGGACTATAGACCATACTACGCCTCCCATTACAAACTTCGTACCGGGAAGACCTTTTTCTGCAACAAATTCTTCGTCAAGGTTTCCAACTACAAGGTTTTCCTTCTCGTGGAAAACAGGGTATTGATTAACCTCCGGTATGCTCGAAATATGCTCGAAGAAGAATCTTATTAGTTCTCTTCTCCTGCCGGGCCTTATCATATCACTATACTTCTCGAAAAGCAACAGCCTGGGATATTGTGAGGAGAGAAACTCTAATACTCTTTCAAACTCTTCTTTAGAAATCTTTGAATACGGTATGCTTTTCTTAACGAGTTTAAGCATTTCCCCCATGCTATGATGATTTTCCTCTAAAAGCATTCCGATTACTTGATGTGCGAGAATATCATAAGGAGCCTCTGGAGGTGAGACAGGCTCGTAAATACTGTTCAAGGCCCTTCTTCTTATAACCATCGATTCAATAGCATCATCCTCATCCATACATAGGACCATCCCCCTAGATGTTAAGCCGATCCTGTGGCCGCTTCTTCCAATCCTCTGTATAAGCCTTGAAGCCTGCCTGGGGGAGCCGTATTGGATTACGAAATCTATCAGACCAATGTCTATGCCCAGCTCAAGGCTGGAAGTACATACTAGCCCCCTCAATTCTCCTTCTTTCAAGCCTTCTTCAGCTCTAACCCTAGCCTCCACGCCGAGCGACCCGTGGTGGACTGAAACAGGTGTTGGAAGATTCATTACCAGCAGCCTGTTTGAAAGTGCTTCAGCGGTAGCCCTAGTATTGGTGAATAGCAATAATGCGTTGCTTTTACCGAGCATTTCTTTGATTACCCTCAGCCTCGCTGATACTTCCGGGGTTGTCAGAAGCTTCTCAGCCACTATATAATCCTCATCAAGAACTTCGGGAAGTACAAGGCTTATCTCAATATCCTTAGGCACTGGGGTTACAATGACCTTGAAACCGTCTTCTGACCCTACAAGGAAGTGTGCAAGCTGCTCTGGCTCACCTATCGTTGCAGAGAGCCCTATAATCTGTATCCTCCTCCCTACAAGGCTCTTGAGCCTCTCTAAGCCGAGTGAAAGCTGGCTTCCTCTCTTATCAGAGGCAAGCTCGTGAAGCTCATCCACCACAACCCACCTAACCGTTTTCAAATGGTTCCTGAGCCTGGAGCCTATTAGAAGTATTTGGAATGTCTCCGGAGTTGTTATGAGAATATGGGGAGGACTTAGTGACTGTATCCTTCTTTGAGAAGAGGGTGTGTCTCCATGTCTTACGGAAAGCTTGAAATCAAGCCTACTTGCCCACCAGCTTATTCTCTCAACCAGATCCCTGTTTAAAGCCCTAAGCGGGGTTACATAGAGCATGAAAATACCGTTCTTAACATTAACTCTCTCTCTAACCATTGCGCTTAAAATGGGCAGTAGGGCTGCCTCAGTCTTCCCTATTCCCGTCGGGGCAACTATTAGAACATTGTTTCCATTGACTATCTCGGGTATTGCTCTAACCTGAGGTTCTGTTAACGGTATTAATCCCCTCTCTAAAACAAGTTTCGCAACAGGCTCGGCGAGCATCGAAACAACCTCCTCGCTAGATGAGCTTCTCACGAATGATGACTCAAGCATTTGACTGAAAAACATTCCCTTTTAATCATAAAACAGTTTTTCCCACATTCTGTTCTGGTTTTAAGCTACCAGAAAACTAATGCCATCTAGCATGAAGGAAACACCTATTACTACTATTGCAAGGTTACATAACGTTATCAGAACCTTCAGGCTTTTCCCACCGAGGCTTCTAGCACCACTAGCCATTAGCCCGGAGATAGACCCTAAAACTACCAAGTCGCCTATTTCATGACTAATGTAGAATAAGAAGATCCCTAATGCACCCCACGGTATCGACTTAGAAATATAAGCTGCTCCTATGGTAAGCCACCAGGTAATCCAATATGGGTTTGAAACAGATATGGTTGCACCCAGTACAATCATAGTTGAAAGATGAGGGGTTTTAACATTATCCTTGGCTTCCATATCCTTCCCTCTTTTTACGAAAGCTAGAAGGCCGGTCAATACTAACACAATACCGCCCACTATACTTATTAAAGGATAAAACTCTTTATCGATATTAAGCAAACCGTATGTTAGCATTACGGTAATGGGTGCTTCCGCCAAGGCGTGCCCAAGCGATAACAATAAGCCAGGCCTGAAACTCCTTGTGTAAGATGATTCTCGGATAGTCGTAACCATTAGAGGACCGGGGGCAAGAGCTCCTGAGAGTGATACAATGAAGGAAGTTAACGGTATCTCCATTATACTACTCAAGTGTGTTCAACCCAATGAGTAAATATCCTCTCGCACTTCGTTTTCAAAAGCTTATTGAGCATGTTTCCTCAACCTCATCTTCCCATAGTCCACAGGGAATACCCTAGGCATACGCCTCTTATGCTGGTTCAGCCTTATTCTCTCTAGAACTGTCCTCACCGTCCCCGGGGAGGTTCCAAGGGTCTTCTGGATCTCTTTTTCTCCAAAGCTTTTTTCGAACTTCAGGTAAAGTATTGCATCCAGCGTATCGTAATCGATACCTATCTCGCCTTCGGCAGTCTGACCTGGCCAAAGGGCTGGTGAAGCCGGCTTGCTACGTATTTTCTCAGGGACTCCAAGATGCTCAGCTAATCCTTTCACCATAGTTTTGTAGAGTCCTCCTATTGGGAATAAATCCGCACCACCGTCACCGTATTTGGTGAAATAGCCTAAGAGTATCTCGCTCCTGTCACCTGTGCCTATGACTAAACCCCCATGAACTGCAGCCTCGTGGTAAAGCATGATCATCCTGCTCCTGGCCATCACATTCCCCTTCTCAACTCTACCCATGGGTCCCAATAGCTTCTCGAATACCTCGACGATAGGATCAATATTGATCATTTTCCAATTCTCCCCAGGTATGTTTAATTGTTTGACAATGTTCATAGCATCTTCAATATCCTCTTGTGGTGTAGCTTTTGAAGGAAGTATGTATAGCCTCGTTCCCTCCCTCCCCAATGCTTTAACTGTCAAGTAGGCTACAACGCTACTATCAAGTCCACCGGACAATCCTATGATCCCCGTTTTCCTCCGGGCTTTTTCAAAGTAACCCCTTAAGCTGATCGTTAGATATTCGCTAACCCTATTGTAATCGAGCTTCGGCAAAAGTTCAGAGGGTGTTTTCATCGCGTATCGCACACCATTCCCTCATATAAATCTTGAGCCTATTCTTATTTATCACTATGATTCCTGATTAAATCGTAGATGCCGATTATTGTCTTAGCGTCTTTAATAGTGCCGTCCTTAACCATTCCTAACACCTCTTCCGGCGTTAACTCCAATACCTCTATGTCCTCGTCTAACTCGAGTTTCTGACTCCTCTTATTCAATCCTCTAGCTATGAAGAGTGTTATCTTCTCCGTCGAATAACCTGGTGCTAAGTATACGCTCCTTATCCTCTTTAATAGGCTTGCCTCATATCCTGTTTCTTCCAAAAGTTCTCTCTTGGCACATTCCTCCTCACCCTCACCCTCTTTCAGCGTCCCCGCAGGCACTTCTATCAGGCTCTCGTCGACCGGAAGTCTATACTGCTTAACCAAGATTATCTTACCATCGTCTTTAACCGGGATTATTGCAACCGCACCGGGGTGCTTAACGACTTCCCTTATCGTTTCCAAACCTTTAATCGAGACGCGATACCTAATTAGAGTCAACAGTTTTCCTTTATACGTTTTTTCCACTCTCAGGATTTTCTCAAGCATGCGTCTTCAAGATCCTTGGAGGCGATAAACCTTTATTTATACGATTTTTCAGAACACCTATAAGCCTATGGCTGTTAAAAACAAGGATGAAAGCTGTAAGAGGCAGCAGAGTAAAGTATCGTTACCGCTTCTCCACACTAAGTGGGGGCTGTTTCCTATTACGGTACTAACTTTTTCCCTAGTTTTCCTAGTTTCCTCAACAATTCCTGTTGAAAGAAGTTTAGCTGAGGATATAGTTGCTTCTCTCGAGGAATCTACAAGCTTAAGTATGCTTGAAGTTTTTGAATACGGTCTATTATCAAGTCTAATTATGATGATACCCATATTCGGTTTCATATTCAGCATGTTTCTATCTTCTGTTAATGGTATGGCTGCATCCGCTATTTCAGTTATAACCAATTCGAATCCGCTAGATATTGCGGTAAACTATATCTCGAATACGGGAGTCATACTGGAGTTTCTTGCCTTCGGTTTAGCTTCTGCACAGGGACTTGCTGGATTCTTCGCTATAGTTGAGAAAAGAGTTAGAAGGGAGCTTAAAGAGTATTTGATAACGGTCCTCATCGTAATAGGCCTACTGCTTGCAGCCATCTCATTAGAGGTATTTCAAACAACCGTTTACCCATGATAAAAATGCTTTTTTCAGATCTAGACGGAACACTTGTTGAGGAGGAGAGCAGTTGGAGGCTCGTACATAGGTTTCTGGGCACTGATTACTTTGCTGCGAGAGCTTTGGAAAGGTTTTCCAGAGGGGAGATAAATTATGAGGAATTTGTCGTTCACGATGTGAACCTTTGGCCCAGAAGGCTTCACAAATCTTTTTTCGAATACGTTTTCTCTAAAGTTAAGATAAGAGAAGAGGCTAAAAGTCTATTTAAACAGCTTAAGGAACTAGGTATTAATAGAATTATAGTTACAAGTGGGCTCAACGTGTTAGCAGAAAAAGTAAGTAGAGAATTAGATGCAGACGAATGCATTTCCAACGAGATGTTTTTTGACGAAAAAGGGTTCTTCACGGGTATTGTTAAGATTAACGTGGACCCTTCTAAGAAATCTCGGATTCTGAGGAAAATATGTAGAAAATATTCTATTCCCCTAAGCGAAACAGTCGCGATCGGCGACAGCGTATATGACAAGAGCATGTTTCAAGTTGCTGGCTTTTCAATATTATACGCAAAACAGAAAATTCCCCCAAAGATATATGGGGTACATCGAGTTGTGGATAATCTTGAAGAAGCGGCACGTATCCTAATAGGCCTTATCGAAAAAGAAAAGGGGGAAAATTGCCCTATTTTTTAGCCTTTTTAGCCTTTTTGGCTTTTTTAGCCTTTTTAGCCTTTTTAGCCTTAGGCTTTGCTTTGGCTTTTTTAGCCGGCTTCTTCGGAGGCGGCGAGGGCGCGGCTTCAGGAGCTGCAGGTGCTGCAGCGGCTTCTCCACCAGTACCTACTTCACTCATAATGGATATTTTCATTTCAGTCATATATAAATCTTTAACACAATTCTTAATTCCTACTCATCTCTTATTCTCCAGAGCTTCGATTATGAGCAAGGCTGTTTCTTCGAACGAAATCTTCGAAGTGTTTATCATCAAGTCATAAAGCAATGGGTCCCTCCAATTTCTGTGGAAAAGCTTTTCTACTAAACTACTCCTGTCTATATCGGAGGCTTTAATATCTTCCTCGATCTGTCTAAGTTCCTCGGACTTCCTTTTTTCGGCAAGATGCTTCAACCTATCTTTAAAATCCCTGTACAAGAATACTTTCAGGTCAGCCTCATGGCTTAAGGCCATCAGGGCGCTTCTTCCCTCTATTATAGCTGGACCGTTGTTCACGATATCCAGGACCATACTGTAAAGAACCTTTTCTATCTCTATTTCTCCCGAGACGGATTTCTCGACAAGAGCTTTAAAGCTCAAAGTAGGTGAAGACACTAGGTTTCTTATAAACTTCTCAGTATTATGGACTTCTAGACCAAGTTTCTTAGAGAGCAATTCCCCAACCTCTGTACAGCCAGCCCCCAATTCGCCGGCGATCAGAATAACCGGTCTACCCTTACTCATTTCTACTTGCATCAATTAATGCTTTTTTTTAAACATTTCTTCCTCATGCTCTTTTCTTAATATACCTCCTTACAGTTAGCAGCCCTAGTAGCAGGTATACAGCTATGAAGTAAGGCGATAAAAGAACATGATTCACTGAATAGTTCAGGTATATTACTGTCTCACTGTCTGCTCTGAACTCTAACGTACGTTTACTGTTATTAACGCTCTCAAGCCTGTACCAGAATCCATAGTCACCAACAACTTCCGGTTCTCCAGTGATCCATAAACTACTGCCCTTAGGAACTTGAAAAACCAAGGCTTTAGATGAATTAACCTTCAGTTCAATCCCGTATATGCTCGAAGAACCGTTAACATATACCCTGAAACTAGGTCTTGAAAGCGGGTCCCAAGACGATACTTTAAGAACTACAGTAACATTAACCATTTCAACCTCACCTACTGGTTTCGAAGACATTAACAGCGTTATGATCGTCAATACTCCAGCTATATTCAACGCGTCTTATAATCTGAACTTCAATATAATCCTTATTTTTACCCTAAGAGGATTAAGAATAGATGCAAGAGCCTAATGTAGCTATCCTATCGAGGCTTTTGAAAAGGCTTTTAGAAAAAGGCTTAACAATAGGTAGAGAAGAAGCTATAGAATACCAGGAGTATTTAAAACCGCTTTTAATCAACGGGGTTATTATAGAGGGTAAAGAGGGCTTCAAAGCGCTTCCGGAGTGTTGTCTAATCCTTCTCCAGAAATTAGTTAAATCAGGAGTTTATTTGGAGAATGTTTTGAAAGAAGTTAATTGGAGAGGGTTTGAAAGGATTATTGCAGAAGTATTTTGGCTTCAGGGCTTCAAAGTTAAGGAGCATTTCAGATTTCATGTAGAGGGAGTTAGAAGGGAAATAGACATCCTAGTTGAGACGCCGATGTTCTTTATCTCAATAGACTGTAAGCAATGGATTAGGAGAAACTATAACCTCCATTCAGCTTGTAAGCTTCAATTTAAAAGGTCGCTGCTGTTTTCCAAATACCTTATTAAAAAGGGCATCGGGAAGGAAGTCTACCCTCTTATTATTACTTTCTTAGATTCTGAAATCAGACTCTTAAACAATTGCCTAGTCATACCTGTTTGGAAAGTGGGAGAGATAGCGAAGACTCCAGAGATACTAAGAACCTTGGGGAACCCTGTAACACTATTCTAAGACCCACATTTCTCTTGATCTTGGCAGGAACAATAGCTTTGCCTTCATTATTAGCTTCTTCTCATCTAAGGAACCGTCTGCGAGCAAGATATCGCCATGAATTATGGGTATGTTTGCGTCAGCCATGATCTTGAATATTCTGAATCCATTGTTAAAATCGAATATGGTAAGACATTCTCCAGCTTCCTTATTGTATTTCCCCATCATACCTGTCTTTACCGGGATGTCTAGAGAAAAGTTCTTCCTACTCCTAATTATTATCCCCTCAACCTTCCCCACGAACCATTCTCCAGCCAACCCAGGGATCCCTGCGAGTCTATCTTCAACCGCTAGAGTCAGCTCTCTGCTGGGTATGTCTATCTCAAGGATATACTCGGTTCCAACAATTGGTTTTAACAGTTCCACAGGAACCAGGGTTTTAATGACGGGTTTAACAAAGGGTAAGGCAATAGAATTAGCCAGGGCCCTACTTATTGCTATAGAGTCGTCTTCTAAGAGCTCAGTAGCCTCTAGGGGAGGACCTTTCTGCACCCCATACTTGTTGGGGAGGAATGCTTGAAGAGTCTTAAGATCTATCTGCTTATTCGGTTCGTAAATTAGTAATAGTTCAGCTAGACCTACTGATCTATACTCCTTCTTAACGAAGCCAAGTAATTCGCCTCCATGCATAACCGGAGATCCCTCAACCATGATTTCCGCAACTGGTTGAGGATTATTAACGGTTTTCTTTTATATTATAAAATACTTCGAGCTTTAGGCAGCCTTAAAGGAATAAGTCTCTCTTTCTGGGTCTCAAAATACTCTTAACCCCCAGCTCCGCAAAATCATATCTATATCCTTTTATTAATGCTCCTATGTTTCCCTCGGAAGCGCTTCCGGTAACGAGCTCGCTTGCAGCAGCTAACTCGTCAACAATAGCCATACGCTTGAACCTTAAAACATATCCGTAGAGGTCCCTACTCCCCCTAAGGTCCTTGATTGGAGCTATCCCGGAGCATCCTATGGCCATGTTAACCTGGCCTATTCTGAAAGGCCTGTCGAAAGAATCAGTTATTATTACTCCTACGTTAACCTTTTCGTCAAGAAACTGTCTTCTTATCATCCTAGCAATCTTATCCGGGTTCCTTGGATGATAAGCCATGCTTAAACCACCGTCCACGTTAGAGATGTCAACCCCCGAATTGGCACATATTATCCCACTTCGAGTCCTTGTTATAAGGCGGCTTCCAACAAGCCTTATTACATCCTTACTTTCTCTTAGAATAATCTCAACTTCTTCAGGGGGTTTACGTAACCTGTCAGCTAGTGCTAAGGCTAGCGGGCTTGGCTTAACTTGTTTAAAACTTATTATGCAACCCGTCGATTTAGATACTGCAACGTGAGTTAGAGTAACTATGTCCCCATCCTCCACCTTAACGCCTTCTTTCCCAAGGGACTCTATCGTTATCTTAGCCAGGTTATCGCCCCTCTTTATAGTCTTATTGTACTTTATGCCGAAAATCCTGACTTCCCTCAACCCCTTTTCCATACCTCCCCAAGAATTTTCTCTACCATTTGTATATCGGATGCTCGCGTAATCCTTACGCTTGATAGCAACATGGGATCAAGGTCTTTCATTGTGGAGTAGGCTATGTACATGACTCTTCTAAGCCTCTCAATAACATCATTCATATCTCTCAGCCCTCCAGCCCCAATAGCACCGAGGAGGCTCCTCCTATTATAGGCTGACAGAAACCAGTCAACATCCCCCCTAATATTCCTAGTCAAGACAGCATCTCTCTTCTCGCATAGCTCTGTTAAAAGAGCAAGTATGTCAATCGGTATCAGGGGGGCATTCGCAGGGGCAGTGATGACTATATCTCCATTAACCACGCTCAACCCCTCCTCAAGGATGCTCAGCGTATCTCCAGAGTTACTGATTTCAACAAGTCTACACTCGTTGAATCCATGCTCTGAAATAACCTTGTCATAAATATCCTGCGAACCTTTAGATACTGCTAAAACAACCTCTTCCGTAACTTCTCCAATATTCCTGACAACATGTAGGAAAACAGGGTATTCTCCAATCTTATTGAGTTCAACGAAGCTCTCGCCGCCATAACCTAATGCTAAAACTAGGCCGCTTGTTCTCAACTCCTTCCAGCCTCCATCAAATGCTCTATCAACTCGCGTGCAACATTAAGCCTCAAACTTTCTTCAACACCCTTGAAATCCGGTTGAGAATTAACATCCAATATAAAGGCATTGCCGTCCTTAATAGATATGTCTACGCCGGCAAACTCGCATCTTACAGCGGCGGATGCCTTAACAGCAAGTTCCTCGATTTCTCCACTCGCTTCAAAACTGCTTCCAACTCCACCTTGAGATATGTTTGTAACATGTTTATCAGAAGTTCTCTTCATTACTGCTATTACACGTCCTCCTAATACCAGTATCCTAAGGTCCCAATTCCCTTCTCTCACACAAGACTGGGCTATCCAGGCTCCATGACTATTTTTAAAATCAAGGTCTTCAAGGTCTTTGATAAACCTGATTCCTCTCCCCCTTGAACCATAGGTTGGTTTTAAGAAGAAAGGAGAGCTCATTTCTATGAGTCTGTTTTTCGAGGGAGAGAGAATAGAATCCGGTAAGGGGAGGCCGTTTAATAAAAGGTTTCTATAAGTAATTACTTTGTCAAGAGTATTCAAATATCCTTGGAAAGAGTTCAGCACGTAAAAACCCTCTTCCTCAAGGATCTTGGTGAGGAATACTGCGTAAAGCATTATTGGGCTGAGCAGCGTCTTAGGCCTTGAGAAAACACTTTTAACCTTGCTGTCGAAGACTCTTAACAAGGTTTCCCTCCTCTTCATTAAAATCGCAGTATTCTTGAAATCCACTACTCGACAAGAAACCCCCTGCTTACTGGCTTCTTCCAATAACCGCGTTGAGGAATATGAAAACGGTTTATGTGTTAAAACTGCTATTTCCAACCTGCTTCAAACGCTTCACACCCAGATTTAAGCTTGATGTATAAGCAGCTCTAAAAGAACTGAGCCCAGGGCCCTTAAAGCCGAGCCTTTGCTTTCCCCGCCTACAATAATTATTGAATCCCCGTCTTGAGGGCTCATTTCACATATCTTGCCGTAATCGCTACTAGAGACTGATTTAAGGTCTTCAACTACATATGGTATTTCAACACGCCCCTCTTTGTAAGAAAGGAGAACAGCACCAGTTCCGCCTAGTCTAATAACCATGTCTCTAATCCTCAATATTTCAGATATCTTCATACCCCTTAGTATGGCAGCATAATTTATTTTCCCAACCGACAAGTACTCTAAGCTAATCCTGCAAATCCTAGGCACAAAAACCATTATTTTCCTAAGCATGCTCAAGCCCTTTTTCGTCAACTTGCTCCCCGCTCTGGAAGTAGATACTAATCCGTGTTTTTTCATATACTTCACTATGCTTTTCACAGACCCCTCCCCTAAGCCTAAAAGCTCCTTAAGCTTAGACCTCGATAAACCCTCTTCAGCATAGAACAGGATTAAAAGAATATGTCCAATGTTAAAATCCTTAGGGTGCTTTTCAAACTCCTTTTCCATCTTTCTTAAAACCAGTTCCACGCTAAGTCATAATGGTCTTCTCTAGAAAAACTTTAAGGCTTCCCCGGTGGCCAACTGCTCGTATCAACGAGATACCACGCTAACACGTCACCATCTTTTAAAAAGTAGGACTCGCAGCCAGTTTCGCCCATAACCCAATCTTTTTCCACAGGGTTCCATCTATACCAAATCCAATAGTAAGCGTCGTGGGAGCTTGCACCATTTATGCCCATTATGAATACTCCAAAAGGATAAGTCTGGTAGTCAACTCTACCGTTTGTTAAATGGATTGTTGCGTTGAAAAGCGACCAGCCTACGGGGATCCTCGTGTTGTTAAACCATGTTTTAGTACCATTATCATACTTTATGAGTATGTTCACACTATTAGTTATGCCCTCAATACTTTTTAGCAGCTCTGAATAAGCTTTTTCCCTGTCATTCAACTGCATTTTTAAATTAACCACAAACAAGGCTTCTCCTATAACTATTGCTAAGAGAAATACTGTTGCAACAAACCATATACTCCGCGGGAACCTCATCTTGGATAAAATATCCAAGTTTTCTCTTCTATTTAAATTTTTATTCTCTTACTTGTTTCATTATCCTGTAGATTACTGGTGTAGCTAAAGGAAAGAAAAATGCATTGGAAACCTCATGAATTAATCCCATGGGCATGGGGAAATTCATTGTAAGCAACCCCATAATAATGGATCCGTAAAAAATATATCCGACAAAACTGTTTGTTATTATGTCATAAATAAGAGTCGAGAAAAATCCTAATGAACTAAGAAATAGGGAATCATGGAAGCTTATTTTATCCCATTGTGATTTCACGCTTGAAGCAATTTTAGAGAAGAGAACATAAACCATCTCGCTAAGAGTGACTACTATCAAAGTTGGCAGACTGAAGCCCAAAGGATTTAAAGTTCCGTAAACTATCCATATGATTATTGCTAGAGTTGCTCCAAACTTTACTCCCATTACGAGGCTGGATGCGAAGATTATAACGTCCATAAGCTTAACGTTTGGAAAGCCTAGTAGAACGTAGTTTGAAGAAAGAGCTAAAGCTGATAGCAGTGATAATAAAGCAACGCTTCTCGTAAACATTTTAGACTTCTCGAGCTTTTCGTTCATCATGGATATTTTATCCAAGTTATTATTAAAGCCTTTTAAACTTTGAGATTAAAAGATTAGGGATCCAATTAATAGCCGTGTTTTTAATCAACAAAAGTTTATAAATGGTAAAATTTAAAATACACAGAACCTTTTAATATGAATATGCCTTCAAGGATCATAATAGTCATCGCGATCATTCTTGCACTAATAAGTGCTTTTTCTGCCTATCAATATTATAATCGTACTGCTGAAGATGCGTTAAGATCAAAGAGAATATCTTTATTGATTAGTCTCAACTTGACTGACTATAAGACTGTTGTATCATTTGACAACAAATACAATTATCTGGCTATTGATAACGAGTATAATCGTACTGTTCTCGAGTTCTTTAAGTACTGGTGTTTGAACCAAAGCCTTGCTGAAGAATACTTAAATACTTTTAAAAATATAGAAGAAGCAAACGATTACCTTTCAGAATATTACGCGAAGCCTAAAAGATTATCTTTTCTCATTAAACATGCCAATGCAACAGAACTTGAAGCAATGCTGTTTGACAAAGAATACAATTATCTGGCTACGGGCAATGAGTATAATCGTACTGTTCTCGAGTTCTTTAAATATTGGCGTGCAAACAGTAGCTTAGCATCGCTCTGTTTAAATATTCTCCAAGATGTTAAGGAGACCAATAATTATCTTTCTGGATTAGAAAGAGCCGTCATAAATCTATTTTCAGGAGAAGATTTGTCGCTAATACTTTCAGTATGTACGGACAAGGATGAATATTTATTGACTGGAGATGAAAAAGTAAGGTTAACAATCATCCTACTCAGTAACAGGGACTTGGGGGATGTTGCCATCGACATATTTGGCTTTAAGAGTCGCTATAGAGGGTATGTTGTGAACAATAAGTGGATTGATCCTACAGGTATTTTGAAGATTCCTGTCCGGAGAGGTTTAAACTCAAAAACTTTCAATATAGAAGTTCCATGCTCGCCTTGCTATGTAATTCAAAGCGGTTTAAACAATTTAACATGTGTAATTAAATATAACAGTTTGAGACTAAGCGTTACGAAGACATTCCTATTGAAATCAGGGTCTTAGAATTGATGCAAAGATATTCTAGAAATTTTCTGTGGCTTATTTTTCTGACGAGTTTCTTTAACCTTCTTTTAGTAATTGTCCACGCTCTGCCTCAGAATCTAACTGTCTACTACTTTATTGCAGAAGGCTGTGAACACTGTATAAGAGCCGAGAATTATATTAACATGATTAAGGCACAATACCCTAATGTAGCTTTCCAGAGGTTTGATATATTCAATAACGATACTAATATAGAATTGTTCATCGCTATTGCTGAAGGTTTTAATATAACTGAAGAAGTTCGCGATGTCCCTGCAGTTTTCATAGGGGATTCCTATCTGATCGGAGAGGAGAATATTATCCGGAACTTGGAAAACCTGATACTTGAGTATAGCTGTAGTAGTTATTACGATAAGGCTGGTGAAATAATAAGAGATTTCATAGAGAAAAATCGTGCTAAAGCATCTCTACCTTCTGTGGTTAACGTAGTCATCGCTGCCTCTATAGATTCTTTAAACCCATGTGCATTCGCTACAATAATACTACTCTTAACATACTCTATTTCAAAAGGATCTTCTAGGAGGATGTTAATAGATTGTGGAGCATTTATAATTGGTGTTTTAATCTCATACTTGAGTGTTGGCATCGGTCTACTCTACTTGCTCAACATTGCTCCATTCAGAGTATTTCTACGCTACCTAGTTGGCCTGATGGCAATCTTTTTCGCAACTTTAGAGTTTAAAGAATTTCTGTTCTATGGTAAGGGTATAAGCCTTGAACAGCCTGGTGTATTAAGCAAGATTTTAAACAGGTATTCTGCTGGTATGACTGTTGGGGCAAGCCTTCTGGTGGGCATAGCTGTCTCAATGGTTGAGCTACCCTGTACGGGTGGAATTTACATAACCATACTCTATCTGCTTGCGAAAATAGGTTTAACGCTTGAAGTCTTCCTCCTACTCCTCTTGTACAACTTGATATTCATCCTTCCTCTTATCACTATTCTTCTTCTTGTCTACTTTGGTAGGAGTGTGTTAGAGATCGATGCTTGGAGGATTGAGAAAAGAAGGTATATGCGGCTAATAGCAGGGATGCTCTTAATTATAGTGGGTGTAGCGATAATTGCTGGTTTAATTTAATACTAGCCAAATGCCCTTGTTATCCTAACTTTTCTTATGATTGCAGTCGGCACATAGGTTGGTACTTCAACCTCCCACCACTTGATTGGGTAAAGCTTGTCTGAAAGAAACTCTATGTTGGAAATGATCCTTTGAAGGTTGTCGCTTATTCTGCATCCCTTAACGGGATACTTTATCTCACCGTTCTCGACATAAAAAGCACCGTCTCTAACTATTGTCGAGAAGTCTCCAGTTCTAAAATTCTGATACCTCTGATACCAACTGTTTGTTAAATATAATCCATTCCCAAGTTTCTGCAGCATATCTTCTTCCCTTATGATGCCGGGCTTAATCACGATGTTCCAAGGATGTGGGTATATTATTCCAGCATTTCCCGTGGACGATGTTCCAGCAACCTTAGCCGTCCTACTATTGTGTAAATAGTTTTTCAAAACACCGTTCTCAATTATTACCGTTTTCCGAGTAGGCATACCTTCGTCATCAAAAACCTTCTCGCCGAGCCCTTGGGGCATAGTAGGATCATCAATAATAGTGAGTTCATCGACACCGACTTTCTCGCCGAGCTTACCGCTAAGAAAACTCATTTCTATCTGCACTAAAAAGCCGGAGGCAAAACCTGCAACCTCACTCATTATGTTTGCAAATATTAATGGCCCCATGTAAACATCATAAGCCCCCTCTTCTACAAATTTTGGGTTTAAACTCATTCTAGCTATTTCGCCAGCCCTCTTGCCAGCATCGTAAGGATTGAAATCTCTTAGAGTTGTAGAGCATGAGACCCATTGCCCCGTCGCCTCCGGACTCGCAAATGCCCGGTGGTTCAGACTTATAGTCGAGGAATCTTCTTTTAAGTCTAAACCTGTTGAAGAAGCAAGCCTCTCCTCCTGGTGATCGGCATAAATTATTCCCGCGCTTCTCTCTGCTCCGGCTTCCTTACTTGCCCTAACAGCCTCGGAGACATAGGAGATCAATTGTTCATCTATTCTCCTTATTCTCTCCTCCACTCTTTTATCAGTCCTGTAATTGAAAGGTCCTTTCGGTATCGGAGCATAGTATGGAGATGGCGGGGAGTTTTTAGTCATGGTTATAACATCGTCGACAATCTTCTCAATGAAGTCTTCGGAAACGTTTTCAAAGCTTCCCAGGAAGCTTCTTTCCCTAATGCTGCTGTATATTGTTACGGTATTTATCACCCCGGAGAGGGCTATGGTAGGTTCATTGTTAGCATACCTTACAGAGCTCCTCTCATGGGTTCTCAGTATTACTATTGCTTCTTCAGCTCCTTTTTCCATTAGCATTTTCAAAACCTTCTCATGAAGCTCAACCATGCTATCCTACACCTCCTACCCTGATGCCCCTTATTCTTACACTAGGCCCCCCAGTGTATACTGGTACTCCTTGCATAGGATCTCCCTTACCGCACGTTGCTGCCGTAAAACCCAAATCCCTGCCTACGGCATCGATGCTTGAGAAAAGCTTCTCGGTAGTTATTTCTATAACTGGATTTTTGACGGGGACCGTCACCTTACCATCTTCTATTAGGTATGCTTCCAGACCAACATACCGCTGGTTCCATCTCTTATCGTCAATATTCCACTCCATAAAGCTCTTGATATAGACTCCCTTTGAAACATCGCTCAAAAGTTCCTCTAAAGTGTAATCGCCAGGGAGCATGAATGTATTCGACATCCTTACTATTGGCTCCACATTGTATCCTGATGCTCTAGCCGACCCATTGCTTTTTACGCCCAGCTTTGCAGCAGTCTCCCTATTCATTAAGAATTCGAATATTCTCCCCTCTTTTATCAAGTATTTTCTCCTAGCCTTAACTCCCTCGTCATCGAAAAGATAAAAACCGAAGGAGCCAGGTATGGTTGGGTCGTCAACCAAATTGACAACTTCACTTCCCACCTTCCTGCCGATGTCGATAGGCATCAGATAGGACTCGCCTGCCTGAGCCCCCTCTCTACCGAGTATCCTATCAGCTTCCCCAGGGTGTCCAGAAGCCTCATGCGATATTATCCCCGTTACCTCGCTACCAATAACCACGTCCATAATTCCCTCAGGAGGCTTTATTGAATCCACAAGCATCTTATGGAGCATCTTTACCTCCTCCTTCAGCTTCTCCTCAAGCTTCCAGGATTCTACAGCCTCCAAGCCCCCCGAGCCTCCGAATTGGAGAGCCCTCTGTATAACTCCCTTAGAAGGGTCTGCTACTGTTATTAATGCAAGGAAAGAGGGGCGTGATATTCTTGCTAATATGAAAGCTCCTTCAGTATTAACATATACTCGCTCGCTCCTCTCTTCCGAATAGGCTAAATATCTGGATGAGACGTTTACATTTTGGCTTAAAACCTCACCATCTAACTTCTTGAGGAAATCAACTTTATCGTTCAAACTCCAATTTTCAAGATTCTTCTTTTCAAAAACACTCCACTCGATAGAATAAACATCCTCTTCTGAAAACCTAATATCGGCGGTTCTATGTAATGAGGATGCTCTAGCCATTTTAACGGCTTTATCCACTACGCTTGTAATCGTTTCAGGCTTGAGGAGATTGGTCGAAGCAAAACCCAGCCCCCCGTTAACGATAACCCTAATGCCTACTCCCCTTTCATAATTTGCTTCAACCGCTTCCAGATCTCCGTTTTTTAGAGTAATTCCTTTCTCAAAATCATTATGGAATCTGACTTCAGCATATGAAGCTCCTGACGCAATAGCATAATCAAGAATCTTTTTCAATAGTTCAATCAAGTTTGTCATGCTTTTTGGAATCCTAATCTTTTTTATAAATCTCTCGTACCTTCCTTAGGAAACTATTTAAGCTTCTTATTGCTTATTTTTGCGATTTTGTCGGAGGAACTAAAGAGGGTGCTTTCGGAAATCCAGAATTCCCTATGCTCACTAACGTTTTCGATGAGAAAGTATATCGACAATGGTTTAGAGGGTAATATTGATGGTATTGACGATTTAGGGCAGAGCTTTATTTCGCTTGCAGACCGTTTCAGGAGTCAGCTTAAAGAATTGAAACACACAGTCTTATCACTAACTCTTATGGAGGCTGGTGTAAGTATAAGAGGAAGAGTGAAGAAAATGAGGAGGAAAGGGGTATCAACAGATGACATCGTGTTTTTTGAGGAAGTCTATTCTCTGGTGAAACTTATTGAAGACAGTATCGCTTCCGGAGAATATTATGAAGAGCTTGTAAAAATATACCGGAATAAGCTTACCGAAGATCTCCACACTCGCATATAGCATCATGTAAAATGGACTCTAATGATTCAAATCCTGTTCCAACAATGGCTGAAACAAAAACAGTTCTTTGCCTTCTAAGCATGGGATGGATAATCTTAGAATACTCTAACATATATTCCTGTAAAAGCCCGTCTTCTTCTTCAACGATCCTGTTTTCTAAATAATCCAAATTCTGCATTAAGAGTTCCAGGTCAACCCTTCCCAATGCGTCAGCCTTAGTGACTACGTGGACGAGTGGAACGTTTAATCTCAACCTACATGCTGTTGCCAGTGAGAACATTGCTATGAGATCGCTTGGACAACGTATTAGTTGACCGTCTATCAAAAACACTATTATCGTTCTACCTATTCTAGAAAGACTCTTAACAATCTCCGGTCCCGTATTTCTGAATACGAACAACTCGCTCTGGCCGGGAGTATCTATAAGCCTGTAATCTGCTTGGAAAGATTCTATCTTAGAGGTTAATTCACAGCTTTTTTCAGCTAATATGTCCATAGCCCTTATCATGGCCCCGTTTGGCCCCAGCCTTTCCCTCCTCATTATTTCCTCGACGGTAAAGAATTCTCTAATATCAAATGATGGGGAGTATGGTACTTCTTCAACTCCGGGATCAAGGTTTACAAAGGAGATTTTCTGTCCACTTGAGCTAAGCCATTCCCCATACTTACCGACTAAAGTCGTCTTTCCTGAACCAGCTGGACCTATGAAAACTATTTGCATCACCATTTTTTTACTGAGTCTTAAATCGAGGTTACTTAAATATTATATGGGTTTAAGCCTCTCCCTTAACCTCTTTCAATAGCCTTGATAAGAAGACCTCCATGAATTCATGCCTCTCTTTTGCAATTCCTTTCGCCGTTTCAGTATTCAATAAATCCCTTATTTTAAGAAGCTTGTCGTAAAAATGTTTAAGGGTTGAAGCAACGTTCTCTTCTTCAGAGTAAATGGGGATTTTCCTATTGCCTCCGTGAGAGAAAGTTCTCGCTATACCTATTGCACCGATTGCATCCAGACGGTCAGCATCCTGAAGTATTTTCGCCTCTAGAGTAGTTGCTTTGATTCCATTTCTGAATCTATGCTGTCTGATCGCTTCTTGGACTCTGATTATCTTATCTCTTGGGAATCCTATTTCATAGAGGATTTCGCCTGCTATCTCAGCACTCTTCTCAGAGTGGTCCATGCCTTTCTCAAGCTCATATGAAACACCAATATCGTGAAGCAGAGCTG
>JAWBXT010000003.1:0-39509 GCA_038867695.1 Thermoproteota archaeon
GACTAAGGAAGAGATAGAGTTTTACATACCCTTTATGAAAAAGGTTTTCGGCAAGGATTTCGAAGAACTCGCTTCAAAGTGGAGGCTTTACGAGAAACTCAGGTAGTCTATCTTCCACATGTTTTTATCCATCCCACCTAATTAATAATGCTTATTAGCATATACTTCTTACAAAAGCCGAAATGGGGTTTCTCGAAGAGGCTGAGAAAGTAAGGGTTGAGGTAAAAAAGGCTGTTAGAAGCCTAGGCTATGAGGCTGAGGTAAGGGTTGAAGAGCCTCCAAGCTCCGAGCTTGGAGACATTGCGACTACAGTAGCATTCGACTTAGCTAAGAAATACGGTGGAAAACCAATTGAAATCGCTGATGCAATTGTAAATGCGCTTGATTTAAACACGCTCGAATCCTTTAAGTATGTTAAAAACGTTAACGGTTTTATCAATTTTAGGTTTAATCCCGGCAAATATTCCCTTTCCGTTTTAAACGAGGCTCTTTCCAAAGGTGGAGAGTACGGCAAATTCCCCATAGCCAAGAGGAGGATTCTAATAGAGCACACTAATTCAAACCCAAATAAGGCCTTGCACATCGGAACGCTGAGAAACGCGGTTATAGGAGACGTGTTAGCGAGGTTCTTAAGGTTTCTCGGTCATGAAGTACTCGTAGTCAACTACATAGATGATAGTGGTTCTCAAGTAGCAGATAACATTGTAGCGCATCATTTCATGAAAGTACCAATGAAACCTCCAGAAGGCCTCAAGTTCGACGAGTACAGCGGAAAAATATACGCTGAATACAGTGAGAAAATAAACAGAGACGAAGAGCTTGGGAGGCTTAAGAGCGAAGTCATAAGAAAAATAGAAGAAGGAGGTAATGAAATAGCTGAATTCGCAAGGAAGTTCTCTGAGGAAGTTGTCAAA
This sequence comes from Thermoproteota archaeon, assembly GCA_038867695.1. Classification (GTDB taxonomy): domain Archaea; phylum Thermoproteota; class EX4484-205; order EX4484-205; family JAAOZP01; genus JAAOZP01. The sequence goes on from JAWBXT010000003.1 coordinate 915, forward strand.
TGCCAGCTTGAAACGGCATGGGATTTCGGAATATTTTACGACTTGCTGAACTGGGAGACTGATGTAATAAGGTCAGGCATATTCGAATGGGCTATAGAGAAGCTTGAAGAAAAAGGCGAGGTTTACGTTGAGAATGAGGGAACTAATAAGGGTTGTTTAATGATTAGGCTTAGGGATGTTGAGGAGTTTAAAAACCTGAAGGAACCGGATGAGGTTCTAATAAGGTCTGATGGTACCGCAACCTATGTGGGTAAGGATATTGCATATGCTTCTTGGAAGCTCGGCTTAACCCCAAGAAAATTCAAAGTGAGGAACTGGCTTCAACAGCCTAATGGAAAACTCATTCTTACAACGCATGTAGAAGGTGATGAATACGACTTTCCCGGAGCAGACGTTGCAATAACAGTTGTAGACAAGAGGCAAGAGTACCCTCAAATGGTTGTGAAACACGCTTTGAAAAAAATAGGTATGCCGTCTACTAAGGAATATCATCCATATCTTTACGAAGTTGTTGCATTGTCAGGTGAGACTGCAAGCGAAATGACTTCGTTAGGGGAATTGAAAAGTAAGAAAGTAGTCCACATGTCTGGAAGGAAGGGGCTTGTCTTCAACGCTAACGACCTTTTGAAAGTTGTTTTTCAGAAGGTCTATGAAGAGACTAAGAAAAGACACCTCGACAAGAATGAAGAGTGGATTAGGAAAGTCAGCATGAGTCTAAGCGTAGCTTCCATCAGGTATTCTCTTATAAAGACTGACAAGAATAATTTGATAATTTTCGATGTTAAGGATGCTGTAAGGCTTGAGGGCGATACCGGTCCGTATCTTCAATACACTTATGCAAGAGCCTGTAGGATATTGGAGAAGGCAAGTATTGATGTGGAGAGAGTTAATGAAATATCGTTTGAAGCCCCTGAAGAATGGAATCTGACTAAACAGATAGGAAAGTTCTCATGGGTATTAAATATAGCTAGCGAAACCCTTGCAATGAATACTATAGCTGTTTACATGCGGCATCTTGCTGATTCTTTCAACAGTTTCTATGAAAAATGCCCGGTAATAACTGGTGGAGTTAGAAGAGACAGGCTGGCCTTGGTTAAATCATTCCTAATAACAATGGGCAATGCCTTTGACATAATCGGCATTGAAAAGCTGAGCGTAATTTAAACCAGAAAACTGCATAAAGTTATAACAAGAATGCTTTTAAACATATAGTAAGATTCTTTAACCGGGCCCGTGGCCAAGCCAGGATAAAGGCGTCGGCCTGCGGAGCCGAAGAACCTGGGTTCAAATCCCAGCGGGCCCGTTATTTTAAATAAAAAACATTATTAGGAAAAGCTAGCATTTTGTTTCATTTTGAAATTTTAAGCATGCTTCAGCCATTTCCTGTATTACCTTCCTAGGATCCTTCGCCCTAACCACACCGCTCGCCAAGAGAACTCCTACTGTGCCGAGTTTAAGCGCAGCATAGACATCCTCGCCCGTCGTTATGCCCGCTCCACATATCACTTTAACCTGTGGGTTGACCTTGCTAACGATGTTTATCGAATCGAGTACAACCTCGGGTTTTGCCTTAGACACTGGTATTCCAGTCCCTATAAGCTCAGGAGGCTCTATTGCTAAGAAATCGGGGTTTAATGCTGCACCCGCAGCAGTGACTGTGGGGGTGTTCGTACAGAGAACGCTTACGAGATTGTTAGCCCTGGCCTTATTTACAAGTGTCTCAATATCCGCAAGCAATAGTCTTTTCTCAGAGTGGTTGATTAATAGACCCGTTGCACCCACCTCCTTAACCATTTCTATTGTAATAGCTCCAGTATGCGCACCAGGGTCTACCGGGTCAACGTGTTGGGCGAAAACGGGAATTTCAACAGAATAGGAAACTCTAGAAATCTCTGTTACAGGTGGAGCAACCACTATCTGAACACCAGTATCCTTGTAGACTACTTCCGCAGCCTTGGCGATGTTAAGACAACTTGCCCCGATGGATTCCAAGTATGCTTTGAAATTTATTATTATCACGGGTGTCTGGATCATTTTGTAGAACGTTTAATTATGCTATTTAAAAACTTAACCCTATGTTCTCAATAGTAATACTTTTCTTGGGCTCTTTGAAGCCGGTCTATCTTGGAGTCTTTCTTGTTTATTCTCGGACGAAGATTCTCTGGCTCTCTTCTAATAGTTACATCAAGATATTTGAGAAGCTTGTTCATACCCTCAGCAACCATCATCGGCGGAGAAGCTTGTCCGAAAACACTTGGCTCACCCTCGATGAGTATAAGCCTGTCTGAGAGGAAATCTAGTGCAGCAATATCGTGTTCTACTACGAATGCTGAAGACTTTTTAGCTACAATAGTATGACGTATTGCTCTTATTACCGCCAGCCTCTGTTCAACATCCAGGTAGGCACAGGGCTCGTCCAAGAAATAGATCGGAGAATCTTTTAACAAAGCTACTGCTATCGCAAGCGCCTGAAGCTCGCCGCCGCTAAGTGTTTCAGCAAGCCTATCTGAGAGGCGGTCTAGTTTAAGAGGCTTTATTAATTCGCTTTGAAGAAGCTCGGGGATCTCGCCTCCGTAGGCTTCTTTCAAAATATCGCTGACAACCCCCCTAAACAATCCTGAAACATACTGTGGCTTATATCCTATCTTCTTAATAATCTCCCCTTCAGACATCGGGGAGCTTCCGATGAAGCTTTTCAAAAGCTCTCTAAGCATCGTAGTTTTTCCTATTCCGTTTGGACCAGCTATTCCTATAACTTCACCAACACATATAGAGCCACCTTCCGCGTTGAGGCGGAAATTCTCCAAAGAAACTTCTATGGCTGGCCATTCGAACATTTTAATCTGAAGTATTTCGCTATTTCTTACGTGAGTATGGAATCTTATGTTTTCCTTTCTGAAGCGGATGTTCTCTTGCCTTATGTATCCTTCCAAGTAAGAGTTTATCCCAACTCTAGCGGAAAGTACCTGTGAAACGATACCATATACTGATGGTTGCCCATACATTACTATTATGTAATCAGCTAGATAGTCGAGCAAAGTTAAGTCGTGCTCCACAACAGCTATAACCTTATTCTCCTCTTTTAGGGAGATTATTAGGTCAGCTGCTTTAAGACGCTGCTTCACGTCTAAAAAACTCGATGGCTCGTCAAACAAGTAGACATCTCCATCCCTCATACATGCCGCTCCGATCGCAAGTCTCTGCAATTCGCCACCGCTTAGTGTATCAACTCTGTTATCCAAAACCTTGTTCAAATCCAGTTCTTCAACAACTTTTTCAAAAATTCCCCTTTCATCTATTTTCTCCAGAACTTCTCCGGCTTTCCTTTCTCCAATTCGTCTAGGGATTTCATCTAGGTATTGCGGCTTATAAATACACTTCAACTTTCCCTTGAAAATCTTTTCGATCAGAACGAATGAAACATTCCCCCTAAGGGAAGCAAGTATCTCATCTGTGCTAACTTCTTCACCAACCCTGCCTAGGTTTGGCTTTATCAGTCCTCCTATTATCTTAAGTATTGTAGATTTCCCGATGCCGTTTTCACCTAATATTCCAGTAACAGAACCCGGAGAGAGGGCAGGAAATCCGTAAAGCTTGAAAGCATTCACTCCATACCGATGGAAAACTCTTTCCTCTAGGTCATCAGGAAGATTGACGACAGATATGGCGTTAAATGGACATTTCTTGACGCATATGCAGCACCCACTGCACAAGTATTCGTTTATCACTGGAGGTTCTTTTTCATTAACGAAGTATATTGCCTCCTGGCCTGTTCTTACAATTGGACAATATTTTCTACAAGGTCCGCCGCATTTAGTCGGCTTACACGAGTCCTTTTCTATTACTGCAATCCTAACCAATCTAGATATCACTCTTATAATTGAAACAATGAAAAATAATATTAGGAGTAATCTTTGAAAGCGCTACCACTCCTCTTCGAGTTCTTCTTCCCAGTCTTCCTCTTCTTCCCAGTCTTCCTCTTCTTCCTCCCATTCCTCTTCCTCGAAATCTTCGCTCATATTTGGTCGGATGAGGTTTGGAAAACAGGTATAAAAACATATCCCTCTGCTGAAGAAAGGATTAAAACAGTAATAAAGGCTGTTTTGACTTATAATTCTTCAGCTGACAAAGTAACTGTTGCCCTCTCCTCCATCCTCTCTATAACACCATCTCTTAACCAAGCTAGTTTATCTGAAACATCGACCATCTTAAGGTCGTGAGTTGCACATATTACAGTTGTGTCTCTTTCTACTTTAAGCCTGTAGAGAAGCTGAACTATCGAAAGCCCAGTAGCGAGGTCGAGGTTTCCAGTAGGCTCATCAGCAAGTATTATAGACGGGTTGTTGGCAAGTGCTCTTGCTATTGCAACTCTCTGCTGCTGTCCACCTGAAAGCTCATGCGGCCTGTGCGTAAGCCTATCGCCTAGCCCTACTATTCCTAGGAGTTCTGCAGCCCTTTTTAACCGCTCTCCTTTTTTGATCCCGAGGAAGACCATTGGTAGAGCAACATTATCTTGTGCAGACAGTACTGGAATCAGATTAAAAGTCTGAAAGATATACCCTATTTTTCTGCTCCTAACCCATGCTAATTGTCGGTCGTTCATTTTAGCTAGATTCATCCCGTCTATGAAGACGCTACCGCTCGTAGGCTTGTCTAGTCCACCGATCATATTGAACAGGGTTGTTTTACCGCTTCCTGAAGGCCCCATTATAGAGATGTATTCCCCTCTTTTAACCTGAAGGTTAATTCCTTTTAAAGCCTTTATAACACCGCTTCTCAAAACATAATCCTTAGTGACTTCTTGGACGTTTACCACTATAGATGGTGTTCCCAAGGCTGTTTATCTCTTTTAGAAGTAGTATTTTAATCTTTATCTCATACTTATAAGGAATTAAGGCTATAAGTAGCTGGTTGCAATCCTCTCTTTAACAAGTTCAAGCACTCGACAGTATTCTGCGCCCATTATTTTAAAACCTAGCGTCTCAAGAAAACGGCTCCAAAACGATGTGAATAAATCCCTGTCGTTCTCGAAGGGTTTAATGATGGAACCTCTTTTAGAAAACTCGGTTTCCAGGGAAACTGCTGCCTCATTTAGTTCTTTAACTACATCAGATAGCAGTAGTACCGTTGCTTTCTCGTAAGCTGAGACCCCCAGTGTGGACAATGCGTCCTGAAAACTCCTTTTTCCAAAGAGAGCCAATAGAAGTTCTTGTTCAAGGCCGTTTAACGAATTATAACGGTATTTAAAGGCTTGATGAACGTTATAAACCAGAAACGGAACTAGTTCTGTAACTAGAGAACCATGTTTAAAAAACTGAATGAAAACCTTTCTTTCGCGCTTAACCTCTGTTGCAATAGTAGTCCAGTCCTCCGGCAGAGGATTAACTGAGAAGAGAATGAAGTGGAGGCCTAGCTTTCCTATTTCTTGAATATTCAACAGAATTGGAAATGTTTAGAACTCGATAAAAACATTTATTTTCATGCTTTAGAATTCAGGTCAAGATGGAGTTTGAGGTAGTGAGCTGGGAGCATTTCTACCAGCTTACTCTAGAGCTTGTTGAAAAAGTTTTAAAATCAGGTTATAAACCAGATGTTATCATCGGCGTTTCAAGGGGAGGACTAGTGCCCTTAAGAATTTTCTCAGACGAGTTTGAAAACGTTGAGATAGGAGTTATAAGGGTTTTCTTCTACGAGGATGTTAAGAAGACCGGGAGCGAGCCTAAAATAATACAAGATGTTAATGTAGATGTTGTTGGGAAAAAAGTGCTTGTAGTCGATGACGTTGCAGACACCGGGAAAAGTCTTGAGACAGTACGTAAACATCTTCAAAATAAGGGGGCTTTAAATGTGAAGATTGCAACAGTGTACTATAAGCCGTGGAGCATTCTTAAGCCGGATTACTACGTTAAGAAAACGGAGAAATGGATAATCTTCCCGCACGAGATCGGCGAAACCATCAGAAAGCTTGCTAAAAAGAGCATCAAGGAGGAGAATAAGACTATGGAGGAGTTTAGAGAAATGTTGATAGATATAGGACTGCCCCCAATGATTGTAGACAACTATCTAAGAAAGATTGAACCTAAGTTCCTGTAGTTTTCAGAGAGGTGCATGATCCTCATCGAGGCTAAACTCTCAGAGCAGGTCAGTTTACATCACTCCGATACTATACTTCCCAGCAGTATTTAAATGTGAAATCCTGAAAACGGTTTAATTCTTACTTAAAATCTGTTCGAAAATTGTTGATGAAAGGTTATACAAGAAATCACTTATTTCAATCGCTTCGTCCTCGGATAGCTGCACCTTGTCAAATTTTTCAAGAGCCTTATCGTATAGGCTTCTGATCCTGAATTCAATGGGGTTAGAAGTCTCCTCGTTAATATTGTAACCACCATATTTGCTTATAGGGGGGAAAAGCATGTTAATCATCATCCTACTTGAAACAACAGACATTCTTGCGTACACTAGCTTCATAGGATATGCCGCCTTCTTAGACTCGTTGAGATATGCCTCCGCCTCTTTAAGCATCCTTTTTAACCATCCATAGTCAGAAACAGATAGAAATATTGGTATTCTATTCTTCTCCAACTTCAACCATCTCTCGTTGTTTGGCGGAGGATTTAATTGACGTAATATACCCTGCAACGCGGTTCAATAGCTTCTTAGACTTAAAAATCGCGATCTTCCTCAAGAAATCCTTGTTTGCGTAATAATCGTCACTAAAACTGCTTCCGTATTTTAATAACAGCGTTCTAGCGATTCCCTTTGTCTTTCCATCGTATACCTTTCCCAAACTGATACGGTGGATTTCCAGAATCTAATAAACATTGTTCTTCCACATGGGAAAAAGCTTTTAAAAAGTAGCTTTGGAAGAGGATTACGGAGGTGGAATACGAATGTCATATGAGCAGGTGAGACCAGCTATAGTTCTGAAAGAGACGACTATAAGAAGGAGTAAGGAGGAGGCCTATGAAAACAATATTGTAGCAGCGCTTATCATAGGAGAAGTTGTGAGAACTGCTTATGGCCCCCGTGGGTTAAACAAGCTTTTAGTGGGTTCAGTTGGAGACATAACCATTACAAAGACGGGTGTGACAGTCCTTAGTGAAGCAAATATCGAACACCCTATTGGAAAGATAATTATAGATGCTGCTAAAGCATTGGAGAAAGAAGTGGGTGACGGAACGACATCTCTAATACTTTTCACGTGCGAACTTGTTAGAAACGCCTATGAACTCTATAAGCAAGGTATAAGCCCCATTTCAATAGCAAGAGGATACCATAGTGCTTTATTAGAAGCCCTTAAACAGTTAGAGAAAGACGCTAAGCCAGTCGATGTATCGAATAAAGAATTATTGAGAAAAATTGCTGAAACAGCAACTACATTCTTCTCATCTGAAGAGGAAAGAAGGATTCTCAGTGAGATTGCCCTAGAGGCCTCTGAGAAAATAATTGAAAAAAGAGACGGAGGGTACTATGCCGACATAGACTGGGTGAGCATAGTTAGAAAACGCGGAAACGAGATATTGAATTCCAGATTGATAAATGGAGTCATAGTTGACAAGGAAGTTGTTCACCCTAACATGAATAAGATCGTCAAAGGGGCAAAGATAGCTCTAATAGATTATGCTCTTGAAGTTAAGAAGACAGAGATATCTACTGAAATAGAAGTTAAGACTACGGAGGAATTACGCAGATTCATGGAAGAAGAAGAGAAAATAATTCGAGATAAGGTTGATGCAATAGTTAGGTCAGGAGCAAACGTGGTTTTTTGTCAAAAAGGAATAGACGAGCTTGCGCAGCAATATCTCTATAAGAATGGAATAATGGCAGTTAGAAGAGTTAAAAGATCTGATATGGAAAGATTGGAAAGAGCGACTCGCGGAAGAATAGTATCAGATCCTGAAGATATTACTGCAGATAAGCTTGGTAAAGCCGACCTCGTTAGAGAAGAAATCTTCGAAAACGAGAAAATGGTTTTCGTTGAAGGATGTGAAGAGCCCAAGGCGGTCTCAATATTGTTGAGGAGCGTTAATGAAGACCTTTTGAAAGAGTATGAAAGAGAATTGAAACATGCGCTTTCAGCTATCCTAAGCCTCTATAAAGATCCCAGGTATGTGACTGGCGGCGGAGCAGAGCTGCTGGAAATAGAGAAGGCAGTAAGAAGCAGAGCTGAAACCATGGAAGGAGAGGAAAGACTGATTTACGAAGCATTTGCAAACAGTGTAGAATCGTTAGTAAGAACCCTCGTAGCCAATGTAGGTATGAAGCCTATAGTAACAATGACAATACTTAAGAAAAAACATTCTCTAAGTGACGGCACGATCTATGGAGTAGACGCTATAAAAAGAGAGGTAGACAACCTTGATAAAAAAGTGATTGAACCATACTTTGTTGTCAGAAATTGGCTAGCTTCTGCTGTCGAACTAGCCTCAACAATAATTGGCGTTGATGAAGTAATAGTATCTTTTAAACCCAAAGAAGAACAGAGTAAAACCGGTTAGTAAAAACCCTTTTTACCACTGCTTTCCTGTTCCTCGAGCTTAACAATATTACAATTCCTCTATTTTTTTCTGAAAATTTCAGATTCATTTCTTTGTTTAAGCTTAAAGATAATTCAGCTTGAAAAAGATACTGATGATATCATTCTTCATAACAGGATCACTACCCTAAATTGTATTTCCCTGGCGTACGGATTTAAAGGCTTCCCTTTAAAACACATACCTATACGAGGAAACATAGCAATAAAATTAAGCAGTATTAGATCCATAGTTTAAAATAAAGAAAATAAAAAATATTTAAAAAATGCTCCGACCGGGATTTGAACCCGGGCCCCGAGCTCGAGAGGCTCGTATGCTTGACCGGGCTACACCATCGGAGCTGAGGAAAACTCTTTAAAGGGAAAAATAAATCTTTTGTTAAACAATATTCTTGTGCTATCTGTTGCGAGACTTAAAAATAAAACAAACCTTAGAAGCCTTTTAAACGTCTCTCTTTTCCCCCCTCCACTAGGATATAACTATTCATACCGTATTCTAAAGCGGTTATGTTCCTTAAACCTGCTTTCTTACATATTTCCCTAAGTGTCCTAGCGTCCATAAGGAAATAGAACCTTTTATATACCCCCCATTTTATTAGGAAATAGTCTTCGTTTAATCTTTCAATCTTCTTTAAGAATCTTTTGCTCCTTAGTATCTTGGTAGACCATGAAGATATGAGCAGCCAGCCTCTGCTTTTTAAAACGTTACTCATCTCTACTATTGCTGCTAGGACGTCGCTTTTCTTTAGGTGATGTATAGTAGCTATGCAAAATACTCCATCGAAAACATTGTTTCTGAAGGGAAGGTGCGTTAACGCATACTGGACGTAATGAATGTTTAAACCAGGCCTGTTCTTCTTACACTGTTTCAGCATATTCCTTGCAATATCTCCTGCAATCAAAATTGTTTCTCCGCTAAACAGTTTAAGATTCCTACAATTACCACAACCGTTATCCAGTATGATTCTAGAACCTTCTGTAAAACTCCTTGCTGTTAAAATTTTAAGAATGGGATCGGGGCTAACCCTCGTCCTGTCAAACTCTCTAAAAATCGCGTTGTAAAACTTCATCATCTCCCTTTGGTATTCAAAACCCATGCTGTCCTTTAGAAATCGAAGAGTTATAAGCTTGAAGCTTCTCGAAGCTTTCAGAGTAGACTATGTTTATAAGTAACTTAACGGAGAAATTTCAAATAGTCTGGGCTGGAGAAAATGGTTAAGAAGGAAGAAGGGGAAAAGGTAGAGGTTTTTGAATCAATAGAGGATATTCCTGGCGTAGGACCATCCACTGCTGCCAAGCTCAGGGAGCTTGGCTACACTACAGTCGAGGCATTAGCAACAGCTACTATAAACGAGCTTGTTGAAGGGGGTATTTCCGATAAGATTGCTGCAAAAATAATATCGCTAGCTAGGAGTAGTATCGAAGTTAAATTCGTATCTGCATTAGAAATACTAAAGCAGCGGGAGCATATTCAGAAGCTCACTACAAGAAGTAAGAGGCTCGATGCCCTTCTTGGCGGAGGCTTAGAGACAATGACCATAACAGAGTTTTTCGGCGAGTTTGGAACAGGAAAATCTCAGATAAGTCATCAACTGGCAGTAAACGTCCAGCTTCCTGTAGAAAGAGGAGGATTAAACGGTAATGCTGTATACATTGATACTGAAAATAGTTTTAGACCGGAGCGTATTGTTGCCATGGCTAAACATTTGGGTCTAGACCCAATTAAAACTGTTGAGAATATTATCGTCGCTGAAGCATTTAACTCAGATCATCAAATACTAATTGTTGAGAGACTTGACGAGGTAATTAAGAACAGGAATGTGAAACTAGTTATAGTAGATTCATTAACAACACACTTCAGAAGCGAGTACTTGGGTCGAGAAAGCCTTGTAAAGAGGCAACAGAAGTTGAATGCTCACTTACATAGACTTGAACGTTTGTCCAAAGCTTTCAACCTGGTTATTGTAGTTACAAACCAAGTTATGGCTAAACCCGACGAAATATTCGGCTTAGGCGCTTACCCTATAGGAGGCCATATACTTGCACATAGAAGCCATACGAGAGTTTACTTACGCAAAGCCAGGGGTGAACAGGGTCTTAGAGTAGCACGTTTAATAGTTAGCCTAGACAGGCCTGAAGGAGAATGCTTATTTAAGATTACAGAAAATGGAATAGAAGATGTGGAAGAGGAAAGCCTGGAATAACTAGCTACTAAGGCTCTAACCTAAATCTATCCCTAGGATAGAGAACAACTTCCCTTATATTGTCTATTTTTAGAAGACTCATTAATAGTCTTTCGAGACCAACACCCCATCCAGCATGTGGAGGCATGCCGTATCCGAACGCCTTAAGGTGGTAAGAGAAATTACTCGGATTCAGGTTTTTTTCAATTAACTGCTTCACAAGTTTCTCCTTATTTTCCTCCCTCGTACCCCCAGAACCTAATTCTAATGGACCGTAGTTTAAATCGAATGATTCTGAAGTGCCGTCACTGTTCATCTTTATGTAGAAGGGCTTAACTTTGCTCGGCCAGTGAGTTATGAAATAGTATTCGTTCATTAATTCCTCAAGGCTCTTCAGCTCCTCACTGCCGATATCGTCTCCAAAATCTATTTTAATACCCTTATCGTTTAGCCTAGAAATAACCTCATCGTATCTAAGCCTCTTAAAAGGAATCTGCGGTATTATCACTTTTGTTTCCAATATCTCTAATTCATTTTTGCATCTCTCGATTATCTTCTCGTGCACATACTTTATCATTCTCTCACAAATGGACATCACATCATACATATCTGCAAAAGCTACCTCAATGTCTATGGAAGTAAATTCGTTCAGGTGCTTAGTCGTATTGAAAGGTTCTGCTCTAAAGAAAGGACCTATTTCAAATACTTTTTCAAACCCTATGACCATTTGCTCTTTAAACAACTGAGGGCTTTGGGCAAGATAGGCTACTCTGTCGAAATATGGCAATGGAAATAGCGCTGCACCTCCCTCTGTAGCAGAAGCAATTATCCTGGGAGTTATTATTTCAACGAAATCGTTCTCATGGAAGAATTCCCTTAAAATCTGTAACAAAGCGCTTTTTATCAAAAACATGCTTTTAACCTTAGGTCTAAATACGTCAAGAGGCCTAGCATCCAGTCTAGTATCCAAATTGCTTTTTATTCTCTCGGTTGGGTCTAAGGGCAAGGGGTGTTCTGAAACGTTTAGAATCTTTATTTGAAGAGGATCTATTTCAAGCCCTCCTGGAGCCTGAGGCACTTTCTTAACTTTTCCAATTACCTCTATCACATCGTTAAGTTTTATTCTATCAATTACCGACTCGACTTCTACGTTAGATTTATTTCTAACCCAAGTTATCTGTATTTTGCCCCAGCGATCTGAGAGGATTACGAATTTTATACCGCCGAGGTCTCTCCTATCAAGAGCCCATCCGTAAAGCTTAACTGTTTTACCTTCATCATCTGGCGTTACGTCAATGCTTCTACTCCTATCTTCAAGCATTTTTCATCACTCAAGCCTGGAATCTCGCGTTAATTCCAATCCTTTTAGACAGTTTCTCGAGCTTTTGCAGATACTCCCCACTTACTCTCCCATTCCCTAATAATACTTTAAACTCTGTCATGTTACCGGGTAGCCATAGCTTGCTTAATCCTGTTATTCTTAAGGGGTATACTAATTCCTCAATTTTTCTCTTTTGATCCTTCTTATAATCCACTACGATCACTTTCTTCGTATTTGTATTCTCCATGATTCTTCTGATAAGCGCTTCATTATCCCTGAGGATTCTTACACCCTCGTTATTACTTAATATAAGAAGAAAATCTTCTTCTTTATAGGCCTTTTTAAACTCTATTTTATCTAAACCACGCACCCTATCGACTTCTTCGACAAGTATTTGAGAAACCACTAGGTCTAACTCATCATTCCTACCAGTGTTCACAAGTTCTCGGCATTTCTGACATAAACTCCCGCTTTTCGCACAGAAATCGCAGAAAGGTATCTTCATATGTTACTTTTTGGTCTAGAGAATACTTTTTAAATCTTCCCATTTTAAAGCTTTCAATAGAGAGAAATAAGGGCAAATCTTTAAAAAACTCGGAAGTGACAGAAGGAGCAGTATGAAGATAAGTGATCCTGTGTTGATAGAAATTGTGAAGAAGCGTAGACTCCGCTTCATGATATGTAGAAAGTGCGGAGCAAGGAATGCAATCACTGCTAAGAAGTGCAGAAAATGCCATAGTAAGAATTTAAGACCTAAAAGGACAGAGGTAAGGGCTAAGAAAGGGTAATAGCACTGTGGGGAAAAAGAATATAAGATATCCCTAATTATTAAGCTAATGGGCCGGTCGTTCAGATGGTTAGGACGCTGCCCTCACACGGCAGAGGTCGCCGGTTCGAGAGTTGAATGCCGAAAATCCGGCCCGGCCCACTAAGTAAATTTACCACTATTAACGTCAAATAAGTCAGAAAGGCTAAAAGTACTCGGTTAAGCACCTAATCGCTATGCTTTTTCGAAGAACCATAGGCATCGAACGTTTCAATTTACTATATAGCATTGTTCTTCCACCAACATATTATTTCTTAGACCGTTGATAAAAATTGAGCAATAAATAGTGGTCTAAACCTTAGGTTAATATTTATAATTTTCACATGAAAATTAAATAGTATAACTTTCTCCAATTTTTGGAGCGAATGCTTTAAGCCCCAACTTTTCCCTTACATATTCAGCAAGCTGTTCACAGTTTTCCGGTTCGCCGTGGACAATGAAAGTCTTATCTGCGTTAATCTTTTCAATTAACTTCTCAAGCTGGTTCTTACCGCTGTGTGAAGAAAGCTCAAAATGCTTTATCTCGGATTTTGCTTTAACAAGCTTACCTTCTACTGTGATTATACCTTTCTCAAGTAGAATCCTTCCAGGAGTCCCCTCAACCTGGTAGCTGACGAAAGCTATTAAGTTCTTCTTTGAATCTCCTACTTTCTTCAGATAAAAGTTTACAGGTCCACCTTGTAACATACCCGCTGGAGTAACTATTACCCCAGGATTTTTCAAAGCCTCTTCTCTCTGTCTCTGAGTATTTATCCATATTACTTCCTTCGCCGCCTCTTCAAGGAGGTTTGGATTAGACAACCATTCTGGAAAATCAAATAATATCTGAGTTACTGCTCTAGCCATGCCATCGTAATAAACATCATATGGGAACGAATATTTTGTCAGTATTGTTATAACCTCCTGTGACCTTCCTATTCCAAAAGCAGGTACGAGTACTAAACCTTTCCTTTCAACAACCTCCTTAAGCTTCTCAACGAATCTCCTTTCAACTTCCTCTCTTGAAGGATGGTTCTTATTTGCATAAGTACTCTCCACGATCGCTACATCTATGGAAGGATACTCTGTAAAAGCACCTTTGAGTAAGGTGGTTTCAACAGTATTGATATCCCCTGTGTAAAGAATTCGTTTCTCCTTAAATTCAAGCAGTATCTGACCTCCTCCAGGAGTATGGCCTGCTTGTAGAAATGTTAGTTTAAAACCATTCTTCGAAACCTCCTGATTATATTCAAGTTTTTCGGATTTTTCTATGAACTTATCTACTTCAAGTATTTCAAAAGGCAGTATACCTTTAGATACTTTTATGAAGTCCAATAAGATAATTTTTGCTAGGGGCGCAGTCAACTTAGTCATAAAAGCTCTTCTCCCTGAGCCTATGAAGAAAATAGGAGCTGCCCCTATATGGTCGAGATGTGCATGTGTAATAATTATTTCATCCACCTCCTTTGGAGGAATATGGATCGGATATTTTACTTCTCTCCCAGAGAGCATTACACCTGCGTCTAGAAGGAAACGCTTCTCTCCATCCTTCAGGTATATGGCGGACCTTCCTACTTCACGAACGCCTCCTAAAAATTTTATAAACATCTTTCCTAATTCCTCTTTATTGAGCCGTTTCTGTACTATTATTTAAGGTTTAATAGGGAGGTGGATACAACTCTACGTAGAGAATGTTAAAAAAGGTTCTCGATAAAAGAGCGGAGGACGCTAATTGCATGATGATATGTTTACCGGGCATTGGATTAGTTGGTTCTCTGACAGGAGAGCTTTTTGCAGAATCAGCTTTTGAAAACACTCCATTCATAGAGCTTTATCCCGAGTCCCTTCTTTACGTATCGGTAGCATCCAGAGGTGGATTAATAGCTTTACCTAAAATAAGCGTTAATAGAGTCCGTTTAAAAGAACTGGGAAACTTATTAATAGTTAAAGGAACTTCGCAACCCACTACTCAAATAAACCAGTATGAGTTAGCTGAAAACCTTGTCGAAATCGCCGAGAAACATAGTGTTAAAATTGTTATCGGTGTAGGTGGGTACGCTATCCCGAACGTGGGCGATAAGAGGAGGGTATACCTTTCTTCATCTGACTGGCGAGCCTCTATGATTGGAGCCTCCTTAGGATTTCTGCCGTTAAGAGGAACCGTTGTAGGTGCTGCCGGTTTAGTTCCAGGTCTTGCAAGCCTCCATGGTTTAAAAAGTGCATGTATACTCATAGAGACTAGGGGTGAAGGAGCCGATTTATTAGCTGCTCAGACGGCATACCGTAGTATTAAGGATTTTCTTAAAAAATATTTAAGTGAGGCTTAAGATTCTGAAATCTCTTTAATGAATTCATTATATATTTCGCTAACTTTTTCCGCAGCAAGGCCACTTCCCTCTATCACTCCGTTTTCAGTAACTCTGATTCTATTCATTACTATTATTACTCCAGCTTCCTCATTATACTGCACCATTTTAGGAAACACTCTCTCTATTCTCTCTGCCAGTTTCCTAAGGTCAATGATTGCTTTTTTAAGCTCTATTCTCTTTACATCTCTACCGTTTAATATAATCTTAGGCAATCTACTCCCATCTTTCTGTTCTACATTGTTTAGAATAACTGAGAAAGTATCGATATCTAAGGATGCTAAAATACCTACAAACTCCTCACCGCTTTGAGTAATTACAACTACCTTTTTTCCCAGCAAGCGGTTAACCTCTGTTGTAAATCCCGTCCTCATCATTTTAACTCATTTTCACAATACACTCCCTATTTTTAATACTTTCTGAAGTAATCAATTTACCTTTGGGTATAACTCTATTTCATAGTAGCTTTTATCGATTAAAGACTATTTTTCTTTGAAGATGCGTCAAGAAGTAGTCCAAGGTGCTGCAGAATGCCCTAATTGTAATTCTCCTATTATAAAATCAGAGAACGAGTTTGTTTGCAGCAGATGCGGTTTGGTCGTCAATAATCTAGATAAGTATATTGCTCCTTCAAGTTTAACTCATACTATTCAAAAAGAACCCTACTATGGAAGCATTATTGCGGAGAAAGAACCCTTTGGAAATCTTTCTCGTCTTCAAAGGAACATATCATCTCTAAATAATAGAAGCGAGAAAGAGTTGAAGTGGTTAATAGATAAGTTATGTGACAGCTTTCATTTAAGTTCTTCAATAAGACTAGATTCCCACAGGATCGGTTTAAACCTGTTACATGCATTTAAACATAATCAAGAAAAGCTTAATAGAGCAGCCATTGCAACTTATTCTGTAGTTACTGCAGCTAGATTTCACGGTTTAAGTATAGCTCCGCATTATAAAAGTATAAAAACATATTTGCAAAGTATTGGTTTTAAAGTTAAGACAAGAGATATTTTTCGAGTAATATCTGCAGCTAAAGGAATTGGTCTTATTGAGATAAAAAATGATTTTGACAAGATGATTATTGAAATAATTTCTACGATCATAAGGAATAACAACCGCTTGAGAAGACTTAAGTCTGAGGATAGGATCAATTTTATCAATAATCTTAAAGGGATTTCATTCAGGATATTTAACGATTTAAAGAAAAATCATTATAATTTCAGGAGTAAGAATCCTATGATATGTATAGCTTCCGTAATCTATGCGGCATCTAGAGAAGCAGCATTAATTTTAAACATTAAAAATCCTATTACTCAAAAAGAGTTGGCAGAGTATATAGGCTATGCTGAATATAGTGTTAGGGAGACTTATGAGGAATTATTCGGAAAAGTTAGTAATTTCTAACTCTTTACATGCCTCTTTATAAAGAACGCGCACTATTTTATTGCTACGCTTTATTGAAAAAAGTTCCTCATAATCTTCTGCATTAACCTCAGCAATTACCTCAACAATATACTTGTCAGTAGAATTATAGAAAATGACAGATTTTTCAAAATGGATTCTTAATCCACATTTTTCTAAAAAACTCTTTGTCTTGGTAACTCTTTCCATAAATTCTCTAATTTCTTCTTCTAAGATTTTTCTCATGATTGAAAAATTTCCATTGGAATGGCTTATGCTATTATCTACAATTATGTTAATGCTTTTAAAGAAATCATTAATACATGAGTCTACTAAGATTATTCTCATTTTCTGTTTAAAGTAGTTTATTAGAAGATCACTATTTATTAGAAGCATAAGGTTTACCATTAGTAGAGTAATTGTCATGAGAATTGAGGCAAATATTATAATAAACCAATTCTTAATCATTTTTAATCCCTATTGTAATATATAATACGTCCTCACTGGTAATTCTTAATACTCTAACATATCTGACTTGTTCTTCGAATTCGATGAAAATTTTCTCATTTTCAGAAACTATCTTTCCCTGTTCTTCGCTGAAAAGCTCTATAATTGACCATTTAATTCCATTATAATTAAGAAAATCGATTACTTTGTATAGCAGATTATTAATATCTTGCTCTTGATCACATATTTCAAGTATGTTTATTTCTAGTCTCAAATCCTCATCCATGTCAGATAGTAACTCAAATCTTGGTTTCAAATATTGAGAAGTGGCGATTATGGATATTAAGAGGAAGAAGCTCAAGATCGTCGCAAGAACACCTTCTAAAAAATCCATGGGAACTTCACCATCTTTTAATAAAGTTCATCATAATGGATACGTTATGTAAAGTTAACAGAAGAGCTAAACCAAGCCCAATAATTATCAACAATATTAAAAAAGAAGAAAATAGGAATTCCAGTAGTTTATCGCTCATTTCTTAGTAAGGATAACTTTCCTGTCCGATGCTTTAATAAAATATTTATTTCCAGCCTCTAGAAAGACTTTATTAAAATGATAGTAATTTTCATTTCCTTCAAAAATGCAAACATTATTAATGATTATATAGTATTTATCATTGTCCAGCAGGATAGAGTAATCGATTAAAGGGATTTCCGGCATCGATAGAGTAAAAATACATCCATATTTTGCTGAAAGATCAGCTTGTTTTTCGATTATTAGAATTATACTTTTAAATATATTGTTTAAAAATTCTACTCTCATTACGTTAATAACATTAAAAATAATAATTCCTATCATGCTATATATTGAAAGCCAAAGAACATCTTTCAAATGTTCTTCAATTATTTCACTCAAGAATCCCACCTAGTTAACTAGTAATAAGTCTTACTACAACTTCATACAACTGTTTAACCATGGGAATTACTTTATCAATTAAGTAAGCAATGCTTATGCCAAAGATTATTATTGAAAAGAATATTACTAGGCTTTTCTCTAGAAGATTACTCATCTTTCAACCCCCAGTATGTTATCCCTTTCAACTTTCAATAAAAATCTTATCGGGATGCTTATAATCACCACTATTTGGCAACATTGGTGAATAAATAATCTTATTCAACTAGTCTCAAAGGAATTGATCCATGGGGATGAACTACTAGTTAATGCAATACTTCAAGAAATAGAAGATTTGAAGATTAGTCTAAGTAAACTCAATAATAGAGTATTAAGCTTAGAGAAGAAATACCATGAGCTAAGTAACTTTTTAAGGGTGTCTCCAAATGATTGAGATTAAACAGAATCATCTATCCCTTGTACAAAGGGCATGGATTTGGAACTGTAGGAAGAAAGATCTATACTTATTTGCTCAAGCATTTGATTCCTCTTTCTTTTGTAACATGATACATAAGCTTGCATATTTTTCTCCAGAAAGGGTTCTGGTTAATCTAGACGGTAACTGGTATGAGATTTGTGGAAAATTCTTAGATCTATTGAAAGAATGTTCTAAAAAGATTAAGGAAGAAAAGAATAGGCTTTACAGAATCCTCATCGAAAAAAACGATAATGAGATCGATCTTAAAGATATTCGAAGAAAAATCTGTATTACACCATTTTATGGAACTCTTTATTTAAGTTATATATCGGATCTTAACTTGTCTAGTGAGATATTAACTAAATGCGATTTTAATGAAAGATGCTTCTTCAATAACAGGATTTTGAATGGATACAACTATACTATAGGACACTTAATTTATTCAGTTGACGATGTTAATGGTCTTTATAGGGTTTATTTTTTATCAGATGATTATTATTGGATTAATAAGGAGCTTTCAACAGCTTTACGTCATGCATACTCTAAAAAAATGCTTGCAAGTGGAAAATTTAAACATATTTATGAGTATAGGTTTAAGACTGCTTTTAAAATATTAAATGTTTTAACACCAGAGAAAATAGAGGAATCTATTAAAAAACATCTCGTTAAACATGCTGTCTATTCTTCTATTAGTTTATCGAAGATTTTTCCTCTGATAATTGATGAAAACATACAGAATTTTTTTCTAGATGATGTTGGTGAGAGAATATACGTAGATCATGCTGTTTTCGGAAGATTAAACACAAACCTTAAGTTTAACAAAAGGGAATTTGAAAGCTTTGTAAGCCTGGTTAAGAGAGAATCTAATCTTAATCTAGATTATGCTAATCCTTCGATTAAAACTTCCATAGTTTTCGATAATGTACCGACGAGAGTTTCAATAGATATTCCTCCATTAACTTGGAGTAGGGGGGTTATAGATGTACGGAAGCATAGAGTCAGCGTTTTACCTCTCAAGTACCTTTTGGAGACACGATATTTCTCGACGGAATCCGCTGCGTTCTTAATCCTCGCTACACTTAACCGTGCTAATATATCTATCGTAGGTGAACCTAATTCTGGAAAAACCTCTCTTTTAAACTTTCTAAGCTATTTCATGCCACCATGGTGGCGTATAGTACATATAGAAGATGCGCTTGAAACACTTCCTCTAAGGGTTTCAGATCAGCATAGAGTAGTATATATCGTTGAGCCATTTGAAAGCAGAGAAGTTAAAAGCACAAAAACAATTGAAATAATTAAGGTACTTCATAGAACTCCCTCTTATCTGATACTTGGCGAAATTCAGACTAAAGGCCATGTGAAGGCGATGTTTCAAGCAGTATCTGCAGGACTTAGAGTAATGCATACTGCACATGCTTCCGATAGTGATGGCTTCATTAAGAGGATTGTAGAAATATACAATATACCGAAACTGCTTGTTTCAGAACTTGATCTAATAATAGTCATGAAGAAAATAGAGGCGGGGAATTTAATAAAGCGGTTTATAAGCGAAATAGCGATGGTTGATGAAGATTCTAGTTTGAAGATTATTTATTCCAATTATGGCTTTTCAAGCTCTGTGTTTTTCGACGACTCAAACATTTCGAAGATCCTTGAGAAATTGTCTCATGTAAACTGTATAGAGAAAGAGACCCTAAAAGAAATGTATAAAGAGATTATGGAAATAATCAGTAACCATTACTATTTAGAAAATCCTTTTTTAAAGAAGCTTATTATAGATTCCTATTTAAAGGCATTGAGGATGAGTGGAGGGTTATAAAGGTGGGCTTTAAGAAGTTTTTAAATCCCATTTTCACCTCGGAATCAGAAGACAGCGAACCTTATGAAATAATTACTCCAATAGTAACCGAGATCATTACTGCTGGAGCCATTTACAACAATCTGTATAATACGTTCTACGATATTTCGAAAAGAGATTATAATTACGTTTCTAGCATATTAAAGGACTGTCTTAAAGAAAACCTGAACGGTAAGGATATTGAAAAGGTATTGAAAAACTCTCTACGGAAAAACAAGTTATTGGATATCATCGATCAAACTCTAACAATCAATATAAGGACGATGAGTTCAGAAGAAGCTTTAACGTTTTTACGAATCTTAGAATCAAAGGCAAGAAGAAAATATCAAGAATACACCTTAAAGCTTAACTCTTTAATTTCTATTTTCTTCTTCTACGTGTTTCTCGTTCCTACTCCAATCGTATTGTTTTCAGAGTTTTTACCTCAAGCTTCATATGTATTACTGCCGATTTTCTTCATTTCAAACATATTGATTTTTAGGTTGTTCTTTAATAGGATTAGTAAAATTAAGGGGGCATTATTGGGTTGAGGAATGTTTACCGATACTTGTTGATTGAAGCTGGGATAATTGTTTTATCATTTATTTTAAAGCTTGAAATTCAAGCTTTAAGTTCATTGCAGCTTTTAATATGTACCTTTATGTTAACTAGAGACAGAGATAGAGAAGATGATCTGTGGAATATCCAAGATCTAAGGCCAGTAGAAAAAGTATCTGAATATCCTGGAAATTTAGAGAATTCGGTTTTAAAATCGTTTCCAGAAACTGATTGTAAAAAAAGTTACCATGAGATTTTTGGAAGGGCCATTCGAGATAATATAAATGGTTTTCCAATAGAAAAAGCCATAGTGAGATATTCTAAGTCCTCAGATAGGACTATTAAAATATTGATGAGACTCGTTTCAAGCCTATTTTCTAAAGACGCTGTGTCTGCTAAGAAGGCTTTGAAAAACTACATTCTCATTCTTAGAGAAAACGATGTGTTAAAAAACGAGAGGAGAAACATCCTGTCTGAAGCAAGATTTAGAGCTAGAATAATGTTGATTATTAGCGCTCTGCTAATGGGTTTTCTTTCTGCAGCGGGACCAGTGATTAGCACTTTCTTCTCCTTTTCATTGAATCCTGTTTTCCAAATTGAAACATCGTTATTTTTCTCTTTATTCACGTATTTAATAAGCGTCTCAATATTGGTACATTACTCTCTTTCTTACAGGAACCTTTGGAAAACATTATCGTATTCTGTAGTCAGCTTCGTAACTTCGTTCCTAATATTTAACGGCATATTAACAAAATTCCTGCTTAAACCATCTTCTTAACTTCATTGGTGCTTATATTTTTATCGAATACTTCTTTAATACGGGTGTAGCAGCTTGAAGTTAAGGCTTAAGGGTTCGCAACTTATAGAGGAAGGATTACTCATCGTACTCGCATTAGTAATGCTTGGAGCAGTCTTTGGAGTCTCTAAGCAAATCGTGGATAATATAGCCAATTTCTTCGATTCGCTGATAAAGGGCGTGAGCGATTTAGGCTATAGCTTATTCGGATGGCTCTTGCCTTAAGATAATGAATCAAAAACTAGAACCGATATACCTTGCGGCAGTAGTAATATTCTCAATAATCATATTTAAAAACATTACAAATATCGTATTTTTTTCTATTAGCAATGTATCAGTTATTTTAATCATAGTTGCTCTGATAATAGTTATTACAATATTATTTTTACTAAAACACCATGAATCGATAATAAGTTTACTTCCAATTGATAATGAAAAGTATTTCATTGTAAGAACAGAATCAGCAGAACTGATAATAGGAGGAGTTTCAGTATCCGCAGAAGATGCTTCTGAATTAAGCAATCTTAAAGCAGACGACTATTATCGGAGAATACAAAGCTTCATTAGTGGTATTTTAAAATCCGGAGTTAAACTCACGTGCATTACACATATTTCTCCACCTGAAGATTCTGACGAGTATACTAATTTAATGCAACTCTTAATAATTAGTAGAAAAGCAGGGTGTGGAGAAATTGAAGAAGCTATGAAAACGATTGAGGTGGACATTGAGAAAATACGGTCTATTTACAATACTGCTTTTCCCGAATTTAAGATAGTTAGGCTAAGTGGAAAAAAGCTTGCCAAGTATCTGAGCAACATTTTGATGAATAAGGTTACATTAGAGAAATCCAAGGCTGAGAATTTGAAGAATCTGCTCGCAATTCATACACCCAATAATCTTTTCCCACCCTCCTCAGAATTCCATTTCGATCTTCCAGGAGACGATGGAATCATAAACTTAGGGTCTATTGTTTTCAGCGGGTCGAAAATTGCTTCGTTAAAGTTGAAAGACAATGTTTTCAAAAAACACGTAGCAATCTATGGTTCAACGGGTTCTGGAAAAACAACCACAGCCAAACGTATATTAAGGGAATTGGCAAAATTAGGATATTCTTTTACCGTTTTGGATTGGCATAATGAATATCGCCATCTTGCAGAGGAACTCAATGGAAAGATTTTAGAATTGGGCTCTTTCTCCCTTGATATAATAAACCCTATTGAATCTGAAAACTTATCGGAACACGTGGCAATTGTTACTGATATTTTTGATCAAATATATAATTTCACACCATCTCAGTCATATATGTTTAGGGAGGTGCTTCTACAAACTTTGGCAGAAAAAGAGCTCGGTATTAAAAAGCATGACTCCCTAGTTTCTTTTATAGAAACCTTAGAAAAATGGAGCATTAAATCCTTCTATGAGAATGAAACAAAATTCGCATTGTTGAGGAGACTGAAACCTCTAATAACGGGACAAAACAGGGAAGTTTTCTGTAATAGAGACAAATTAATAAGTATAGAGGACATATTGGGAGGCATTACTGTTTTCGAGCTGGGGGACATAGTTGAGGTAGATATGCGCAAATTAACTTCGCTTTTCATTCTAGCATTAATTTATGAATTCAGATTAAAAAATATGGATGAGAAATGTCATTTTATAGTTTTAGAAGAAGCACATAACATACTTCCCTATAGAAGACGAGAATCACCGTCGACGATCGCTGAAAAGCTATTCTTGGAAATGAGAAAGTTTAACGAAAGCCTCATGCTGATATCGCAATTTCCATCGCAGATCTCCCCAGAAATAGTAAAGTCGACCGGTTTGAAAATCTCCCATAGAATATGTGAAGGGGAAGAATCTAGGATTCTGATGGACATAATGGGTCTTTCTCAAGCAGACTATGATCTCCTCAAAAGGTTGCCGCCAGGATACGGGTTTCTAGTTGCAGAGGGAATCCCTAAACCAGTACTCTTATCAGTAGATTTCAACGGAAAAATTTCTTAAATTTCTCAGGGTATTTCGAAAAATAGCTAATCCAATCTACATTATCTCCTTCACATTTAAAGTTGTTCTTGTAGCATTCCATAAATCTACGGTAAAGCTTTACGATGCTTGTGTTACTCGTATCAAATTGTATGATCCTTACATTTCTCAAATATTTTTTAGCAGCCAGGTAACAGTAATCCGTAAGTTCCGATTCGATATTCATTCTAACTTTCATCTCTTCGTATCCCCTGATTTTTACTAGTCTCCGCCAAAGAATATCTGGTCTGCATCTTAGAACGATACAGCAATCAACATAATTAGCAGGAGACACCTCTGCTGCATAATGACTGTCTATTAGAAGATTATTATCATCAGACATGTTTAAAATATAATTTCTTAGAGCCTTCTTCAAAGCCTTCATGTTTACAATGCTAGATTTCATAATTCTATCATAGCCCACAATTGCATTTACACTGACTGCAAACATTCCTAAGTCGAGGTGAATCCACCCCTTACTTCTTTTAACAATATAATTACATAAAGAGGTTTTACCCGTTCCAGGCGTACCAGTAAAAACTACTATCTTAATCATCGTAATATTACGATTAAAGGGATATATAAAACTGGTAAGCGAGATTCTAAGCTATACTTGGAATTATCGAGGATAAAGCTTTTATCCACCACGTTCTTTAAAATATAAACAGCGGCGTTCGTCTAGTCTGGTTAGGACACCAGCCTTCCAAGCTGGGGATCCCGGGTTCGAATCCCGGACGCCGCAATAAAGTCTAATAAACTTCTACACCCCTTTTACGATGGTTAATGGTAAAGAAGAGAGTAATAGCGATAGCACGAGAAAGGACGGATATTTTAATGAGAATGGCATTAGATACGGCAAGCGAGAACATTAACGATGCGGAGGCTTATGTTAAGCTTGCATGGAGAATAGCTGAAAGATACAACATACGGAGAAAACCGATATTAAGAAGATATTTCAGATGTAGCAAGTGTAAGAGCTTCGTGATACCTGGCCGCGGTTGCCGAATCAGGATTTTGAAAAACAGGGGCCTAGGAATTATTTGTATGAAATGCGGCAGTCTTAAGATAATACCAATTTTCAACAAAAGAGATAATAGCCCGCGTAACTAATAAAATCTCAGAAATGAATATTGGCGTTGATCTAGCAATTGAACTGGAACGTTTTACGAAGGCATTCATACTCTTATTTGCAATATTGGATTCTGTTGGAAACGTACCTGTTTTCCATGCTTTCCTGGAGTCTGCACCCAAGGAGAAGAGAAAGAGGATAATCTCCGAGTCTGTTATTGCTGCAACGGGTGTATTGATCTTTTTCGCATTGCTTGGCTCAACTATGTTCAGCTTCCTGGGAATAAGGCTTTCAGATTTCTACATAGCTTCAGGAATAGTCCTCGTGGCAATATCTTTAAAATACATAATCGTCGGAGAAGAGAGCGAAGTTAGGGGAGAAAGATTCGAAGAGATATCTGTTTTCCCGCTGGCAACTCCTCTTTTAGCAGGGCCAGGAAGCATATCCACTGTCATTATAATTTCAAATCCGCCGTATAACGTTTTCACGTGCATACTTGTAATTATTCTCAACGCTGTTTTAGCATACGTAATACTCTTAAATGGTGATAGGATTATGATGAGCATAGGTAGAACACCCTCGAAGCTTATTGCGAAAATATTCAACCTAATAATAGTAGCATTTGGAATAGTAATGATTAGAAATGGGCTTGAGGGCTTACGTTTTTAGGTCTAATATCACGGAAAAGTTAATATAGTTCTATGAACAGAGGGTTCGAGAAGGAGGTGCAGTGCGTGTACAGCGTTAATACCGCCCCAAGGGGGCGAGAAAATCTGCTTTCAGAAGACAGGCATATCCTCACCTATAGTAACTAGTGGAAAAAACTTTAGAAATGTTTTAGGAGGCGGGTACGATGGTTTGGAGAGGATATTTTACTGAATCGAAACTACCAGAGAAAGTCGTGCTTTTCGACACTACTCTCAGGGATGGTGAGCAGACTCCAGGTGTAGCGCTCACACCAGAGGACAAGCTTAAGATAGCTAGACAGCTCGACCTGCTTGGAGTACCAGTAATAGAAGCAGGCTTTCCGATAACTTCAGAGGGGGAGGAAGAAGCAGTCAGGAAAATAGTCAAGGAAGGGTTGAAGGCTGAGATTGCTGCTTTAGCAAGGTCGTCGAGACAGGATATTGAAAAAGTAGCTTCTACTGGTGCTCAAAGAATACATCTTTTCATAGCTACTTCAGATATACATTTAAAGAAAAAACTCAGTATAAGCAGGGAAGAAGCAGTCGAAAGAGCCTTAGAAGCAGTCGACATTGCAAAATCCTATGGTTTAAAAATAGAGTTCTCCGCAGAGGACGCAACGAGGACGAATATAGATTTTCTCGTCGAGTTTTATAAGGCTGTTGAGGAGGCAGGGGCAGACATAGTGGACATACCTGATACTGTTGGGGTTGCAACTCCCTTTGCCATGAGGGAAATAGTCAGAAAGGTAAGGGAAGCAGTAAGAATTCCGATAGCGGTTCATTGCCATAATGACATGGGGCTCGCAGTTGCAAATACTCTAGCTGGAATTGAAAGCGGGGCTACTGAAGCACATGTTACAGTTAATGGGCTTGGTGAACGAGCGGGAAATGCTAGTCTTGAGGAGGTAGCAGTCGCCCTCAAAGTATTATACGGTATAGACACTGAGATAGTCTTTAAGGAGATATATAACACCTCTCGGCTAGTCTCCTCGATAACCGGCATAACAATACCTGTAAACAAGCCAATAGTCGGTGAAAACGCATTTTCACATGAAAGCGGGATACATACACATGGTGTGATTTCTTCTCCTGAGACTTACGAGCCGATTGATCCAGAATTTGTGGGAGCGAGGAGAAGACTAGTAGCAGGGAAGCATGCAGGCACGCATGGTATTTATGCGCAATTGAGAGAGATGGGATATACGCCCAGTGAAGAAGAACTTAAGAAGATAGTGAAAATAGTAAAGGAAATGGGAGATCAGGGTAAGAAAGTTACTGATGCTGAGCTTGCTTCTATAGCCGAAAGCGTAATGGGCTATGGGGTTAGTGAAAAAGAACGTATTGAACTCGACGAGTTAATGGTGGTGACGGGGTTGAACATTACTCCAACGGCGACGATCAAAGTAAGATGGGGTGAACAATCTTGGAGAGGTGCTGAGTTTGGAGTGGGGCCGATAGATGCTTCTATGAAGGCTGTGAGTAAGCTTCTTGGAGACTTAATAAAGATAAAACTTGAAAGCTTCAGATTAGAAGCAATAACCGGAGGCACGGAGGCTTTTGCAGAAGTTACTGTGAGAGTTTCCGATGAAGAGGGGAGAAGCGTAACAGCAAAGGGTTTCAGTAAAGACATTGTCTTAGCAGGGGTTTATGCAATATTGAATGGTGCTAATAGGCTAATCCAAGTAAGAAAGGTGGATGCTAAGTGAGTGGATTAACAGCAATTCAAAAAGTGCTTTCGAAAAAATCCTGTAAAAAAGTGGAAGTAGGAGACATAATTGAGGCTAAAGTAGACTATCTTATGCTTCATGAGGTAACTGGACCATTAGCGGTTGAAGAATTTGAAAAAATATCTGAAAAAGTATGGGATCCTAGTAGGATTATCGTTATTTTCGACCATGATGTTCCTCCAAGCACGATTGAGCTTTCAAATCAAATGAGGAGAATGAGGGTTTTCGTTAAGAAATACGGTATAAGCAACTTTTATGAAATAGGAAGGGGAGGTATTGCTCACCAGGTGCTTTTCGAAGAGGGCTTTGACATTCCGGGCTTCTTGATAATCGGTGTGGACAGTCATACTTGCACTGCTGGAGCAACCGGCGCCGTAGGAATAGGAGTGGGTTCAACAGACGCTGCAGTAGTCTTAGCGACGGGTGAAATCTGGCTTAGAGTCCCTGAAACGATTATCGTGGAAGTAAATGGAGATTTTCAAAAAGGAGTATTTGCTAAAGATCTTGCCTTACATGTTGTTGGAAGAATCGGAGCAAACGGAGCTACTTACAAAGTTATAGAGTATGCAGGTGAAACAGTGGATAAATTATCCTTATCGGAACGTTTAACTCTGGCGAATCTTTCTATTGAAATGGGAGCTAAGACAGGTATTGTTCAAACCGATTCTAAAAGCTTCGAATACGCTAAGAGCTTTAACAAGGAGGGACAATATATGGATGTTAAAAGCGATCCCGATTCTGACTTTGAAAAAGTAGAGATAGATACTTCTCAGCTGGAACCAGTAGTAAGTGTCCCACATAGCGTTGATGACGTTAAGCCTGTGAGAGAGGTTGAGGGTCTACAGATAGATCAGGCTTTCTTAGGCTCATGCACCAACGGTAGGCTAGATGATCTTCTCGTAGCTTTAAAAATATTGAAGGGGAAGAAAGTTGCTCCTTGGATAAGGCTCATAGTAAGCCCTGCCTCGGTAAAAGTGTATAACGAGGCTTTGAAAATGGGGATAATTGAAGAGATTGTAAGAGCAGGAGGTATAGTTACATCCCCAACTTGCGGCGCATGTTTGGGAATGTCCAGAGGGGTTCTCGCGGAAGATGAGGTTGCAGTTTCAAGTAGCAATAGGAATTTCATTGGAAGAATGGGTGCTAAAAGCAGTAAGGTTTATTTAGCTTCCCCAGCGACCGTCGCAGCATCTGCAATCGAAGGGAAAATAGCAGATCCCAGGAGGTATCTTTAATGATTATTCGGGGCAAAGTGATAAAGCTCGGCGACAACATAGATACTGATATAATAATACCTGCAAGATACTTAGTGACACATGACCCGTTCGTCCTTGCAAAACACGTTTTTGAAGACTATTATCCTGAGTTCAGAGAAAAGGCTAAGGGGAGTGTTATAATCGTTGCTGGAGAAAACTTTGGACTAGGAAGCTCTAGGGAGCATGCTGTAATAGCTTTGAAACATTCTAATGTGAAGGCTATCGTAGCAAAATCATTCGCGAGAATATTCTATAGGAATGCTATCAACCTAGGCATGCCTGTCTTAATACTAGAAGATAAAAATAGTATTGAAGAGCTCCGGGATGGAGTGGAAGTTGAGGTAGATTTGGAAAAGGGTGTTTTAATAGAGTTTGACACAGGAAAGGAGTTTTTATGTCATAAAATACCCAGTTTCATAGTTGAAATATTAAAAGCGGGCGGATTAATAAATTATTTCAAAGAAAAAAGGCAGAAATCAGCGTAAAAACTTCTGCGATAACTATTTATAAACCCGCCGTGAATATGCTTTATACAATTGCAGCGTAGAGAAACGGTTACTAAGTATTCATGTCCAGTATGTGGACGCCCTCTCAGTTCTGAATACAAGTTCTGCCCATCTTGTGGAACACCGCGCAGGGGAATTTCATACGTGAGGAAGGTTTCTACAGGGAATTCTGCTATAGACGAAATACTAGAAGGAGGCTTTGAGGCTGGGAAGACATACCTGCTTGCGGGAGAGGCTGGTACTGGTAAAACTATCTTCAGCCTTCAGTACTTGATATACGGCGCTAAAAACAATGAGCCCGGTATCTACGTAACGATTGATGAAAGACCGGAGGTTTTGATAAAAGATGTTAGAAACTTCGGCTGGGATCTCCAACCTCTCATAGAAATGAGGAAGCTTTCGATAATACCGGTTAGGAGGTACTTTACCTCTAAAATGTGGGGTAGGGAAATGGACACTATAGTCAACAGCATAGTTGAAGAATTGGATAGGAAGAAGAAGGAGATAGGTGCTAAGAGACTTGTTATAGATCCAATAGCGCCCTTGGTAACAACTTATTCCAGCGAGATAGCATGGGTTAGAGAGTATATCAGAAGCCTAATATTTTCTATAGAAGAACGCTTAGGCGTAACGACGCTCATAACCTCTGAGATACCAACTGGCGAGAATGCAATGAGCAGGTATGGTGTCGAAGAATTCTTAGCCTCCGGTGTCATAATACTTTCATTGACAAGAGTTGGGAATTCCATTATAAGGACAATGTTTATCAGGAAAATGCGATGGACTGCTGTAAATCCGACTATATACAGGTTTGAAATAGAACGCGGCCGCGGTATAGTCCTTAAAGAACCCTTAACTTAGGGTAGTCTAGTACCGCATCTGAAACAGAATTTGTAGCGTGCATTGTTTATAGCTCCGCACTTGGGACAAGTTTTAGTGTTTGAAGTAGCACCTTCCTCTTCCATCCTACTGACTTCAAAACTCGGTTGAACACTAGATTCTTCTGCCTCTTCTCGTTCCGGGATTATATAACCTGTCTCTCCCTTGAACGGAGCCTGCAGTTCGGAGACCCCACCAACTCCACTTTTTGGAGCTATCTGAACTTCTGCCTCGCCTGTTGCTCCCGTTAGCTGCGGCTTTTCCAAGGGCATCATCGAACTCGAGACGGATTGTTCCTTTAAGACGGATTTTGCTTCTTCACGTACCTCAACGGGCTTCTTGGGAGCAGTTGATATAACCGGGATGGTAACCTCCTTCTTTAAAATAACTATGTCTTCAGCAGCCTCAACTTCACTCCATATAAACTCCATTTCGCGCTTATCTCTTCCTTCTACGACTATACCGACAAGGTTCTCGCCTAATACAAAACCTATATCCTTTACAACTCCAACATACCTACCTTTCTTATCGTAGACTTGAAGACCTATTATCTTCTCTTTTCTAATTAGCAATTCATAGTAAGAAACTCGTGCTCATTTTTATCCTTTTATCTCGACATTAGTATATTATACTACCGACGATTGTTAACATTATTTTTTACCACTTTAAAATAATCTGCTTAATCACTTAAGAGAAGGAAAACCCCTCTACAATACTTTTAACATATTCTTCCAGGGTTTTTCTAGCAATCCTGTCTTCCTCGACCATTTCATCCAGTTTAGAATAGTACTCTTTCAAGAGCCTCTTTCTTCCTTGCAGCATTTTAATGTCACCAGACTGTGAACCTCCACCTGCCGAAGCTCTCAACGAAACTATTAAATCATCTTTTTTACTTAAAATGTTCATCAGAAGCTGGCTTATGTCTCTACCTAATATCCGTAGAGAAGCCTCTTTAAGTTCTTCTTCCCCAAGGCTCCTGAAGCCTTTACCCTTCTTAATGCTCTGTTTCACCATCTCGCCTACCAGTCTATGCGCTAACCTGAATGGAACCTTAGCTTCCTCTATAATCCTCTCTGCAACGTCAAGTGCTATTATGCTTTGCTCCATTAAGGATCTTATCCTATCCCGGTTTTCACAAATATTCTCAACGATGATCTTAATAATTCTAAGTGTCTCTTTTACTGTTTCAAAAGCTTCGATCAAGGGAGGCTTAGTCTCCTGCAGGTCCCTAACATAACCACTGGGAATCGCCTTATATACCATTGAAAGCTGAGCCAAGCTTGAGAATACCCTCCCAGACCTGGCTCGAGCAAGTTCAAGTATACAAGGGTTCTTCTTATTCGGCATAGCACTTGAAGGGAAGGCTAATTCGTCGGGAAGGGTGAAGAAGCCAAATTCAGAAGTAAGCCAGATTATAAAGTCCTCCATCATCCTACTTAAGTTCAGCATCAATATGTTTAGGTTTGAGACAACTTCGAGTATGAAGTCTCTAGATGATACTGCGTCAAAGGAGTTTTCCAAAAGGCCGTAGAAACCAAGGAGCCTAGTCGTGAGCTCTCTGTCTACTTTTAGAGAGGTGCCTACTATTGCAACACTTCCAAGAGGGTTTAAGTTAATCCTCTTCAAAGAATCCAAGATACGGTCGAAGTCCCTTAGAAGGATGTCGAAGTAGCCGAGGAAGTAGTGGGACAACGGAGCCACCTGCGCTTGCTGGAGATGAGTGTAAAACGGAAATAGAATGTCGATAGTATTCTGTGCTTTTTTCAAAAGAGAATTCTCCAAATCCAGTATCTCCTTTAGAACACCAAGGACTTCTCTTCTGGTTTTCAACCTTACTGCAGTTACAACCTGATCGTTTCTCGAACGAGCAGTATGGACTAAGCCCCCAATTTCCATTCCCACTTCCTCGATGATGAAAGATTCTATAAATTCATGCACGTCCTCATATTTTTCAGCATTAATCTGGATTAAATTTTTGTTTTCCAAGAGTTTTTTAATAGCGTAAACAATCTTCTTAAACTGTTCTTCTGTTATATATCCCTGTTTCATAAGCATGAAGTCGTGTGCAATAGTGGCTTCTATATCCTCGTTTAATATCCATAAGTCTTCCTTCATACTTGAAGCATATCTGGTTGCTTCTGGAAAAGCAGGTTCTAGCCGACTACGGTATATACCTTCTTCAGACATCCTCCTTAATGGGGTTTAAAGCAGGCTAATAAGGTTATAGACTTATTGGAATTCAAAAATTTAAAAATCCGGACTACTTACGTTCTCGTCCAGAAAGGATTTAGATAATGATAATCGAGAAAAAGCCAGAGATAGGAAAGCTTGTAACATTCATACCGAATAAGCACACACCCATACATAATTGGTTCTACTATAAGGAGGGTTTTTCAAGAGATTTTGTAGAATTGATAATTAAAAATCTTAATCTTGGAAGAGAGTCTTGGGTATTAGATCCCTTCTGTGGAGTTGGGACTACGCAGCTTACTTGTAAAGAGGTTGGGATAAATGCAGTAGGCATAGATGTAGCCGATCTTCCAGTATTCGTATCTAAGGTTAAGACTGCAGATTATGATGTTAATTTGTTGAAAGAGATTTCGCGAAGAATATTCTCCGAGAGATTTAGTAAGCAAGATTTAAGTGGACTCAGTAGCTTTGTTAAGAAGGCCTTTCCGAGGCATGTTTTAGAAGACGTATTGTTTTTCCGAAGCATAGTAGAGAAAATAGAGGATGAGGTTGCGAATGGCTTCTTCAAGCTAGGATTAATAAGTGCTGCGATTAAAGCATCCTATATAGTGAAAGATGGGGGAGTTTTAAAGATAATTAGGGATAGAAATATTCCCCCGTTTAGGAAATTCTATAAGAATAGGATTAAACGTATGATAAGAGATTTGGAGAATTTTAAAACCCTTAACCCGACGATAGTCACGTTGAAAGCAGACTCTAGAAATCTAGGGTTTCTTAGCGATAATATGTTTGATACCGTGATTACCTCACCCCCGTATTTGAATAAGATAGAATATACTAGAGTCTACCGAGTGGAGAACGAGCTTTTCTTCAAGGAGGCAGAAACCATGTTAAGGTCCTACATAGGCGATTGGGTTAAGGACGATGACAGTTTTGAGTATAAAGAGCTGCCTGCAATAGCTAGAGCTTATTTTAAGGATCTTAGGAAAGTATTATTAGAACTCTACCGTGTTCTCAAAGAAGGAGGAGTAGGAGTATTCGTTATCGCCCAAGGAGTATTCCCAACAGGCGTCGTAGAATCCGAGAAGATTTTCTCTGAAATGGCTTCAGAAATCGGTTTTGAAACCGAAAAAGTGTGGTTAGTTAATAGAAGAGTAGCAACTAGAGACCGTGTTATTAAAATAGGCTATGCAGACGAGTATGTAATATTCATACGCAAATGATTAGAAAAGCTTAATGCATTTCTCCTTCATGGAATTGAGGTCATAAGCTTCATACCCCGACTTCCTAAGCTCTCGGGAAAACCTTTTGGAAAAACCATGAATCGTAAAGACCTTCTGTGGAGAAGTCTCTTCAACTATTTTGAGTAAACCCCTGAAATCAGCATGATCGCTAAGTGGAAAAGCTTTGTCAATATTAAGCGTCTCCTCGTAATCATTGAGAAGTGACCTACCAGAGAACCCGATTAAAACCGCATTATACTTCTTCTTAAGGACTTGCATGAATGCATTCCTACCAGAGATGTTTGGATAGTAAAGTACCCAATTATAGCCTTTAGGCAATATTTGCGATTGAGAATACATGATATTCTTACTCTCTATGGTAAGAGAGAACAGCCTGTAAACATCGTTATACCTTAATATTGAAGGAGAGGTATATTTTTCAACATCTGGTAGAAAACTATCGAATATCATTTGAATATGCTGCGATTTACCTAATGGGTAGCCCATTAAGACTACAGGTCTATTTTTACTTAAATTCTCCCTAAGGTAATCGACAGCTTCTTTAACTAACTCATGTCTAGGTGGGAAAACCAGGTTTGGACTTCCATAGTTAGATTCTATTATTAAAGTGTGTACTTTTGGGAAACGTTGTCTAGGTATATCCCCCAAAGGAGAAGTATTGATATCCCCAGTATAGAGTATTGTCCCATTCCTCGCTTCGAGAAGTATTGCCTTAGAGCCAAGTATATGGCCAGAATCAAATAGGGGGAAATGTTTTTCAACCCGCTTTAGTCCAATTCCTCTAAGGGCGGATAGGATAAAGGTTTCTTCAGAACATATGGCTTCTAGATTCTGAGGACTTTTACGAATATGATCCAGGTGGGCATGTGAAATGAAAACGTAATCCGCTGAAGAGTCTGATCCCGGTTTTAATAGAGTCCCATACTCATTGAGATAGATTGTTGCGAAACGATCTAAATTGATCGAAAATGTTCTCTTTGAAAAATGTGGCACCCCCATTAAATGAAGAACTTATTGTCTCTGAGCTTTTTTAAAAACTTGCCTTCAGTTTTTTTCATAACAGGAATCCATCTCTTCCTTCTATTTTTAAGCTCCTCTTCATCAACCAGTAGATCTATTCTTCTACTCGGAACATCTATAAGTATCTCATCGCCGTCTTCAACAAGAGCTATAGGTCCGCCTAAGAAGGCTTCCGGCGAAACATGTCCTATGGCTATTCCCTTGGTCCCTCCCGAGAACCTGCCGTCAGTAACCAATGCAACCTTCTCAACAAGGTTCCTCCCAACTATAAGCGAAGTGGGCATTAGCATCTCGCGCATACCTGGGCCTCCTAATAACCCCTCATATCTCACAACTACCACGGTATTCTCCGTAAAGTCTTCTATCTCAAGCGATTTTACAGCCTCCTCTTCAGAGTTGAATGCTCTCGCCTTGCCCCTGAACGCTCTAAGCTGAGCAGGTGTCCCGGCAAGTTTTATTACCGCGCCTTCGGGAGCCAACGAGCCCCATAGAATCGCTATGCCTCCTTCACTCCTGTATGGATTATGAGGAGGCCTTATGAAGCTCCCTCTTGGCTCAGGGAATTCCTCAATAAGGTCTCCTAGTGTTTTTCCGGTAACCGTCATCGCGTTTAAGTGAAGATATTTCCAGAGCATCTTGAGAAGCGAGGGGACCCCACCAGCGTTGTAAAAGTCTATCATGAAACTCTCTCCAGAAGGCCTTATGAGAACCAGTGTTGGCACCCTCCTACTCACCTCGTCAAAAGTTTCCAAAGGAATGTCGTAACCAGCTTCTTTAGCCAAAGCGCTTATGTGAAGTACAGTATTGGTTGATCCCCCCAGCGCATTGTCTACTATTATTGCATTTATCAGATTTTCTTTTTTAACAATATCCTTAAACCCAAGTCCTTCTCTCAAGAGCCCCATTATTCTCCTTCCGGATTCGTATGCGAGCTTCTTCTTCTTGTTGTCTATGGCGTGTGTTGCAGCCATGCCTGGAAGGGAGAGACCCATTGCCTCTACGAGACACGCCATAGTGTTTGCTGTAAAAAGCCCCGCGCAGCTTCCAGCCCCAGGGCAAGCAGCTCTTTCAAATTCCATCAACTCTTCAAGTGTAATTCTTCCCTCATGATACTCGCCTAGCATTTCAAATACTGACACTAGGTCTACCTTTCTACCTTTAAAGACGCCAGGATACATAGGTCCACCAGTTACGAATATAGAGGGCAGGTTTAGCCTAGCCGCTGCGAGAAGATGGCCGGGAACTATCTTATCACACGAGGAGATGAAAACAGCAGCATCGAGCATATGTGCTGAAAGCATTATCTCTATAGAATCTGCTATTACCTCCCTGCTTGGGAGAGAATATTTCATTCCCTCGTGGTTCATCGCTAATCCGTCGCAGACAGCGATGGTGTTGAAAACTAAGGGGACTCCTCCTTCGTCTCTAATTCCTTTTGAGACTTCTTCAGCAAGAGAGTTAAGATGAATATGTCCTGGAACGATATTCGTATAAGAATTAACTATTGCCACAAATGGTTTTTCAAGATCTTCTTTCTCTAAACCCACTGCATAAAGTAGGCTTCTATGTGGAGCTCTATCAACACCTTTCTTAATTGCGTCGCTCCTCATTTCAAGCTTTTCACTACGTTTCTCTAGTAGTAAACTAGTACTCATTTCCCAACCAACGCTCTTATTTTACTTCCAATTACCTCTATGAGATGATTCTTCTCTCTCTCCATTAGAGTTCTTAAAACAACCTGATTAGAATTGTTTTCTAGAACCCATTCTCTAGCGAAGACGCCAGATTGGATATCTTCAAGAAGCTTCTTCATCTTTTTCTTTACCTCCTCGTCTATAAGGTACGGACCGCGTGTTAGACCGCCGTACTTAGCAGTATCGCTAACAGCTTGCCACATGCCTGATAATCCCTTAGCCCATATTAAGTCAACTATCAATTTAAGCTCGTTTAGGACCTCAAAGTAAGCAACCTCAGGCTGATAGCCTGCTTCAACAAGTACTTCAAACCCGCTCTTTATGAGAGAAGATACTCCTCCGCATAGAACTGCCTGCTCACCGAAGAGGTCTGTTTCAACCTCTTCTTTAAAGGAAGATTCTATTAAACCGATTCTGCTTAAACCAATTGCTTTCGCTAATTCTCTAACTATCTTCGAAGCATTGCCCGTATAATCTTGGTATACTGCTATCAATCCAGGTACTCCAGTACCATGTACGTATGCATCCCTCAAAGCAGGACCAGGAGCCTTAGGCGCCACAAGTATTACATCCAGCCAAGGTGCGGGAACTATCTGCCTATAGTATATGTTGAATGCATGTGCAAATACGAGTGTAGAACCCTTAGAGATGTTATGTGCCACATATTCTTCGTAGACCTTTGGCTGGGCAGGGTCTGGTAGAAGCATCATAATAATATCTCCTTTCCTCACAGCCTCTCCTATCTCATAGACCTCGAAGCCGTCTTCAACAGCCCTCTTCCAAGAAGAACCGTCTTTTCTTAACCCGAGGATTATCTTGACTCCACTATCCCTAATGTTTTTGGCTTGCGCCTCTCCTTGAGAACCATATCCTATTACAGTGACCGTCTTATTCTTTATCAACTCTATTGTTATATCTTCATCTCTTATTATCCTAGCCATCTTAAATCACGCTATTAACAAGCTTTCTTTAATTCTTTTTAAGCTTTTAACTTCCTGTAATGGTTTAACGTATGAATCATCACTCCGCTTCTCGAGAAGCTTTCTATACGGTCTGCAAACTCTTCCTTAAACTCGTTTACCATCCTAGGATCCGCCAGCAGCTCTACTAGAAGCCTTGATTCACTTAACATAGTCGTCCTGGCGCGATACCTGATCCTAATGTAGTCGCTAACATTAGTGTCGCAATCTCT
This sequence comes from Thermoproteota archaeon, assembly GCA_038867695.1. Lineage (GTDB taxonomy): Archaea > Thermoproteota > EX4484-205 > EX4484-205 > JAAOZP01 > JAAOZP01. The sequence continues at coordinate 38,021 of JAWBXT010000003.1, forward strand.
AAGGACTGCTACAAAAGCTTCTCTTACAACATCCGATTCAAGCGATCCTATTTTAACTTCGAGTACGCATGGGTTTTTCTCTAAAATTTTCACTATGTTTTCAAACTTATCCTCTGGAAGACTGAATGTAAGAGATATTTGAGAAGACCCCCCATTTATCACTCCGACGGTGATGGTGTCTATATTGATTCCCCTTCTGGCGAATATTGATGAGATCCTTTCCATCACTCCCGGTATGTTCAGGACTCTGAGAACGACGAACCTCTTATTCTCATCTATAGCCATGTTTTTCACCTCCCAGTTATGACTTGGTCAAGCGTTGCTGCAGGCGGGATCATTGGAAACACGTTGTCTTCCCGCTCAACGATCACGTCTATTACGGTTGTCTCATTCTGTTTAACAGCTGTTTGTAAAGCTTCTTTAAGCTCGCTGACTCTTGATACCTTAAATGCCTTAGCACCTAAGCCTTCTGAAACCTTTGCTATATCAGCCTTACCCTTAAGATCGACAGCTATGTATCTCCTGCCATAGAACAATTCCTGCCATTGTCTAACCATTCCCAAGAAGTAGTTGTTGAGAACAACCACTATGATTGGGAGGTCGTAGTCTACAGAAACAGGTAGCTGGTTACATGTCATGAAGAAGCTACCATCGCCAGCAATGTCGAAAACTCTTTGCTCGTGAAAAGCTGCCTTAACGCCTATTGCTGCAGGAAGCCCAAAGCCCATTGTGCCAAGTCCCCCGGAGGATATGAATTGCCTTGGGCGTTTTGCTAAGAAATGCAGGGAAGCATACATTTGACACTGGCCGACTTCAGTAGTTACGAAGTCATTAGGCGTAACGTAATCGTTCAAAATTCTGACAACAGTACTCGGCTTTATTGGCACAGCGTCGTAATCATAAAGGAATTCAGACTCATTTTTAAGCTGTTTAAGTCTTTCACCCCATTTCCCAGCCTTACCCTTTTGAACCATTTTTACCAGATTTGAGTGAAGCCTACTCAAAACATGTTTTGCATCTCCTACTATGCCAATATCTGGCTTAAGGAGTTTCCCTATTTCAGACTTATCTATGTCAACGTGTATTTTCTTAGCTCTGGGGGCAAACCCGCTTAACTTACCTGTAGTCCTGTCGCTAAACCTTGCGCCCACAGCAAGGAGAACATCGCTTTCTTGAACAGCCTTTATCGCACCCAGTTTACCATGCATACCTACACAACCCAGTGAAAGGGGATGATCCTCCGGAATACTACCCTTCCCCATTAGAGTAGTCACTACTGGAGCGTTTAGCAATTCTGCTAAAGCAACGAGCTCGTTGGAGGCTCCTGACATTATCACTCCGCCGCCAGCGAGTATGACAGGCCTCTCTGCATCTGCAAGCATTCTTGATGCTAGGAATAATTCCTCATTAGAAGGTATTGGAGGATTATAAGAATACGAGAATATATTGTTCCTAGGCTCACCCTCCATTAATTGAACATCCCTCGGAA
>JAWBXT010000004.1:0-36632 GCA_038867695.1 Thermoproteota archaeon
AATAGGTTTTGAGAAAGCTGTTGAGAAACAGATAGTTAAGGCCGTAGCGATGATACCTGACATGAGTATCTTAACAGTCGAAGGCGCTGCCATGGCTGGTACGCCTGGAGTAGCATCAGCAATACTCGGAGAAGTTGCTAAAAGAGGAGTAAGCGTATGTATGATAAGCCAAGATGCTTCAGAGGTGGGGATAACACTCGTAGTCAGGGATGCTGACTTGGACAGGGCTTTGAAGGGGTTGAGAGAAGGATTCAGCAGGGAGAGGATTATCAAAAGAATAAAGATTCAGAGAAACGTGGCAGTAATCTCAGCGGTTGGAGAGGGAATGAGAGGAACCAGAGGCGTTGCCGCCAAGATTTTTACAGCAGTAGCAGAGGCTGGTGTAAACATTCTTGCAATAGCACAGGGTTCATCGGAAACAAACATATCTTTCGTAGTACTTATGGAGGATGCTGCAAAAGCTGTTAAGGCGATACATGAGAAGGTTATCCTAAGCATTTAATACGACTTGCTAAGATAAGCTTGGTAAGATATGGCTGATCTATATTCTCGCATGCCTAATCGTACTGATAGCTGGAGTGGTAATCGCATTATTCACACTCTGGTAAATACAAGCGTTTATGAGAACCCTGTCCTAAACTAAGCTTAAACTTTAATATGTTTAGAATTGAACCTGGCTGAGTGCGAGGAGAAGAGATTGAGAAGCTCTTGGCTATAACGGTCGTTTTCCTTCTATTGCGCCTGAGAATGCTTTGCAAACTTTCTTCGGAACAACTAATCTAGCATGCTTAAGGTTTATATTCGTCGAATAAATGCTTACTATTGTCTGGATAAATGATTGTTGACTCCAAGCAGGAGCGTCAATTTGAGACTCAGCGCAGGATTAGAGTTGGACACATATGGGTTAGGCGCGGGTCTAGAATCGGACACATAAGGCCTAGGGATTTAGCTGGATATTTAAGTAGTGACAAGGAAAAGTGGGTGTAAGAGTTAGGATGATGATCGTCCTAATGAATAATAGGTCTCTTGAAACAGTGGCTTTAGCGAATGCTGGATTTGAATCACCTGGGCCTCAGCTGCTCCTGCCGGTTAAGGCCGCCGAGAAACCTGAGTGCTGGGTGTGAAAATAGAATTTATGATTCTGTTTGACGCCTGAGCTCTTTCTCAACATATCTGCCTCTCCTACTGATTTCTTTAACTCTTTCTTCAACCTTAATGGCTGATTCTCCGGCTGAAGACCTGTACCCTTCCATGAACATTTTTACGAGGGCCTCGTGATCCGGTAGGGACGCTAGGCTTGAAATCAGCGTGTATACGTCCTCAGCCTTCTTCTCGACTTCGTTGGAATACTCTCCCAAGCCGAAGTCTATTAGCACCAGCCTATCTCCCGATACGATGACGTTCGCCGGAGTAAGGTCTCCGTGAACTATGCCTGCTGAGTGGAGCATGCCAATAACGTTTCCGAGCTTTTTTACGAGGCTTGGGAAAACGTTCGAGTACTGCAGGCTCCTGAGGCTCTCTCCCTCGACATAGCTCATTACTATCCAGCTCTCAACCGGGTTCACATGGTATACGAAGGGTGTTTCAACCCCTGCCTTCTTGGCTGAGCTTAGGATTGATGCTTCCCTAACGGTCCTGGATTTTCTTATCGACTCATCCAGCTCTTTAACTCTATACCCTTTCGGAATCCTCGTCTTAACAACTACATTCACACCCATCCATTCGCAGAGGTCTACGATTGCCTCAGCACCCTGATAGAGGTTTCTAATTCTCGTACAGCCCTGTGGGAGGCGGTTTAACATCCGTTATCCTCCACCTCGGCTTAACAATAGAACCTTCTACGCTCAGTCTTTCACCAAGTAGGTATTGCACCATTCCCTCCCAAGCTATCATGACACCGTTGTCAGCATAGTACTCGAGGGGATAGTCTTTGAAGACAGCATTCCGCTCTCTGCACATTTCACCAGCCATTTGCCTCAGCCTCATATTTGCACCGACTCCCCCCGCTATAATGAATTCGTTAACACCCAGCATCGCCATAGCCCTCTCCGAGACTTCTATCAGCATGGAGAATGCAGTCTCCTGCAATGAGAAGCAGAGATCTTCAACAGGCTCCTTGCCAATTAGGTTTTCGAGCATCGTCAACATCCCGGAGAACGAGACGTTCATGCCCTTTATGCTATATGGTAGTTTCACCAGCCTGTTAGATTTTGAAGCAAGCTCCATTATCCTTGGCCCACCTGGAAAGCCTAGTCCCGCTTTCCTGGAGAAAACATCAATGAGATTCCCAACCGCGATATCCTCAGTTTCTCCTAAAATCACGTATTTACCACCCGATACATGCAATACCTGCGTATTTCCTCCTGAAACATATAGTATAACGGGGTTGATTGCCTTTGTCAACACCCTAGCTATGTTTATGTGAGATGCTGCATGGTTCACACCGACTAATGGTTTCTCAAGCTTTAAGGAGAGCATCCTCGCCAGCGCTGCACCAACTCTAAGACACGGCCCTAATCCAGGGCCTCTTGCAAAAGCCACTATGTCAACCTTCCTAAAGTCGACCTTAGAGGTTGCTTCCCGAAGAGCGTCGACTGCTTTCTCCATATGATGCTTAGCGGCTTCGCTTGGATGTATCCCGCCTGAGACAGGCCTGTATACTCTCCTAACGTCGCACAGTATTTGGAAGGGAGGGTATTTGACAACACCTATTCCAAAAGTATGGGCAGTTGACTCTATGCCAACGCATGTCAATGGCTCACCCACAGAGGGTTCACCTTACAAACTCCGTGTAGTTGCAGGAGCCGCAGTGCCACCTTGGCTTAACCTCCTTGTGGAAAGCCATTACCTTGCCGCATCTTGGACATTTCCTATTCTTCAGCTTTGCGATTTTCTTGCCGGCATCAACCTCATAGTATTTTATCAAGTCGTTCATTTCCTCCCACCAACAGCCTTAGCCTTCATCTCCATCTTCTTCTTCCTAATCTCCTCTTTCATCTTCTTCTTCTCATCCGGGGGAAGGTTCGCAATCCTGACGTGAAGCGGCTCTATGACGGCATGCTCCGGAGAATAATAGACATGCGCTTCCCCGCGTGAGAATTGTCTTCCAGCCGTGCTTTTCAAATGAACCACGTAGACAGCGTCTGGCTGAACACCTTTCATCGCTGAAATAATCTGCCTTACCTCAGCTATGCCCGGAGTAGGCTTCCCCGGATGCGGCACCTCGAACAGTATCTCCCTCCTCTTTAAGAGGGGGTTATCCGACTCTCTCACTATCCTTACCTCCGCCACGGGCTCATGGATATTTCATCAGGCTTTAAACATTACTGGTCATTGTCCCGAGTATTTCTAGAACCATTTTCCGTGATGATTTGTTTACCTTTACCGCTACAACTCCTTCCCATGGTTGGCCGTATAAAACTATGGAATCATCGGGAGCTGATTTGATGGCGACTAGAGTTAGCAAGTCCTCTTCACCCTCCACGATAACGGTTGATTTAGAGGAAGAAATGGCCTGCTCTATTACTTTCCAAGATTCCCCAGAAATTGTTCCAGGAGGATTTGTGAGTGTAAGGATCCTCCTGCCTTTTTTCAAGCATTCTGCAACAGGTATGGGCTGTCTCATTGTCCTCCCATCAACTATACACAGGTCGGGTTCAAAACCCATTTCAATAAGTCTCGTCGAAACGATGTCTCCGACAGTTATCAGAAACCCTTTAAAGCCCTTGAGTAGGCTGTTTATTTCAGACTCGTTTTTAAGTAAGACTCCTAGAGGGTTTTTGACTATCCTCCTCGTCTCCTCCGTTGCCCTTAAAGACACTATTTAAGCCTCACCGCGTATCTGCCGGGCACTTTGGCGCCGATCAGCTTAGCTATCGAAGAGCCTTCAGGGTTGAATATCAACACTTCGCCAGCCCACTCTTGAGTAAACTCCTCGCCCCCGCAATTGGGGCATTTTGAAGAGTCGCTTATCATTCTACAGTTTAAGCATGCTCGCAGCGGCATTAGGCCTTGGCCTCCTGCTTAGGCTTCTCACCCGCAAGCTTCCTTATGTCCTCTTCGATCCACTCCGGCTTTCCCAAGAAAGGCTGTCTTGCCGTCAAGCCTATCTTGTCCGTCATAGAGCCTCTGCCTATGGAGACTGCTGCTATCCTCGCTCTCACCCAATCGTTCTTCTGAATTATTCGCTTGGTCTGCCTACCGATGAGAATGCCCTGAGAACTATTGTAATCCATATAATCATCAGTTATCTGGGAGACGTGCATTAGCGCATCGGTGGTGACGAGCCTGACGAAAACTCCGAATTCCTCGACTTCGACAACCCTGCCCTCAACAACCTCATTAACCTCGGGACAGTAGGTGAGTACCTTAGCTCTGACCCTGTGGTAGCTGTGGCCATCTCCTGGAGAAATCTGACCAACAGGGTCGAAGTCGTAGTCTACGAGGAAAATAATGTATCCAATTCCCTCTATAACCATTCCTTCGTATCTGTCTTTCAAAACGCTTTTAAAAACCTCCTGAGCCGGATCGCCGAGCCTAGAAGGTGGAATCCTGACAACGTCTTCAATCTCTATTATCTTAAATAATTCTCATCACCTCCTCGAATCCTGCTCCCATGATCCTACCCTCGCCAGCAGGGTAAAAAACAGGTATCCCAAGGACCCTAAGCCTCTTGCGCAACACGCTGTCGGCTGTCGCAACAGCTGATTTATAAGTTTTTGCAAAGAAAACCAGGGCATCGTCGCAAGCCATCCCTATTGGAGGAAGTACCCTAATGCCTTTAGCAACCTCCAGAGCCAGCCTAGCCATTCCAGCGACCTTGGGTTTACCCCTACTGAGCATCTTGAGTTCAACCAACGTTTCAAATGGCAATGCCAGTTTTACACCACCTCCAACAAGTTCAACCATACTTCTCATGAAATCAGTACCTGTTTCAAAGGGTGCGAGTAGAGCACTGGAGTCTAAGAGAACGATCAATCGACGAGAACACCATGGCCAATTAGTCTCCAACGTCTTTCGAAAAGCCTGCTGACTGCAATCCTTTGGCCCTTCTCAGCACATACAGGTATTTTAAGGTCCAGTCTAACCCTGTTATCTCGAACATCCTTCACGACGGCCTGTGTGAGCGCTGAGCCGACATTCACGTTCAAAATCTCTCCGACCCTGAGTGGTTCGTTCTTCACCATGCCCTTTACCCCAACCACTCTCTCAAACATGCTGTACTCCAGCGTTATGCTCTTAGTGACGGGTGGGAGCGTACCTGGCTTACCGGCCAAATTGCCCACTAGCATATCGTTCTTGGTCAGGGAAGGATCTAGAGTTGTCCCTATTCCAACCAATCCCCCGCTCCTAACCTTATCTATGAAAACGTTGTCGAAACCTACTGAAACAACTTCGGCAGTCAAGGGTATTGTTTCAACAGTATCATCCTTCTTAACCCTTAGGCCTGGGAGTATTTCCAACTCGTCGCCTACCCTTATCTCGCCCCTTACCACAGACCCTCCGATGACGCCGCCGCGCATATCTCTAACTCTTGTCCCAGGCTTGTTTATATCGAATGATCTTATTATTATCATCCTAGCCGGGGAGCTTAGGTCGAAGATGGGTGTAGGAACCTCTTTCTGAATGACGTAGAGCAAAATATCTATGTTAACCCTGTGCTGTGCAGACACAGGTACTATAGTAGCGTCTGCATAGCTTGTCTGAAAAAGAAACTGCTTTATCTCCTCCAGGTTTTTTAAAGCCCTTTCCCTAGAAACAATATCTATCTTGTTCTGCACTACGATCAATTTCTTAATACCCATTATCTCTGCAGCCAAGAGGTGTTCGTGGGTCTGAGGCTGGGGGCAAACTTCGTCTGCGCCTATTACAAGTATCGCAGCATCCATTACGGCGGCTCCGCTCAGCATAGTCGTCATTAGAATCTCGTGGCCAGGAGAATCGACGAAGCTTATTTTCCTTTGGAAAACAGTTTCAGAACCACATGAGCATTTTGGAGCCGTAGTATAGTTATACGGCGGCGGACACTTAGGGCACTGGAAAACGCTGAAGTTAGCATAGCCAAGCTTTATCGTTATACCCCTCTTCAGCTCATCACTATGCTTAGCGGTCCAAACCCCGGTGATAGCCTGTACGAGTGTTGTCTTACCGTGATCTACATGACCAAGCGTTCCCAGATTTAGACAAGGTTGTATATATTTGTAGTCCTCGATTTTCAAACCCCCTCCGTAACTATCTTCATATTAACCTGGTATATGTCTTCAGATATCTGGTTGCCCCTCACAATCATCTTCACCCTTGTCTTTCCAGCACGAGTCTTCTTGTTCACCAGTATGTACTTCTTAACACCCCCCTGTACTGAAGCGACCATCGGTATCCCAGACTTGTCCGACCCTCCTGTTATCATAAGCTTAACCCCGGGCTTGCCTACTAGAGAACCATCTATAATGCTCCCTATTTTCAAGCCTAAGAGGGGGATTGCGTTACTCCCCTCAAGTTTTACAGACTCTGTCTTACCGGTTTTCGGGTCTGCAACGCATAGTTTGAACTCAGGCGGCATGCTGAGTATGCCTAATAGGCCCCGTATTAAAACATTAAGTTGCTACAAGCCGTAGAAGGGGTTCTCCTTCCTCTTAAGGCTTGAAATATCTTCAAGAGCTTCCAGGTAATGGGGGGCGAGTTGGTTTTTGAAAACCCGGTTAACCAGAGAGGCATCCCTAGCGGGGACGTCGACCAGAAGCACATCATCCTCCTTAAGGCTCCTGCCGACGACGGCTTCAGGTATTGATATTGCAACCTCCTCCCCGGCCTCAGCCCTTGGAACCGGCTTCCCCTCCCTCTGTATCTGCTGTACTACACCTATCTTCTCGCCTCTCAAGTTTATTAGTGGAAAGCCCGGTTTTATTCCACCAGCCTCAACTCTGACTCCAACTATCGCGGGCTTACTCCTCCTAAAGATGTAATTGGGCAGAACCCTTATCTTCCCAGGTAGGACTAGTTGTTCAAGCTGTGTTTGCATCTCCCTCTGCTTCTCCTTCTTACGCCATTCTACGAATTCCTCGACAAGCTGGTAGATTATCCTGTTTTCGAACACCGGTACCCCCCTCTTCCTAGCCTCCTCCATGGCTTCAGGCATTGTCTTAACGTTGAATACGAGGAGAGCTCTGAGCGTAGGGTCCCTCGAGGAGATAGATGCCTCTATTACATCACGCTCCGAGACCGGACCTATGTCCCCAATCCTCACTGGAATACCTTTCTTCTCAAGCTCGCTTACTATTGCTTCAAGAGAACCGAGCGTATCTGCCTTAACCACTACACCGTCCTCGCCACTTCTAATCCTTATAGACTCGACTTCAGCCGTGATTTTCTGAATAGCATCCTCCACATTTCCCGTAGCCACGAGCAGTGGTGAACCAGGTAGTGCACCCTCTAAATCGGGGGCGACTATCTTTACTCCTGCCGACGGCCTTACTTCATCAACGTGGTTGAACCTATCTCTCGGATCCCTCATCTCGTCAAGTGGCTTAGGCATCAACAGTGCCCTAATCTTTGTGACGATAGGCTTGTTAAAACCCATTAAAACTATAATATCATCCTTCCTCAACACCCCGTCGAAGATTACCGCATTGATTGTAGTGCCCATCCCGGTTTCCTCAACAACCTCCAACACGACCCCCCTACCCGGCCCTTCGCTGTATTCGAGCGAAGCTATGAGGAATTGTTGGATAAGGCCTATTAATACTGCTATGACTTCTGAAACACCTTCGCCAGTTACTGCACTTACTGGGACTATGGCAACATTCTTCCTAAAATCGGTTATACGATCAAACCTGTCGGACCTGAATCCGAGCATTGAAAGGTCTCCGATTATTTTGTACAAGTGCTCATCCAATACTCGTTTAACCCTCTCATCCTGTTTCGAAATCGATTGAGTGAAGCTCAAAGTTTTCTGTGACTTCCAACCGGGTATGAGGTCGAGCTTATTCGCCGCAACTATGAACGGCGTCTTCCTAACCCTCAGTATTTCCAGGGACTCAACAGTCTGCGGCTCGACGCTTCTCATGATGTCTACTACGAGTATTGCGAAGTCAGCAATCGAACCTCCCCTCCTCCTCAGGTTCACGAAAGCCTCGTGCCCCGGAGTATCTATGAAAAGTATCCCGGGAACCCTAAGCTTCTCCTCCAGCTTTATGTTAAGGATCTTAGCTACATCCACTATTACTTGAGAAGGAATAAGGCTCGCACCCACATGCTGGGTGATCCCCCCAGCCTCCCTCATCGCAACAAACGTTCCACGTATCTTGTCTAATAGAGAAGTCTTGCCACTATCAACATGACCTAATACGACTACTATAGGCTCCCTGACACCCATTATCCTACACAGACCTCCTTATTCGCTGAGCTTGCAGCAATATTAATCTCTATCTCATAAAAACCCATTTCTCAAATTAGAAGCGAGGCTTTTAAAGCCATCCTTTCTTCGGAGGAGTTTTGAGCCTATAATTGGTTAATGCAACGCTCTGAACGACTTGCAATTACTACCATTGTTAGCATAATTAATTGTAAAAGCGGGCAGCAATATCTCTTATTCAGAAAACAGGATTTTAACAATGTAACGAGAATAAGGTGTGAACGAATTCAATCAGAGAATTCTTTTAATGCCTCAACTATCTTCTCCACAGCCTGATCCGGTGAAATATCCCCTCCGGATCTGCTAGATTCATAGAAGAAGTCTAGAACAATCCCCTTCTTACGGTAGTATTCTAATAGCGGTTTAACCTCCTCCTTGTATATTTCTATCCTCTCCTTGATTACCTCAGGCTTATCGTCTTCTCTCTGGTAGAGTACTCCGCCACACTTGTCGCATATACCGTTGACTTTCGGGGGAAGCGTAATCTTATTGTATATTGCACCACAATTCCTGCAAATCAGTCTCGACGATAGTCTTCTCACTATTACTTCATCTGGCACGTTCAGGTTTACGACCACATCGACCTTTGAAACTTTGTCTAAGAATTCAGCCTGATTAACAGTCCTGGGATAACCATCTAGTATGAAGCCTTTTCTACAGTCCTCTTTATAAAGCCTCTTCTCCATCACCATGTTTACAACATCGTCTGGGACTAGTTTACCGCTTGAAACATAGCCTGAGATACTGATTCCAAGTTCACTACCACTTTTAATCTCCTCCCTGAATATGTCCCCCGTAGAGATATGCGGTATTCCCAATCTTATCGCCAGCCTCGATGAGTATGTACCCTTGCCAGAGCCTGGTGGGCCCAGTATGACGATCCTCATTTTCCAGATTCCTGCTTAGCTTTAATCACCCACTTTATTTTCCTCGGATTCCTGCCTAGCTTGAAGTTCCTAAAGCACTTTGAACTGCAGAATCTCAATATGCTCCCGTCTCTCTTAACATATACTATGCCTTCTCCACTAGGAAACGTCTCGTTGCAAAAACTGCACTGGAAGAACGTGGGCGTGGTTCATCACCCTGAGAACCTTCTGGCTTCTCTCTCCGTTTCCCTGAGCATAAGTATGTCTCCAACTTTTACTGGACCGCGTACGTTCCTAAGTATGACCCTACCCTTGTCCCTGCCAGCCAGTATTCTTACTCTGACCTGCGTAACCTCGCCTGAAGCTCCTGACCTGGCCACTAGTTCAACGACTTCTGCCGGAGTAGCTTCCTCGCTCAAGACGAGCCTCCACCTGATGCCCTTAGAGCCTCTATTTTCTTAATAACGCTTTCAAGCATAGAGGCCGCTTCTCCGGGGTCGATTATAGCCACTGCTGCGGCAGACACGTTTACCAGTCCGGCTGCCTCACCCAGCTGCTTCTTATCCGGCACGACAATATATGGTATCTTCCTATCTCTGCTGAGTAAGGGTATGTGTAAAACGACTTCGACTGGATCTGTGTTGTCAGCTATGTAGGCAAGCTTTGCAACACCTCTTTCAAGAGCCTTAGTGGTTTCATTGGTGCCCTTCTTAACCTTTCCAGTTTTAGCTGCTAGCCTCAGCAGCTCTAAAGCCTCTTCCACAAGCTCTTTGTTTGGCTCGTAATCGGCTGTTGTAACCCTAACCATTTAGCTAAGCACCTCTACCCATCCACACCCGTGGACAGGGGGTATAAAAACTTACTTGAGAAAGCTACGGGTGGGAGAAAATTAGTTCAACCCTATCGCTAGATATTTTTTCCAAAACACAGAATCCGAATCTGACAAGCTGGATTATCTTCCCAGGGGGGACTCTCGTTAACTGGGATTCTCCAAATCCCTCGGAGAGGCTTGCGTCAGGCATGAGAACACGTGTCTCAAAAGCATCATCAGGCAAGACCCATTGGATCAGTTTTACCCCAGCCGTTTTCTCAGGTACCTCCGTGCCTTTGAAAGAAGATTCAACGAATCCAGCTTCTTTATTGATGTTCTCGATCTCAACGTTGAAGAGAGATATTAGCCTCAGTCTTGAGCCGGGAGCCGTATTGCTAACGTCGTCCGCTGAGACGAATAGCTCGACGGTCCCTCGCGATGGTTCTACTGAAAGCAGCCTGAAGCCGAGCTCAGGCCTACTCGGGTGGCGAGATAGCCTTGCCTCAACTTTACCAGGAACGTTTTTAACGACGAGTCTGAGAGGGTTTCTCACGAAATAATAGCGCTCAGCATCCCAGTCTACAGCCTCTCTATTGTAAGCGTAAAGGTTCTCCCACTTAATCATGGCCTCGGTTATGTTAAGCCCCATGTCCAATATGATTCGCCTGATAACTTCCGGCTTAAACCCTCTTCTCCTTAAAGCTCTCAACGTACCGAGCCTCGGATCGTCTAAGCTCCTGTAGAAGCCCTGTGACCATCCCCTCATTATCTTAGACTTACTCAAGACGCTCTTCTCAAGACCGACTCTCCCTATGTGTATTGAAACCGGTTGGGGAGCGTTCAAATACTGGAAAACATATGATTGACGCACCTCATTAGTAATATGCTCCTTACCCCTTATCACATGGGATATCTTCATCTCATAATCGTCTATTGCACATGACCAGTTGTAAAGCGGCCAGACCCGGAATCCCTTGACTCGAGGGTGCTCTGCCACATCTATTCTTAAAGCAGGCCAGTCTCTTACAGCAGGATTAGGATGCTGCATATCCGTCTTAACTCTCACAACGGCTTCACCGGGTCCGAGACCCCCGTTTAACATCTTTTCCCATAGGCTGAGGCTTGTCGAAGGATCCTGCTCTCTATGGGGACAAGGTTTGCCGTTGCGCTCAAAAACCCTGAATTCCTCAGGCTTGCAGAGGCAGACGTACGCAAAGCCTTTTTCAAGGAACCTTTCAGCATGCTCATAGTATGTCTGTAACCTATCAGATTGGTAATGTACCTCATCAGGCTCTATGCCGAGCCATTTCAAGTCTTCGATAACCCATTCGTAAGCCTCTTTTAAGGGCGGCTTGACGGATGGTGAAGTATCTTCAAACCTCAATATTAGCCTGCCACCCATATTTCTAGCATAGTAGTCGCAGAGTATCGCGGGCCTAGCATTCCCCAAGGTAAGGGGACCATCGGGATTAGGTGCGAACCTCAGAATAACTTGGGCAAAGCCCTCAGCCCTAGGAAGCCCCGGAAGCCCGGTTGGTTTAACCGGTTTCTCAAGAAGCCTAACCGGACCCAGCTCACTGAGAAGCTTCTTTTGTTGATCAAGAGTAAGATTATTAACTCTCTCAGTAATCTCCCTGACTGCTTGTATTAGTTCTTTCACCCTGTTCCTCAGCTCCGGTTTAGACCCTAGGAGCTTTCCTAAGACAGCTTCAGCCCTAGCAACACCATTGAATGAAACCGCGTTCTCGAGAGCCAGCCTCTCTATAAGCTCCTTAAGCTCATCCATGCTCATGACGCATCCTACCAGCCAGCTTCTCAAGTAGGCCTCTGCGTTCAAGCCATTCGGCAGTCCTACCTCTTACTACGAAAGGCGCTGACATTAATTCCTCAATGCTCTTAGCACCAACCAGGAACATCGTAAACCGTAGCGCGAGCTCGAAGGATCTCACCAGTTTCCTAGCCTCCGCCACCCCTCCTTTCAGAAAAGACAGTAGGAACGGTCTAGCTATACCGACGCAACTTGCTCCAAGAGCAATGGCCTTTGCAGCATCCAATCCGGTTCTAATCCCGCCGCTAGCTATTACTTTCAGCCTCGGAGCATAAAGCTTGGATTCAACTATGCTTATAGAAGTTGGAATACCCCAGTCCCAGAAGGTTTCGCCTAGAAGCGAAGCCTTCTCGTCGCCCTTTTCCTTAGCACGGTAATACTCGACAGCATACCAGCTTGTCCCCCCAGCACCGGCGACATCAACCCATTTTAAACCCCAGGATTCTGCGAGCATAGCAGCCTCCCCGCTGAAACCGGCTCCAGTCTCCTTTAAGCAAAGCCTCTCGCCAAGCCTCTTAGACAACTCTGTCAACTGCTGGCCGTATCCTTGGAAAACAGGCTCTCCTTCAGGCATCATGATTTCCTGGAGCTTGTTGAAGTGTACGGCTAGGGAATCAGCCTTAACAATCTCCATTGCTTTAAAAGCATACTCTAAGCCGTGTCGAGCTAATTGAACAGCCCCCAAGTTAGATATTACGAGGGAGTTTGGAGCCCTGTCTCTGACAACGGAGTAGGTGTCGATTAGGCTATGATCCTCTAAGGCGGCTCTCACGCTTCCAACGCCAATGCCTATGCCTTCAGATTCAGCTACTTCCGCTAAACCCATGTTTATTCTCTTAGCCTCTCTGGTTCCACCGGTCAAGGCTTCTATGATGAGCGGGAGCCTAAGCCTCTTACCCATTACAGTCACGCTAGTATCAATATCCTTAAAACTGATCTCTTTAACAGCATTGTGAATCAGCTCGACATCTTCAAAGCCTGTAGTAATCCGGTGTGAAACATTCTTCGAAACAGCTATTCGAATATGGTCTGCCTTTCTGTTTTCAGTCGCCACGGTTTACAGACTGCCCGAGAGTTTTTAACTATGTTGCTAGACCCCCTTGCACCCTTAGTCATTAAAGCGCTTCTATGCCAAGAACCTTTACTTCACCTTTGGGAAAATTTCTAAGCAAAGGCTTAAATAGAACGGCTTCATTTCTCATTGCTGAAGGTTCTTGAAAAAGAATCTTCTATTGGTAGTGGTAGTCTGGATTATAGTTCTGACGAAACCAGTAACAGTCTTATGCAGTGATTTCCATATAGTTTCAAACCCGTCTCCAATCGGCACAATATGGCTTGGCTTAGTTTCTTACGATAGGCTCCCAGACGGCCAGGTTGGGCAACCATATTCAGTAACCTTCTCAACCACCGGCTCCCCGTATCCTAACACGATGACTTGGAAAATAAGTGGCAATGTTCCAGGACTAGGTTTTACCCCGCAGCCGGGTGTGCAGTCCGCGACCTCAACCCTGTCAGGCACGCCCACTCAAAACGGAACATTCTACTTCACGATCGAGGCTAAGGAAAACTATCCGAACGGTGCTTCGACGCGTATCCATCGTTACGCGATAATAGTCAACCCGTCGCCAACCCCTCCGCCTCCTATTGAAAAAATAGATTACACGCTGGATGTTACCCCCCAGGCCGTGGATATTGATTTGACGCCATTCCTCCTCTACGAGCTTGGCCTCGGCCCCGATGTACCCGTTATCCATGAGGAAGACAATTACAGGATAGTGCTTAGAAAAATAAGCGGCAGCAGCGAGACGATAAGGCTGGAACAGGAGGGGCTTCCGCAAGGCGTCACGATGTGGGTTTCAGGCACCCCCGTTACAGCTTCAACAAGCCACATCTTTGACGCTTATCTTGCGGGGGAACTGACCTTTAATATAGCCCTCTCGGTGGAGAGGGCCAGCGACTGGAAGACACTCGCTGGACAGGGCATTCTGAAAAGTTACACGGTAACGATTAAAGGTCGCTCAGAATCCGGTGTTGAGAGAACCGATCGGTTCTACCTCCACGTCAGTTACAGTACACCAAGGCTGCCTGGGCTGCAAGTATCGAGTATAGAGCCCCTTACTCAGCACGGGTCGACACTCATAGCGAAAAAGCAGACAATATTCAAGTTCAACTACACTCTTGACTACAGCTCCCCGATCACCGTGGACTACAAGCTTGACCTAGGTCCTAAAGGAATGTGGATGGGGGAGCCTGAGGAGTATCATTCCTCGGAGAGGTGGTACTGGCACTACGCCATAGATCTTAGAGAGGAGGTCGTAAGTGGAGTTAGGCATCTTGTTCACTATGGACGTATTACACTCGAGCCTACAACCGAGCCACGTACGGTCTATCTATGGAATATAACGAGCGGCCATGGGTTCCTGCCCAGGCCGGCTGGCAGCGGGAGATTCGAAGTAAATCTTACAATCGATCCTTATAGAAACGTTAGATGGAAGGATGGAAGCGTGCTCAACATATCAGGATCCTTCATGTGTAGAGAGCTTGCTCTGGAGCATTGGATTAAAGTAGTGCTCTACGAACAAGAGTCTCTTTGGTCAGCATACGAGTATCATTTTAATGAAGCCCAATGGAGGGAATACCTAGACCATATCTGTACGCCTGTAGGCTGGAAGCCTTCAAGCTTCTACACAGAGGGAACATGGCAAGTATACCCTTATGATCGTTACCTCAGCGGAATTTTCAAAGACTATTTCTATATTAGACCCATAACTACATATTACTACGAAGGGAATATTGGGTGGTGGTGCGCTGATACCATAGCAGAGGAGGCTGCAGACGAGGGCTACGAGAGAGTTATAGCTATAACTCCCCCCGGTGCCCTAGCAGCAAAAGTGGGGGACAACACTGTTGGAGTCGTGTATCATAGATTCTACGGTCGTTATGACCAGAGTTTCCATACAGCATTCGTGGATTTTGAAGAAGCAGTTGACCGGGAACACGGGTACCTCTACTTTCCAGTAATTGCGCACGAGCTTTCCCACACCTATCGTTTCCCTGATATCTACGATGGTTATGACATTCTAGTTCCTAATGAATGTGTCTATTTCAACGAGTTCAACGGAGGGGTAATAAAGATATTTAAGAAATATTTACACACCTCACCCCTTAACCTGTTAGAGCGCGCGCGCTACTGGGATTACAGATGGACCATTCTCAGAATCCTGCCGAATCCAAGCTATGTAGCTGCACGAGACATCATGGATCATTCCGGAAAGGACGACAAATCAGGCTACTGGTCATGGGCCTCATGGAAGGCTGTTGGACGCCATGCTGCTGGAGAGGACCCGCCAGAGAGCCTCTTGATTTCTATGATAATCTTCCGAAACGGGACTGTGATAGGGAGGCCTTTCCAAAAGGTTTACAACCACAGCTGGAGCTGGGAAGAACCTGAACCCGGTGTAACCGGAAACTTCTCTCTTACTTTCTACCTCCGCAACGGGCAGGTCTTCAAGAGGCTTCCCTACAACATATCTTTCTATTCCAGCGTAGAGCCCTTGGGAAACGTGTTAGAGGATGCGGTTCCATTCGTAAGGCTAGTCGACTGGACTGAAGACCTCGGGAAGATAGAGCTTACTGGCCCTGATGGAAGAATCTGGTTCAGCAGGAGCGTTTCAACCAACGCGCCTGTTCTCGAGATCATTTATCCTCCTGACGGTAAGAAGCTGGGGATCGGCCGCAACTACACCCTGGTCTGGAAGGGGACTGATGCTGACGGTGACCAGCTTTGGTACACTGTCCTGATAAGGAGGGAGGGGGAAAAGGTTTGGACATCGCTTGCAAGCAGAATAACTGAGGACAGAGTATCCTTGGACAGTGACAGGATAAAGCTTGGGAGGAGCGATTATCCGGAGGGCGACTACGAGATACAGGTGAAGGCTACCGATGGCGTCAACACCGCTGTCAAGATTATACATGTGCAAATCGTTAAACCAGAGCAGATTAGGACATACACTCTGACCGTGGGCTCCAACATAGGGTTGGAGATAGAGGGGTCAGGCACATATGAGGAGGGCGATATGGTGAAGGTGAAGGCTCCGAGGGAAGAGCCGATGAAAGGCTTCTTCGGGACGCTCGGGGGCGAGTACCAGTTTAACCGTTGGATGGGGGCAGTTGAATCACTAGATAGTGAGGTCGTTGTCCAGATGGCGGGCGAGCAAACGAGCTTAACGCTTACAGCGCTCTACGATGAGAATTACACCCAAGTGTTCCTAATTTTGGGCGTGATAGTAATAGTGGTTTTGATCATAGTGATTCTCGTTGCTCTGAAGCTCGGGAGAAAGCCTAAGCCTGCTCTCCCGTCTCCTCCACCGCCTCCTTCACCTCCATAAGCTAGACTTTCGCGACACATAAGTATAAATCAGACTAACCCTAACGTACGTCATGTACTGAAGCATACATATGAATTTCGAAACGGGTTTCTAGTCTAATTCTTCCGCGTAAACTCCTTTCTCAACAGTTCTAAGGATCATCGTGGAAGCGTTCAGATTTCGCAAAGCTTCCTCAACGTTCTTCAATGAGCCCTCATCAACCAGCGTAAGGACGCATCCTCCACCGCCTCCCCCAGTAAGCTTGGCGCCGTATGCACCAGCCGATATGCTTGTCCATACTATGGAGTCCAGCCTACTATTTGAAACACCGAGTAGGGACAGTAGGAGATGGTTGAGCGTCATGAGCCTACCGGCTTCAACCACGTCGCTCCGCAATAATCTGCTGATCCTAGTTGTAATGTCGCTTATGGATGTCATTATAATATTAAAGAGGTCAGGTTCTTTTTCCTTTAGAGAAGCAACTTTGGAGACCATTTCCCTAGTGCTCCGCTCCATTCCCGAGTCGGCGAGTAGGAATATGCCGCTTCCGGCCTCAAGCCTCTCAAACCCTTTGTCTTTAACGAAAAGTATCAGGCCTCCTCTAAGTACTGCAGCCACGTCAACACCACTAGGGTTAGCGTGAGAAATTTTTTCACCCTCCATCGCAAGTTTGAAAACCCTGTCTTCAGGAGGTTCGTCATATACGATCTTCAATAAAGCATATGCCAGGGCTACTGATACCGATGCTGAGGAACCCATGCCCGCTGCAGGCGGTATATCAGAGCTTACACGTATTTTCAGTTTACCCCTGAACGATTCTGACTCGATGAAAGTACTAACTACCCTAGCCAAAGGCTTCAGAGCAGCTGGTCCTGATAAAGCACTTCCAATCACTTTCCCAATTCCATATTTCTCGGAGCATATTTCATGAGGCCCGAATTCTTCGACTGTTTCAACAATAACTCTCGAGTAAACGTCCACCGCAGCGACGAGTGCAGGATAACCATATACAACCGAGTGTTCTCCCGAGATGATAACTTTCGCAGGAGCTTTGCAGGATATCCGCAAGTCCTCTCACTTGTAGAAAGCTATAGAAGAGTATCCAACCACCCCGCTATAGTCTCCAGATATCTCTCCACTATGATAATACTTTAGTAAGGATGCTCTTGAACAACCATTCTCCTTTACGCATGTTATTAACGCGACCACCGGCCCGAGGCCGCAGAGCGACTCGTAGGAGGAGGCTACTGAATGTACTCGCTTCTCGTCAAGGGATTCTATTGCCCTTATCGTCACCATGTCTTTCTCCTCAGCCTCATTTGCGGGGACATAATGACTCATGTCTGAGCTTGCGATAACTATGGATTTCTTATTCTCCAATGCTTTCGCTAGAGCTTTTCCGAGTTCCATGTTCTTCTTCAACTCAAAGTCATGTATTATTATTGGAACTATTTTGAAAGAGCCCCCGTATATTAACTGTAGGAAAGGAAGCTGTAGTTCAATGGAGTGTTCAAAAGAGTGCGCATAGGGATTGTCCTCAACGAAGGGCGCGTAACTTAAGAGTAGACTTACTGTCTGCTTATCAACTTCAACATCACCTAACGGGGTCCTCCAAACGCCCTCGCTCATTGTAGCAAATCCTGTTGAGGCCATATGGTGGTCAGGCCCCATAACTACCACGGTATCCCTTGCACCGTGCTTAGCCGCTTCGCCGTAAGCCCAGGTCGCAGCCATACCCGAGTAAACGTAACCCGCGTGAGGAACTACGAGCCCTAGGAGCTTCGGGTCATATTCGCCGAGCTTCGGCACATCACCAATTCCAAGCCCACCCTTAAAAAGAGACTCCATCTGTTTCAGCAGGCTCTCTCTGGTGCCCTCGTACCAGCTTCCTGCGTATGCGGACCTCCTTATTCTAACCATTCCTTATACCGTCTCCTCAATCTCCTCCAGTTTTGTTTCGAAAGCGTGGAAGTTCTCGCTTAAGCTTTCAGAAGGCGAGAGCACTCCCCTATTCCTAAGGACCTCCCTCGTTAAAAGCCAGTATACTAGGGCCAGGGAGCTACGTCCCTTATTGTTCGCAGGTATTATAAGGTCTATGAAGGAGCAGGAATCGTCGGTGTCGCATATCCCTATTACGGGTATGCCTATCAATGTCGCCTCGCGAATAGCCTTCTCGTCAACCTTCGGATCTGAGATTATCAGTATCTTGGGAGAAACATATCCCTCGTACTTGGGGTTTGAAAATATCCCTGGCGGGAACCTCTCTACAATGGGCTTGAAACCCGTATACTCACACATTTTCAACACGGGTGTCCTCCCATAGTCCTTACCCGATACTGCAACTACTTCACCGGGTTCGTATCTTGCAAGGGCCTTGCCCGCTACTCTTATCTTCTCATCCGTCTGAGATATTTCGATCAGGTTAAGTCCATCCGGCCTGGTGAACCTGACAAAACGCTTCATGCAAGTTGTGCAAACCTTAGTCCCTATGTGGACGCCTGAAGCAATATACTCTGTTCTGAGTATCAGCAGACCTTCCCCGCTTGCCCCGCTTGTGCTCATCTCCTATACTCCTCCCCCAGGAACACACCCCCAGAGTACGCTATAAGTTCGTCGATATAGTCTACGTGGGAGACAAATATTCTCCTGCAACATATCCTCGTCACGTTCATCGAATCCAGTACCTTCTTTGGCTCCTCGCCTGCTGCAACCCTCTTACAATACTCCTCCCACAAGTGGCCTATTACCTTGCCGCATGTGAAACATCTTACTGGAAACATCATTCCCCGAACCACCTACCTGTAGCTCTTCTGGAACCTCCTCCTAGCCCCTATTCCTCCGAACTTCTTAGGTTCTTTTCTTCTCGGGTCTCCTGAGAGAAGGTGCCTGTCGAACTCTCTGAATAGGTTCCTGATGCCGGCGCTCCTAGTCCAGCTTGTTACGGCTCTTGCAAGAGCCTGCATAACTGCCCTAGCTTGGGAAGCATGACCCCCGCCCTCGACCTTGACTTCAATATCCACATCCTTAAACTGCTCTGGTACCAGCGTTACGGGTGTTAAAGCGAGCATCCTGTAAGGATTATATAGCCAGTTCTCAGCTGGGAAACCGTTGATCATTATCCTGCCTGACCCCGGCTTCACTACAGCCCTCGCCACGGAGGTTTTCACAGAACCAGTTATTATAAGCGGCATTTTTCTTGGAGCAGGCATTTTAACCAGCCTCCGGAACCTTGAATACGTCCTTAAGCTCAAATAGTGCGAAAGATCTTCCGCCAAGCCTAGTAGCATCCGCCTCCTCGAATCTTATCGGCTGACCCCTCAGGTTGCCAGGTTTCCCAACGTAGACTCTCAGCCTTCTAAAAGCATCTGCACCCTTCTTTTTATCCATGGGAAGCATGCCTTTGACTACACTTCTGACGTAAGTCGCCGGATTCTTAGGGTGCGTAGGAGTATGCTTGGGGTTCCTCACGCTCTTTATATCCAGGAATTTAACGTACTCCCTCGTGAAACTATGTCTGTTACCCGATACTCTTGTCTTCTCAGCATTGATCACGTGGACCCTATAACCTTCCAGAAGCTTCTTAGCTATCATGGAGCACATTCTTCCAAGAACCTGGTTTGTAGCATCAACTACCAGAACCTTTTCAGACAATTATTTTCACCCCCGAGCCTTTCGGCTCGATTTTTGCGAATTCGTCTATCAACATAACGGTACATCCGGCAGCTTTAAGCTTGCTCACGGCTGTAGATGAGAAGGATAGGGCTGCAACCGTCACATCGTGCTTTATACTACCTCTGCCTAAAACCTTCCCGGGGACAACAACCTTATCACCTGGTTTCGTTAAGCGCGCTATCTTATCTAGGTTCACCTCAGCCCTCCTACTCCTTGACCTTGACAGCATCTTCTCTATACTCCTCCAGAACCTTGAATCTCTAGCCGACTTCTCCACGACCAACAGCACCCTCCTCGACGCCACGCTCCTCAACTTCAGGGAACGTGACAGAATCCGTAAGCGTTTTAAACTTATCCCTAAGTATCATAAGAGCCTGCTTAAAAATCTCCAGAGCAGGTAGGGAACCCGTGGATTCGAGTTTAAAAACGAAGACGCCCTGTTGTTCGGTGAAGCTATACGTTGCCAGCGAGGCCGGTTGCCATTTAGCATGCATCCTGCCTCTCCCCATTCTGGCTATGGCCTCAAGCCTAAGCCTGCTTTTCGGAGGAATTTTGGTTATCGGTATGTTC
Organism: Thermoproteota archaeon; assembly: GCA_038867695.1. Taxonomy (GTDB): domain Archaea; phylum Thermoproteota; class EX4484-205; order EX4484-205; family JAAOZP01; genus JAAOZP01. Next base: position 20,525 of record JAWBXT010000004.1, read on the forward strand.
CCGTAGACAGGATATACGTCAGCATCCTTGCACACGAGGTCTTTTGAGTATACTGTAAGAGGCTCGTCTCCAGCTGAAACATCTAAGCTGAGGGTGGTGAAGCATCTTTCCCCCGAAGCCTCCCTACACTCCGGAGAATCCATTGTAAGATATTTTCCAATCGGAGTCTTCAAGGGTATTAGACCAAGCCTGTGGGAAAGCACTTCATCGAACATGGGACCAGGGTTTTCGAAAACAAATACTTCATGTATTGCGAGTATCGGAACCTCCTCCAGTATTGTCCTCCTTATCGCGTTCATCATAGCCTCTGAACAGCCGCTTACCCTGGCCTCGAGATACTCCTCGCTCAGCTTAAGCATCTCAACTTTCAACTTTGCTGGAGAATCCTTCAGCAAGGTATTTAAGGGTTAGTAAGACTAGCGATCGGAAAGACGGTGAGGAACGCTTATTAACCTCCTTAAGGCAAACGCTACGCGTGAGCACCGAGCCTGAGAAATACGCTGTAGTAAGAATATACTCGTCCAGCAACAATACTATAGTACATGCCACCGACCCCAGTGGAGCCTACACTCTAGCGGTTTCAGCAGCGGGCCAGCATGTTAAAGCAGACAGGCTTGGGGGCAGCCCGTACGGTGCGATGATGGCAGCAACAACTGTCGCAGAAGCCTTGAAAAAACAGGGGATTGAAACTATCAAGGTGAAGGTCAGAGCTCCGGGGGGGATTAAGTCGAGGACACCCGGCCAAGGGGCTCAGGCGGCTATAAGAGCCTTAACTAGGGCTAAGCTCAGAATAATATCTATTGAGGATGTGACACCCATTCCCACAGACGGGACGAGGAAGCCAGGTGGGAGAAGGGGAAGGAGGTTTTAGGCCGCTTTCGCCTCTTCAATTATCTTCATTCTTATCAGCGGTTCTTCGTCTCTTTTGACGAAATAGCTCGGAGAACGTACAACCTGGTCCCCGATCATGATTTTCCCATGAACTATTGCCTGTCTGGCCGCGTGAATAGACTTCACGAGCCCCTTCCTATAGACGATTGTTTGGAGCCTCCTCTCCAGGATATTCGAAATGTTCAGGGAAAGGACGTCGTCAAGCTTTGCGTCTCTTTCCACAAGGCCAAGCTTGTAGAGCCTAAGTATTAGCTCAGACTCTCTCCCAATTCTCTCCTCGCCGGTTAGGCTTAAATACGAACGTGCAGACGCTCTTATACCTCTCAGAAAGGAGGCAGCTCTCCAAAGCTCTCTCTTATTCCTTAAGCCGTATTCTCCAACTAGTATGAGTTCCTCGGCTAGACGCTCTCTAACCCACGGATGCTTGGGGTGGAGAATCTTACTCCTTATTCTACGGGGGTCACCCATGTCCCGATCACTTTCCTCCGCTACCGGACTTAACTGCACTCTTCATGAAGCCAACCGGTGGGCCTGTCCTGCCGGTTGTCCTCGTTTTCTGTCCCCTTACTTTCAGCCCTAGAGAATGCCTAACTCCCTTCCAGCTTTTCATCTTAATCATTCTCTCAATATCCATCTTCTGAGTTAGCTCAAGCTCCGAAGTTATCAAATGCTTGTCTTCACCTGTTATAAGATCCTTCCTCCTATTGAACATCCACGTTGGGATATTCAACGACTTAGGATTATTTAGAGCAGCCTCTATTCTTGCGACCTCCTCTTCAGTTAAGTAGCCCAGCCTAGTGTCCATCGGTATGTTAAGGGATATGCATAGTGCTCTAGCCAAGGACCAGCCTACTCCCTTAATCATGGATAGACCATCTAATACTTTCCTCTTACCATCGCAATCCGTACCGGCGATCCTAACTATTTCTCGAAACTCCCTCTTGATCATTTAAGCGGATTTTAGAGATTTCCACAAGGGCAGTTATAAACGTTATCATCCATAGACATACTACTGTCTCAAAAAACCCAATCGGTATGTTAATCGCTTATAAGCCTGGGGGTTAATGTTAAATAGTTATTAGAAACGCTGGGGAGGGGATTTGAACCCCTACGGCGCGTAAGCGCCACAAGCTTACTGAGAAGCAAGTTCTCCAGGCTTGCGCCTTAGCCAGGTTCGGCCACCCCAGCCGGTTTTATTACTAACATACTCGTCTTAAAAGTTTTTATGGTAAAAATTGCTGATTTTACCAGTGTTCAACCCCATGTTTTAGGATAAAGCGTTCTATCCATCACAACCCTTTCAACCGTTGCAACCACTCCGCTCTTCGCATGGATAACCTCGTCAGAATCCATTGTTAAAACTCCGAAGCCCACGCACTCGCCCTTCAGTGTCTTTATGCAGACTGTATCCCCCTTGACGAGAGGATGGTCTATTTTCGAAACTCCCTTTGCTGCAAGAGGGGCCCCATGTGCAACCGCTGCTACGGCACTATCCTTGACGTATATTGACGGGAAGTCTTTAAGAGCCTCCTCGAGTGGTTTGACCGTCTTCCTCAAAAGCCTGTCGTCACCTTCTTTTGAGTACATGTACCATGCAGCATATAGCTCGAGCAGCGTCGACGAAGATTCCTCGTTTAGAAACCCGTCTCTCGTCCTCCTGAGTTCAACCATGTGAGCACCCACGCCCATTAGGAGACCTAGGTCGTGCAGAAGCTTCCTTATGTATGTGCCCGGCTCCGTGACTACTCTGAATACGAATCTTCTGCCTACAATATCCTCGATGGTGAATCGAAGCACCACCCTCCGTCTAAGAGCCCTCTTAACAGAAGATTTTACCGGAGGCCGCTGGTATATTACGCCAGTCAGTTTCTCAACCCACTTCTCCAAATCCTTCTCGTCGAACTCTCTGTGCATTTCGCAAACACCCACGTACTCCTTACTCATCATATGCAAGTATTCTACAGCCTTAGTAGCATCGTTAAGACAGACTGGCAGCACGCCAGACACGCCGGGATTTCCCCATTGCTTCAAGGGTCCCAGCATGTCCGGCCTTCTCAACTCCGAGTATCCTTTTCACCATCGAGGAAACATCGTGGCTCGAAGGCCCAGGTGGCTTATCCAAGTTTACGATACCCAGCTTAAGAAGCCTTTCAACACTCCTCTTCTCCGGATACTCACCATAGTTGGGGTCGGTTTCATATTCTTCCTTCACAATAGTCCTGAATCTCAGGGTGTCAACGAGGTTTCTCAACTCTAACCAGCTCCGTCATAAACTGTTTCAAACCGCTCTTCTCTATTGCTGCTAAAACAGTCTCATCCCTAGAGTTTGCTCTTATTCTAACTGTTTCGCCGAGAGGGAACAAGTGCAGTATGTTCTTTTTACTCCTCTTAACGCCATTCAACTCTTTAGGCCCAGTTACCAGAACATTGGAATCGTCGATGAGCCCGACTATGACGCATTTCTTACCCTTATCCCTACCCCTTGTTATAACACATATTCTACCGGGACGCAATACGTCCTTAGGCATTTTTCCTCACCCACTTCTCCTCCAAATAGGCTGAGACAGCCGTCTTAAGTATTCTATTCACAGAGTCCTGAGACAAGACTCCAGTGTCTAAGACCATATCGTATATGCTCAAATCCTCTATATTAAACCCATAATATTCCATGAATCTTTTTTTCTCAGAGCTCTCCCTAGCCATCGTCTCGGAAATAACCTCTTCCAAAGGCCTGTTCTCCCTAGAGGCAATCCTCTTGCACCTTACTTCAAAAGAAGCCTTTAGGAATATCTTGAATGATTCCAAATTCTTAGCAAACCATCCTGCTAAGAGACTATCAAGGACAACGCCCCCGGAGTCCAGTAGTGAAAGCGTAACGCTGTCTATCTCCCTGTCGAATTCGGGGGTCTTCATGCATATTTCTGAGAATTGTGCGACAGTAAAACCCTTCTCTTTAGCTATTCTTCTGAAGACTGAACCTGTTGAAACGTATTCAAGGTTAAACTCTTCTGCAAGTGGCTTAGCGTAAGTAGACTTGCCGACGCCGTGTAGGCCCGTCAGGATTATTATCGGTCGCTTTGGACGTTTTAAGCCTGACAACTTAAACACCCGTTTTCAAAAGCTTCCTGAAAAGAAGCGTGAAGAAAAAAATGCATATGGAGTACCATGCTACTAGGGGCACGGGTATGGTTTCACCTCCATGGGCGATCGTAGCCGGGAAATAGCCTGCGAGCTCTCCGAGGGATACAAAGAACCCTAGGATAATGAAAGATGCTAATGGAAGCATGTTGAGAATTGCCATCCTTAGCTGGAATGATGAGACCTCTTTCTCAAGCTGAGACATGTAGAGCTTCTGCTTATCAAGCTTCTTAAGAAGCTTCTGGTCCTTAAGCCTAAGGGCGGCAGCACGTTGCGTCCTGAATTCTTTCAAAGCCTCGATCTTCTCTCTCATCTTCTCCGGGTGGAGAATAAGCTTGGCGGCGAGATTAGTTATTAGGCAGGAAACCGCTGAAACCGTCGTCACTATCATCATGTTATTGAGGGTAGACATCCGCCTATGGCTATTGTAGGACTAATAAAACATTTTCTAAAGACTATTCTCCCAAGAACCTGGCTATTCCAGGATATGTTTCTAGCGTCTCCTGAATAATAAGCTGATAATATTGTTGGATGATGTCAACCGCCAATAGAACTCCCATACCCCCACCCAATACTCCGAGAACATCCCCAACGCCAGCTATCAAGCCGATGAGCATCCCCCCGATAAACGCCACCGTGTTGATGTAGGGAGCTATCCTGCTCTCTATCACGCTCGGCGTGGACCTGAAACCTCTAAGGAAGACATCAGATTCAACGAGCTGTGTTGAGAGGGAGCGTGCATCCATACCAGATACTGAAAGCCAGACTAGGGAAAGGCCGAGGCTGAAGAGAGTAAGTATAGCTATGTATCCTAGTGCGTGTAAAGGTTCCTCAGCGGCACGTGTAATACCCCTGGGTGCTGAGACAAGTTTCGCCAAACCTGAAACGGGAACGTAAGTATTGTTAACAATCTGGACTCTTCCTATGATATCGCTCAATGGAGTATCAGCAAGCGGAGTATTGCTCAAGAAGGTTGCTATCATTATTATGTTCGAGAATATTGCTGCAGTAAGTATTACGGGAATATTAGACACATAGAGGAGCTTAATGGGGAAGCCTCTTGAAAAGCCTCTGAAGCGTCCGTGGGAGATTGGAACGTTTATACTTACGCTCTCTAGGTATATCAGCACCAATATGAAAAGTATTGTGAGGACGAGTTGGAAGAGAGTTGGGACAGTAGGTGCACCTCGATAGAAGAAGCCAGTAAGTGGATTGCTAAGCGTAAACACCTTTTGGAAAAAGAATATCAGCACACCCCACATATAGCCGTCTGGTGCATGCGCCAATGGGCTTAAACATTCTAACCATATCTCCTTAGCAACCCCCGTGAGTATGAACAGGCTTATCCCGCTCCCGAGGCCCCAGCCCTTCTGAAGAGTTTCATCCATCATAAGTAGTAGCAGAGACGCTACGAAGAGCTGCGTCACGGCTATTGCCCTTGCTCTAATATCCCCCGTTATCAGCGTTCCGCTGAAGACAGTTGAGACCGCTGAGAAGAGTATTAGCGCAACCGTAAACAGCTTCGTCGCAACTTGCAGCATCCTCCTATCATACTCTGAGCCGGGGTCGAATCTTATGAGCCCAGAGCCCGCTAGAAGCTGCACAAGCAAGCTACCAGTAACTATAGGACCTATGCCGAGGTGGAGGAGGGAACCCTGCTGCCCCCCTATTATTATTCTCATCGCAGCCCAGGGGTCCGCACCCTGCTCTCTAGCTATTCCGTAGAGAGGAATATAGCCCATGATTAGGTATAGGATCAACACTAGCCCAGTCCATACCAGCCTAGTTGTGAAACCGACTTTTCTAGTAGGTGCTTCTATTTGGAAAATGTATGGCTCAATCTTCTCCATTGCCTCGAGGAAGCCCATTATGCTTCACCCGGCTTAACAACTCTTCCTCCAACAGCCTCGACCTTTACACGGGCTTTATCACTCCACTCGGCAACTTTAACTATGTAGGCTGACGAAACTTCTCCAGCGCCCAAAAGCTTGGAGTAACCGTGTGCATTAAGGTCTATGAGCCTTTCACCCTTGGGGGTTTGAGTCCCTATTCTGTTATAGAGCTCATCCAATTCCCCGACGTTTACTTCTTTTCCCTCAACCTTGGGAACCTTCCTAATAAAACCCTTCTCCTTCTCCTCCTTGTAGAAGCTTAGGAACTTATGGCCCATGCTGCCGGCTCTCCCCACGCCTCCTCTGGAGCCCGATTTCCTATGCTGTCCCACTTGACCCCAGCCGTGCGTACGGCTTCCACGCCTCTTCCTAGTTTTTCTCAGCCTGGTCGGCAATCCTCGAAACGTGGAAGGATTGGAGTTTTTAAACGTTCTGTATCTCAGATCATTCTCTTCAAAATAGTGTTTATTCTCTCGCCCCAGTCTCCAAGTATCCCGCCTTTCTTAACGGGTTTCTTAACGCTCTTTTTGAATCCCCCTTTAGGAGGAGTTAACCTGAAGACCGGTTTAACTGGCTTAAGGACCTTGCTTGGAGAATCGCTTACCCATACTGCTTCGACAAGCTCCTCTAGAGACTTGTAGCGTGTGAATCTTGATAAATTCTCATTGCTTAAACGCCTATTTCCAGGCAGCCTGCCTCTCTTCAGCAAAAGTAGCCTAAGCGTATTCTTGTCTATCTTGCCCCACATCAAGTAATCCTTGGCCTTTCGCAACATCCCCTCTACCGAGGGGGTCAATCTAACGAGCGTCGATGAATTAACCCTTAGGAGCCTAAGCTTGTTTAAAGTAGTTGTTACATCCTTCGTGACATTCACCGTACCCCTGACTCTAACCACAGCCACTAGTGGAGAATCCTCTTTATGACCCAACTTTGTCGGCCTCCGCTACTAGGAAGCTTGTCACGAAAAGCTTTTTCAGGGCGGTGTACGTTGCTGCAATAAACGAGTGGCTTGTTGAAGTTGACCCCTTCGTCTTAGACCAGGCGTCCCGAATTCCCGCGAGCCTTAGAAGTGGCTTAATCGCGTCTCCGACTACTAAGCCAAGCCCCCTGGGACCAGGGTAGAGCATAACAATCACACTGCCCGTTTTCCCGGAGGTTTTTGCAGGAATAGAGTGGGGCTCGCCGCACTTGCACTCCCAAGAGCCGCATCCCCGGGGAACAGGAATCATGTTGAGCCTAGCTCTCCTCGCAGCCTTCTCTATCGCATCCCTGACTTGTTTGGCTTTCGCCGACCCTATGCCTACGTGCCCATCCTCATCGCCGACTACAACAAGTGCTCTAAAACGAGTCTTCTCTCCGGCATCGCTCTGCTTCTGGACCGGGCTGACTGATATGACTTCTTCTCTTATCTTGCGGAGCAATAGGTCAACCGCCTCAGGTTCTCTGATCTTAATGCCCATACTGAAAACTTCTTCAAGCGTAGAGACCCTACCCTCTTTAATCATCCTGATAAGCGGGGTTTCCGCAGTAATCTCCTTAAGCACTTCCTCAGGCTCTTCAGTCTCCTCCTCAGCCATGTTCAACAGCCCCCTTTATTCTGTTCCTAATTTCCTCGAATACCTTAGGCATATCCTCGATCCTCAAGCCCTCTCTCACATACCTAGAGAAGCCCCTGCCGCCTGAAGCCTTGAAATAGTTAACTATATGCTCACCGATCAACCTACTTTCCTCTGGAAGCATCGACTCCTCCAACCTAATCTTAAACCCCGCGTCCAACAGACCCTTGCAGGCAGCGTATACCCTGCCCCCCTTAACAGGCTTATGCAAACCAACGTCGAGAATGCCCTCGGAAACCTTCTTCTTCAAGCATCTCAAGCCTGCGAGGTAGGCAGTTAAGTACGCGGCAGGCGTATTGTTAAAACTGAATGGCCAGCCGAATCTCCTGAGCTCCTGGGAGAAAGCTGTTGCTAAAGTTATGTCCCCAATGGGCTTGCTTGAAACCACCAGTACCCTAACATGCTTATTAGAAATTCTTACGATAACTCTTGGTAAGCCTGACCTAAGCAATTTAGTCCTAAGGTAATAGTCCGTCAGGCCCTCGCGACGCCTTCTGAATTTAACCTTGTAGGATGCTGATCTAGCCATTAAGCAGCTTCACCTCTCTCCTTAAGCGAAGCAACGTAGTTCATCAACGCCCTCCTACTTGCGAAGGATCCTCCCTTAACCATTAGGTAGAGCCTCCTGTACACCCTCCTAGAAATAATCTTCTTGTCACGTAATTCTTTTAGAAGACGCCTCTGCGCTCTAACCTTCTCAACCCATGTAACCGACATCCTAGCGCCTTTTGCACCCTTCTTACTCCCCGGGCCTCTTCTACCGTTCCTAGCCCTACCTCTGCTTGGTGTTGAGGCAGGCCTTTTCCTAATCACGCCGCTTTTAATAAGCCTCCTCACATCGGCTCTAGTGACAGCGTTCTCAACATCCTCAAGCCTCTCCGGGTCTATCCATATTCTCGACTCGCCTACTTTGAGAATATCGGCAGCGAGCCTCTTGACTGTTTTAACACCCAACTCCATTAAGCCTCCTCTGACTCAACAACTTTGGTCCTGTAATTAGCGATAGCAAAACCTTTAGACAAGGCTTCCTTTGCAAGATCTTCCTTAAGCCTCCTACCAAGTTTCGAAGAAAAAACAAGTATCTTCCCCTCTGGAGAACCAGCTTCTTCAAGGTCCCGCCTAGACGAGATTAAGATAGGTTTTAAGCCGGATGAGTGTAGCCCTTTAGTCCTTTTTGGAGAACCATATCCAACTCTTACTGTCTTAGGCCACCCTTTAACTCTGAGCCTCATCTTACTATCCTTACCCTTCGGCTTACGCCAACTCTCGTCTAACCTAGCATACCTCCAGCTTTCCTGTCTCAAAAAATCCGGCTTAGTTTCCTTACGCTTTCTTCTCAATGCGAGAAGCTTCTTGGCTTCTGTGCTCAACTCTCCCTCCTCCAAAATCCCTTTTCAACAACGTATATCCCATCTATGTAAATTCTAGGATCCTTATCCTTAATCTTTGTCGCCAACTCGAACATCGCAGCTACTTGAGTGACTTCATTCTTATCCAGGCCTGTAACGATTATGTCTTGACCGGAAACATTAATGTCGATATTTTTGAAAGGAATCTTGAAATATCTTGGGGATTTCTCGCCCAAGAAGTTATGTATTGAAACAAGGCCTCTAGATTTGTCGTATTTAACGGTTACTGGGAAATGCGAGTAAACTATTTTCAGCTTAACCATGTAGCCGTGAAGTACCCCTTCCATCATATTCCTAATAAGCTTAGCAACCGTTCCGATCATCGCTCTAAACCTCTTTCCCTTTTTCAAACAAATTATTCTTAAAACCCCATTATCTAGCGTTAGCTTCAGACCAGTATGTGAAAAATCCCTTGATAGCTTTCCAAGAGGGCCTTCAACAATGACCGTCGAATCTCTTAGGCTTATGCTAACCCCCTCAATGGCTTCAACGGTTTCAGCATAAGCAATATCCGTCATGTTAATAGACATATGCAACCAGCCTCCCTCCTATCTTTTTTTCCTTCGCTTCGACATGTGTCATCAACCCTTGTGGAGTCGATATTATTAACATCCCGATGTTGTAAGCGGGAAGAAACATTTTCTCAAACTTCTCAATATCTCGATATGATGTTGAAAAGCGGGGCTTAATAGCCCTACATTTGTTTATCCTCCCTATCAGCTGCACTCTGAAGAAGCCTGCTTTACCATCGTCAATGAATTCAAATTCTCCTATGTATCCAGATTGCTGCAGTATCTTAAGAACATGTCCTATAAGGTTAGAGGCAGGGGATATTATGCATTCCTTCTTTCTTCTAAGATCTGAGTTCTGAAGCGTTGACAAAGCGTTTGCAAGAGGATCGTTGAGAGTCAATATTACACCTCCTCAATTATATTTTCTAAACCCTAGCATTGGAGCTACTTCTCTGAAACAGTGCCTACAGTAGTTCAAGCCATACTGTCTTATTATTGGACCGTATGAGCCGCATCTAATACAGGGCCTCGCACCCTTTCCGAATGTCCTCTTCTTCGGTGTTTGACGAACCATGTTAAACAACCTCCACTTCAAACTTCCCCCTTATGAAGCTCATTGCTTCTTCTTTCGTAATTCTGTGAAACGGGCCAACCTTGTTTCTACGACGCCTCCTATACATAACGCGGAAACCAGGCCTACAGAGCTTTACACAAACATCCATCCCAAAAACACCTATCTTAGGATCGTATTTAACTCCGGGGAATTGAATATGCTCCTTAATGCCGAAGCTAAATACCCCGTCTCGGAAGCTTGAAGCCTTTATTCTCCTCCCTAAAGCACTGAAGGCCTTAGATAGGAATTCTTCTGCCTTCTTACCTCTAAGCGTTACTATGGCAGCGATTGCTTCGCGTTTCCTTATTCCAAATTCTTTTATAGTCTTCTTGGCTCTTCTCTCAGCGGGCTTCATACCGGTTAATAGTGTTAAAACCTTCTTAGCCTTCTCTAACGGATCCCCAGGTTTCCCAGGGCATATGTTTACAACAACTTTCTCTATTCTTATTTCTCTCATAGGATTCTCATGTTTCTGCTCTCTTCTTTCTAAAACAGCTTCAGCCAAGGCCTCTCCCTCCCAATAGCCATAACATAATCCCTTACTGTACTTATCTCACCATGGTCGGTGGTTAGTGTAACAATACTGTCGCGAAGTATGCTTGAGATTGAGATCGATTTCACAACCCCCATGCTACCGGCATGCTTACCCATAAACACGTACGCAACACAGCCCTCTCTGAGCGGAGCCTTATCTACTATAGCGCCTTCTGGAAGCTTCACAAGGAGGGAACCACCCACGTTAAGAGAATGATCATCTGTTTCAAACGTCCTACCATCCTCTGTTCCAAGCATCAGTTTCCCTCGGTAAAGGTATTTCTTATTAATCCTACATATCTTCATGGAGGATTCTTCCGGAGGGATTTCAAAGGGCATTAGCCTACCCTTATTGTCGACGAGTATTCTATAATGCTTGTTAAGCTCCTTGATGCTTATAACGTCCATCAAGCCTAAGGGGAATTTATGGGATGTTCTGGCAACCCCGTCTACGAGAATCAACGAACGGTTTATAATACTCCTTGCCTCCTTACCAGTCTCGGCTAGTTTTAAAATGTCCCTTACAACAACCTGAAGCGGTAGTGAGAGTTTAAACCGATGAGGGCCAGGTTCAGGCCTTGCGATAAACTTCCTCTCCTTAACGTTAACAACCTGCATGGGAATAGGGGCAGCATACCTCTTAAGGCTCTTCGACCCTCCTTTACGCGCCACTTTCAGAAACCTCCTTAGCAGACTTGCGTCTCCTCTCTATAATACGTTGCCTCCACTTATCCTTCTCGTCAATCTTAACAAGTATGATGGAGCTCAATGGTATCGGTACTAACCTTTGCTCTCCGCGGGCATTCTCCCTGTAGACGCCGGAAATGTAAACCCGACCCCTACTCCTGTCCACCCTACTTACATCTCCCTCAACACCCTTGTAGTCTCCTCTTATTATGAGGACTCTGTCTCCGGTCCTGACCGGTAAGCTTCTGAAACCATACTTAGCCCTCAGCTCTCGACTAAGATGGGCGGAGGAGGACTTGTAAGCTAAGTGCCTCTCATTCATACCATGCTACACCACCATTGAGGCGAGTGCAGAGAGCTTAGGCCAGAGGTCAACAGCCTCCTTAGCCACAGGACCCTTGATCTCAGTGCCCTTAATATCACCCTCGGGGGTTACAAGCACGGCAGCATTATCTTCGAAAACTACTCTAAGCCCGTCTCTCCTCCTTACCGGGTAACGTTGCCTTATTATTATAGCCTTCATGAGCTTATTCTTAAGATCTGGCGTACCCTTCTTAACAGCAACCGTCACTAAGTCACCGACTTTAGCAGAGGGCCTGCGTCTTAGCCTACTGCCCGTTCTATATACCTGCACTATTCTCAGAACCTTCGCTCCAGAATTGTCTGCACAAACTAAGTTAGCGCCGACGGGTAACCCACGGGAGCCATGCAGCCTATACTCTAAAATACCCTTCGCAGAAACTGCTCTGGATTTCTTCATCGCCATCTTAACTCACCTTCCCCACTACTACGAAATGGACAGTCTTGCTCAGCGGTCTTGTTTCCCCTATTATAACTCTATCCCCGGTTCTAGCAGCTATGCAGGGAGGATTATGGGATGGGATTCTGCTTCTTTTTCTCATGTAACGCTTGTACTTTGGAACATAATGCAAGTACTCTCTCATCACTATCACAGTGTTCTTCATCCTATCCGAGACTACGATGCCTTCGAATATGCTTCCCCTTACCCTAACGTTCCCGTGGAAGGGGCACTTCTTGTCGTCGCATTTATTCTCCGGGGGTTTTAGCCCGAGGTCTTTAAGGAAGTTCAAGGGTCAATCCTCCCAGTCCTATCTTCCGGCCTAAAAGCTATGGACTCTCCCCTTAACGCAACCTCTTTATCTCCAAGTTTGAATACGAAAACCCTATGCTGCTTTGGAATAGTGAGGCGCCGTCCTTTCTCAGAGACTACGATGAGAGTATTCTTCGTCTCCCACACAATCCTTCCTGATAAAGACGTGGGGCCACCTTCGTATTCGAGAACCTTGACGGGGAGCCCTATCAGCTCATGGTAAGCGAGGTTACTGGGGGCCCTCATTTCAGCTCATCCTCCCTTTCTACGGTGAGTATCCTAGCTATAGCGCGTTTCAACTCTCTAACAGCCTTAGTATTCTCCTCAAGACCGGAGGTTGCTCTCATCCTTGCTATCATCAGCTCGTTACGGAGCTCTTGGAGCTTCTTAAGTCTCTCCTCCCTACTCATTTTCCTTATGTCACTCGCCTTCAGCCTTGCCAACTTCCACAGCCTCCTGCGGTGCCTCGATTAGCTGCACCTGATCTGGAAAAACAGCCTCCTTCAATATCTTGACCTTAACCCCCATAATGCCCTGCGGCAAGAGAACACTAGCCTTCCCAACTCTAACGTTCTTAATCGCAGGGTCCCCGGCTGCAGGCATATAACCGAAGCTAAACTTCTCAAACCTGGCCCTATCAGTGGTAAGCTTACCAGCAACCCTTATCTCGCAACCTATTGCACCCGCAGCAGCCACCCTACGTAAAGCAACTCTAGCTGCCCTACGGTATTTAACGCCCTTCTCAAGAGCCCTGCATATCATCTGAGCGACAAGTTGAGGCTCCAAATCCGGGTTCTCAACCTCAGCCACATTAACCTGCGGGTTCTCGAGGTTAAACTTCTCCCTAAGGACGTCTTGGAGCTCCTTGATATTCCTCCCGTCTGGACCTATGACGAGACCCGGCTTACTCGTGTATATAGTTACCACAAGACCCATCGGAACATTCAAAACCTTAACACCCATGTATCCCCCGTCCTTTAAATATTCTTTCAGAAAATCGTCGATCTGTTGATGCAACTTACCCATGTTGAGAACCCTTTTATAAAATATTAGCTTCCTCCTACTGCTGGACAATTCAACCAGCCTCCTCCACAGCCAAGGCCTCTACATGCGTGAGCGTTTCAAACCTAGGCGTAGCCCTGCCGAAAGCCCTAGGCATGTATCTTTTCAACCTCCTACCTCTGTGGACGACTACCCCCTTTATCCTCATTCTGTCAGGAGATAATCCCTTATACTCAGCATTAGCCTCAAGCTGAGAAATAAGCCTCAGAAAGAAACTTGCTGTTTTAATAGGATATCTTCCAGAGTCGAATTTTTCAATCCCCCGTCGATGAGGAACCTTTTTCCTGTACCTCCTGAAGGGGACTGGTGTCTCCTGTCTTACTACAGCCTCAAGCTTCTCCCTAGCTTCAGGTATTGTCAGCCCCTTAATGAACCTCGCCACTTCAACCGCATGCTTAGGCGATATTCTAACCTCTCTGAGACTAGCCTTAGCCGAACGCGACTTATCCGCCTCCACCAGACTATACTTGAAGCTTGGCAAACTTGACACCAGTTAGCTTGCGGGAGCGAGACAGAAATAGACGCCAATTATTAAATATTTTGCCACTCTATAAGGAAGGCTTAAATCCCCATATGAGTGCTTTTCAGCGATGAAAAATGAGTAAGGAGGCTGAGGCTGAGCCTAGTATACGTAGGGCTGTTAACGTCGACAAGCTCGAGAAGACCCCAGACGGTTATGTTGCACATGTTAAGTCACTTGAGGGTTTGAGGAAGATAGCCACTATACTTAAGAAGCCAATGGTCTCCGTTAAGGAGAGCGGCGAATACCTAGTTATCGACGATAGGATAACCTACGTGTGGAAGGAAACTGGCAAGTAGTACTTGTTAAAACCCTTTTTTTATTTCTCCTATTTCAATGGCACGTATGTAGATGCTTTGCTAGCGCCCACACCAGGCTTACCGTGAACAACCCTCTTGTTCGTTATCGCGAACTCGCCCAGGTAATGCCCGACCTTGTCTAGCGTTATCTCAACCGGTATGAAATCCTTACCGTTATGAACCTCTATCGTTAAGCCGACCATCTCCGGTAGAATAGGCATATCCCTCCTATGGGTCCTTATCCTCTTGGTCTGAGTGCCTGTCTTAGCCATCTCAGCCTTAACCCTCCTAATATTCTCCAGAAGCTTCCTGTTCTCAGGGTGTAAACCCCTCCTCAGAGTTCTCCTAATACGGGCTGGGAGAAGCCTCATCAACTCGTTCATCGAAAGGCTATTCAGCTCCTCAAGCGTCTTACCCCTATACATTTGGATTATAGACATTCAAAACGTTTACCTTTATGGGGAGGTATTTATCTTTTCTGTCTTAAAAACAGTGAAAGCAGACTCTAGGTCAAATTAGGAGCTCCTTGCCCATTATCCCATTATTATTGTTACAAGTAACTGGAATTTGAATCAACCTCAATATTGCACACTATGGGTCAAAAAGAAATCCTAATTTATTGCTGTTCTCGATTATTTTAGCGTGAGAAGTTTATGGAGTAATATGACCATCCTGATAGACGCGATTACCATGTTATTCACCACTTTATTTACTAAAAAAGAATCCTAAAATCTCAGCTCGCATTGTCTACGATTTAAACATATTGAATCCTTAAGGATTCAAGAAGTTTATTAAGTGGGAAATCCTAAATCATTGTTGTTGAGGAATAGGATTCCAGAGTATTTTCTGATTTCCGTATCCAATCGAAAAAATCTTGAATTGTGTAAAAGGTATGCTTTAGCCGGTTTCACAAATAGCATTAACGGATTATGGACGTTTTTAGATATTGATGTAGGTGATTTTATATCTTTTCTCTATGGTGCAAGAGTATACAATCTTTATAAAGTTGTGAAGAAAGAAGCTTTCAAAAACGCAGAAAACCTTCCTCCATGGCCTCCTGTCACGTTTAAAATTTCTAGACGAACCTACCATTTTTCCCTTCAGATTACATCTTAAGCAAGAAAGAGTTTTAGACGAGCCCATGGTTAGGCCTGAATTCGCATACGTAGCGGAAAATTTGCTTTTGAGAGGAGGATACAGGAAGACTCATTTCCAAGCTGATACGGTAACTTTCTATAACGTTTCTAACATGGGTATTCGTTTTGAGGGGGTAAATGAAATATTGTATCTTCAAGGAACAATCTTTCAGCCGAAGATTACTTTTAGAAGAGAAAGAGTGAATTTAGAGACTTTCTATTTCCATGAATTAATTCTACAAAGCCTAGTTAAGAACAAAATTAAAAATGAAAAGTTAAATAATATCCTAGAGTACTTCGATGTAAACATTCCATCAGACTATTTTGAGGTTTTGGGGGAAAAAGCACTGCCAGAAGGCTTCGTAGATATTTTCATTAAAATGAAGCATCCAGCTGGAAGTAATCTTTTCTTCCCGGTGGAAGTAAAAACTGGAAAAGCAAAACTCAGCGAAGCTGAACAACTGGAAGCCTATATGAAGGAGCTTGGAAACGAGTGTAAAGGAGGAGTATTGATAGCAAAAGATTTTCCTAAAACTTTAAGTCAATACTGCGAATCCGAGAATATTTTGCCCATTAAGTATTATTTTGAAAATCTAGATGATCAAAAAGAATACACTTACGAAGAGTTGTTAAACTTGTTGAAGTTAGAAGTAGTAGGATAGTAAAGCAATTAAACCAGCCTTAGCGC
>JAWBXT010000005.1:0-30081 GCA_038867695.1 Thermoproteota archaeon
CCTAATTTTTGGACCAATTCTTCATGATATTGTCTTAATGAACCATCTCCTCCTATTATAAACAGGATATCTCTTTCACCTTTTAAAACTAAAGGGATAGCTTTTATCAGGTATTCTATGCCATATTGGGGTTCATGACTTCTTAATGTAAATACTACGGTGGTTTCGTCGCGTATATTTAAAACCCTTTTTAAATGGGAACTGTCTATGTCTGGGCGGAATTTATTAGTATCAACACCATTAGGTATAAGATGTACTTTATCAGCAGAATGCACAATCTTACAAGCTTCAATAAAAGTAGCGGTGCTCGCAGCTATAATTGCATCAGCTTCATTTAAAACCCTTTTAACGATAATATTAATCCTCTTACTTAAACGCGCACCATATCTGACAGAAGGTTCAATAAGTATATCATGTCCATGTACAGTTACAACTAGAGGTCTTCTTGTCCTCTTTTTTACTAATAACCCAACTAATCCTTCGTAATGTGCGAAATGAGAATGAATCAAATCTACATTATTGTTTTTCATTACTCTTAAAATATTTGCGACATACAAATTTTCTTGGTATACTAATGGTGGTTTTCTCACGATAGAAATTAATGGATATGTCATAAGGCTTTTCAAGATTGAACTAAAAGCTTTAAAATCAAATCCTTTTTCTATTCCATGAAAATGTATACCGTGGGATAGGAAATCTTTTCCTATCTTGGATCTTATTACATGGACGTTTATTCCTCTTTGGGCTAATCGGTAGAATTCATCAAATATAAAGGAAAACGAAATCTCTTCCGGGCTACTTCCTACTGCACGAGATATTATTGCGACTGATAAAGCATCAGTCATTTTTAAATGTCCTACACTGGATGAATGCGGTCTTATATTGGAAGTGTCTAAAGGCTCTATAAATTCTTCATCGATATGCTTACTTTCTACTTGTTTTTTCTTCATCGTTAAATAATGCAGGTAATTGGATTTGAGTTATTAAATATTATTTGGCTACATGTCTGATAGATTAAGGCACTTCAAATGAGTCATTTTCGTAAAGAAATATTTTAATATTGTTGAAAAAATAGCATAGGTATGGCGGGTCTAATAAAAGCTACTTTAGCCGTTAGAAATACATTTTTCACTCTATGCATGTTTTCGATTAACAGGTATTTTTCAAGAATTGAAAGGGGGGCTATAACCTGAGGATACTGATTCCCTTTTACAATATTAACGACTTGGATTTCTATATTCACCTAGTTAGAAGCCTAAAGGAATATTGTGCAGAAGAAATCTTAATAGCATATGTGAATGGGGAAATAAGATATGAATGGAGTCGAGAATTCTCATTTGATAGAATAAAGATTTCAAGTACCAGAAAAAGCAAAAGCCTAGAATTCTTCTCATCCAGAAAGATAATCTACGAACAAGTTAAAAAAATGAATGTTGATGCTATTTTTGTTTTAAGTGAACTCTGGACGCTAGAATTCTCTTCTTATGTTTCTAGGATGCTCAACATCCCCTTTGTAGTTTGGGTACGAGGCGACCATAGGAGAGTTAGGGAAGCGAGAAGAATTAACTGGTTTAAGAGAATACTCGCAAATTATTTTGAAACAAAATATCTTAATCAAGCATCCTTCGTCATACCTAATTGTATAGGTCTTTTCGAGAAACTGAAGAGATGGGGTGTTGAAAAAAGTAAAATCACAAAACCTGTTTATAATGGTGTAGATACTGACCTTTTCAGACCAATGAATATCCCCCGCTCAGATAAATTTACAGTCGCATATGCTGGAAGAATTTGCCCTGAGAAGAGAGTAGCTGAGTTTCTGGAAATAGCTAAGGACCTTAAAGATATCAAATTTATAATGGCTGGTTCAAGGGATATGGAAATTAAAATTCCTGAGAACGTTGAATATCTTGGCAAGATTCCGTTCGAGCAAATGCCTAAATTCTATAACATGGCTGATATTGTTGTTCTCCCCAGTTTAACCGAGGGTTTTCCAAGCGTCATCCTAGAAGCATATGCATGCGAGAAACCTATCCTGGTAACAGAGGAAGCCTTTCCAAAAGAGTTGAAATTGTTCGGAAGCATTGTCAATCTTAACGATTTTGGACAGAAGATTAGAGAATTGCAAAATACTGATTTGAAAAATATTGGAATGGAAGCAAGAAACTATGTAAAGGAGAATTTCAGTTGGAAACAATATGGTGAATCAATAAAAGCTTATCTTGAAAAAGCTATTCACAGGGAGGAGTATTCATGAAAGTGCTCTTTACCCCTCACATAGAACATTACACGATTGGTCTTTCACAAGAGCTTTCTAAGAAGGTGGGGTTGACATTGCTTACGACAAAGCGGTTTGACGTAGAGGCTAATCAATTAGTCATCGACTTACCACTTCCCCATTTTAAGGGTTTTATGAAGTGGTTAATTTTTAGGTTACTGTCGCCAGTATATAATATTATTCATACTAACAGCTCTCAAGAGGGCTATTTTTCGGGACAGTTTAATAAATTGTTGGTTACAGAGCATGGATGGCCTGACCCAAATATTGTTGAAGAGCCAGAGCGTTACTATTGTTTAAAAGAACGTGAGGCATTATTTCGACTTTACGAAATGGGAGTGCCCATAGTGACAATAAGTAATTATAGTGCTAAAATGTTAGAGGCTATGGGAATCAAGGTTTCGAGAGTTATCTATCATGGATTGTTAAATATTTTTGTTTCTCACACGCCTAAGGAAGCATCTAAGGAACAGAGTATTCTTTGGGTTTCTAGGCTTGTCAATATGAAGGAGCCATTCGTACTTCTTAATGCACTAGTAAGGATACGTGATAAGCTTAGTTTTAAGGCGTTTCTTCGTGGGGATGGTCTGCTTAGGCATGCTCTTGAGAATTACATAAATAAGAATGGTCTAGAAGGAAAGGTTTTCTTCAAAAATAGAGTTGATTTTAAAAAAATGCCCAGTTTGTATAATTCATGTAGTATTTACATTCACACATGCTCTCAGGAACCTTTCGGCCTTTCCATATTGGAAGCTATGGGAAATGGTCTTCCGGTAATTGTTCCTAGGAGCGGAGGAGCTTATGAGGTTGCTGGTGAAGCTGCGCTTACTTTCAAACCTCAGGATCCTGAGGACTTGGCTGAGAAAATACTATACTTAGCATATAATCCAGAAGTATATGAAAAACTTTCTAAAAAGAGTCTTGAGAGGGCGAGAAAATTCACTTGGGAGAAAGCGGCTAAGGAATATTTGGAGGTTTATAAAAAAATCATGTAGGCGTTACCACTATGAGAGTTTCAGTAATCATCCCAACCTATTTTCGGAAAAAAGATCTGGCTGAGCTTTTAGAATGTCTTTTATCACAAACATATAGACCTTTCGAAGTAATAATTGTTGACGACACTCCTAACGATGAGATTGAATGTCTTTGTAAAGAGTACGAAGCCAAGTTTAATGAATCAGGTATAAACCTAATATACGTTAGGAATCCCAGAGAACGCTCGGCAGCGGTTGCAAGAAACGTTGGTGTGGAAAAAGCGTGTGGCGACATACTTCTTTTCCTTGATAGTGACATGCTTATCTTTAGTGATTTTATTGAGAAGATAATAAATGTATTTAAGGAGAAGTCCCATTCTTTAGGTGTTCAGGGCTATATAATTAATATAAACGTGAGAAGGGACAAGCTTAACTTCTTACGCAATATATTTAATAAGATATTTCACACATATTATAGGTATCCTAAGGATAGTTGTAAACTATTTGAATATCCTTCTATTCTTTCGAAATTGATAGAATGCGAATGGTTAAGTGGAGCGAACTCCGCATACAAACGTGAAGTCTTCAATTATTTTAAATTTGACGAGAATTTGAAGGGTTATTCCTTTATGGAAGATGTTCTTTTTTCACATACGCTCTTCAAGAAGTATCCTGGTACACTTTTCATTACTCCACATGCAAAATCCATACATAAGTTGAGTCCCAAAGATTATGAGACAAATGTTGATTTGGAAAAGCATAAACGAAAATGTAGAAAATATGTTTTAAGAAGGTTGTTTGGGTTTAAAGGCATATTGCTTTATCATTGGCAAAATATTGGCCTTATGCTGCTCAATTTAATTAAAATTACTAGTAGTTTAAAATGTTTTAAAAATGATGAACACAGTAAATCTTTAAAGAACATGATTTAAGTGGAGATAGGCATGAATTTAGGAAAGCTTGTGTCACTAATGGTCAGAAATATCCTTTGTCATGCTCCCAGCTTACACTTAGTTCCTCTTCCTGAAAGACCTGAAGGAATAAGTTTGTTTATTGAAACTAAGAATCCAGAATGGATTGATCTAAGTTTAAGGTCGGTTAAGGATTTTGCTGACGAAATAGTTGTAGTAGATACTTCGTTGGACGATACTCCTGAAAGGATATTGAATGTCGCTGAAAAATATAGTCTTAATGTAAAACTCATACGTATGGAAGATAATATTCTTTCCCCTCTAAGCAACGAAGAAACCCTTACTAAACAATGTAATCTAGCACTTAAAAACACTACCTATAATTGGGTCTTTCACTGGGGGAGTGATTTTATTGCGAGAACATCAGGTCCATATGATATTAAAAAGCTCAGAGAAAAAATTCTGAACCTAGATTCTTCAAAATACTATATGGTTTACCTTTCATTCGTAAATCTTCATTGCGACGTATTCCACACAATTCCAGGAGGAGTAGGGCTTAGTGGTGAAGCCCACTTATTCACCTACTCTAAAAATTTAGAATTCAAAAAGGTAAAAGGATTCGCCAGACTTGAATTGCCTAAATACTATAAGCCGCTTTATATAAACGATGTTTTCATTTTTCATCTCGCCACAGTAAAAAATTCTAGGCATCTTCTCTATCACTGGTATTGGAGAGACTGGAGGAGACTGGGCGATTACACTCGATTTCCCACCATAGTCGAGTATACGAAATATCGTTTAAAATTAGATTACGGCATATCAGATTTGTCAGAAGGTGAAAAGATAATTGTAAAAGAACTCTGTAAGAAAATAATCCCCTATGATAAACAAAAATATGGAGAGTACCCGGAATTGTTGAAAGAAGAATTGGAAAACCCCAGATACAGAGTGATATATAAGGATGGAAAGATAGTAGGTAGAAATGATGTCTTATAGGTTCTCTTAATTAAATCATTTATCATTTTTAGGCATTCTCTCCATGCGATTTAATAAACCGTAAAGATATCCAATGAGCACGAAAGGTCTTAATCTTACTAATGAGTGTAGGAAAGTTCTTGTCAATCCTTTTCTCTGAACGTATCTTGCTATTCCCATTGAAAATTGAGTTTTAATTGCCTTTTTCAGGGTTATATCTCTAATATGAAAGGCTTTAGTCTTAGACGTAACTCTTAATTCATATCCGAGTTCTAACGCCTTATCCTGAACATGTGTGTCTGGAGCTGGCACGTCGGAAAAACCACCAACCGCATCCAATACGCTTTTCCTTATAAGCAGAGCACATCCCCTAGGTCTTCTTGAGGGAGAGACTTTGTAAGTCTTTTCCCATAAAGATATAAGTTTTCCTAGAAATGTTTCGCTCCTAGTAATAATGTTACCTCCTATGCAGGCGTCTTTATCCCTTATTTCAGAAAGCAATACTTCGAAATAATTGGATGCTAATACGACGTCTGCATCGACTATCGCATAGAATGCAGATTCTACACGTGGTCTTGCAAGCTCGAGGTTCTCGGCATAAGAATTCCTCCATTTCTTCTCTTTCTTCTCAATTAATTCCACCTGAAATTCTCTAACTATCTCACCAGTCCTATCGGTGCATCTATCTAATACAACGATCACTTTCTCAGGTTTTAACGTTTGAAGGAAGACTGATTCTAGAGCTTGTTTAACATATTTTTCCTCATTATGTGCACACATGACCACACTGTAAGACATTTCCTATTAAACTCGATTAAAAGTCACGATAAAAGGATTGCTTATTCTCAACTGTCAATTTAAAACTAGTCTTTTACATCTTCTAACAGAGTTAGCGAGCTCCATATTCTGGTTCTAGATATTGTTGAAAGATTGGGGTCTTGGCTTATCTCATCTAATACGTTAATGGCAGCAGCTGCCCTTATTCCTGGCGTTGTACTTTTCTTAGAAAGGTTAACAATAACTTCCTTAATACTATTTCTAATATTACGTGGTGTAGTAACGTCGTTTACGACGAAGTTTAACATCTCTACTGCTCTCATTATCTTCTCCTCGTTTTCCACATCCTTTTTGCGTGGTATTTTAGACATTTTCCACCATCCTTTATACCGTTTTTCTCAAATCCCAGGTTCAAAATATATGTTTTTCTAGTCCCTTGAGAACAATATGTAATGGAAATTAATGGAAATGTCCTTCGAGAAGTTTGACATAAGAAGGATGGCGGAGGCACTGCAAGGCGGTGCCGTTATGATGGCGGCTCACTGCGAATCATGTGGTGCCCCCCTATTTAGATATAAGGATGGGAAGATAAAATGTGTCAACTGCGGCAAGCTTTACAAAGTTTCCCGTAAGGAAGAGGGCTTTGAAGAGCTTTCCTCCTTAGAATACAGTAGGGAGGATGCTATTTCCCTATTAAAAGAAATCGAGAAGCGTGTCTTAGACTTTAATGATGAACACGAGTTAAGAAGTATCATCGAAACTCTAAGGAAAGTTTTGGAAAAGCTTGCTGGTACAGGATGAGGCAGCTGTGTTACCAAATATTTTTACCGTAGATTCCGAGGGGTTTGTAAAACATCCACTGATAAAAAATGGGAAGCTCCGTGCTAGAGGTTACCAATTAAGCATCTCGTCTAAGGCTTTGATAGGTAATACTTTAGTTGTCTTACCTACTGGACTAGGTAAGACAATCATAGCTCTCTTAGTTGCCGCTGAAAAGCTGAGAGCAAGCGATGGTGTGTGTGTAATCATGGCGCCAACAAAGCCACTTGTGGAACAGCACTATCGGTTTTTCAAGGATTGTTTAAACATCGAGCCCAGCCATATGGCCCTCTGGACCGGTGAGACCCCAGTTCGAGACAGGGTTTTTACTGGTTGCAGGGTAATATTTGCAACTCCGCAGCTTTTTAGAAACGAGATTCTTAAGGGAAGGATCCCCTTGGATAAAATAGTGCTGATGGTTTTTGATGAGGCTCATAGGGCTAGGGGTAATTATGCTTACATAACTATTGCTAAACGTTACTACTCTGAATGCCCATCTCCACTCATACTTGGTTTAACGGCTTCACCTGGCTCAAAGAGAGAGGATGTTGAAGCATTGATGAAGAGTCTCTTCATAAGAAACCTTGAGTTTAGGACTAGGAGTGATAAGGATATTGCACCGTATGTTAAGAAGATCAATTATAACCTTGTACCAATACCGTTAAGCCCCCTAGTTAAAGAAGCCAGGTCTCTAGTACAGAGTTTCATAAATGAACAGGTTAATCAGGCGCTTAAAGCTTTTCCATGGAATAAGAAGCCAAGTAGTTTTTCTGAAATAACCGAAATGATAAATGCAATTAAGAGCCGTCCGTTTCTGGATAAGCCTGAACTCGTAGAGGCGTTGAAAAGCCTTGCGAGAGCAAGGTATTTAATAACAGCATTAGAGAGACTAGACCTGCTTGGTCCAAAATATTTTCTCCAATTCGTGAATAGGCTTGTTGAGAAAGCTAGAAGGCCAGGCTCGCCTAAGTATCTTTCTCAGGTGGTGAATGACAGAAGGATTCTAGATGCTATAGAATTGCTTAAGCTTCAGAAGGACGATGATAAGCTTAAGAAACTAATCGAATTATCCAGGGAAGAGCTTAAATCAGGGGTGAAAAGAATAATAGTTTTCGTAAGCTATCGTATTGCCTCCAAGGACATGGAGAAGGGATTAGCGTCAATAGAAGGGTTTAAAGTTGCTAGACTAGTCGGTCAGGCTTCCAAAACTGGTGATAAGGGGCAGACACAGAAAGAACAGGAGGAGGTGCTTTCAAAATTTAGAAAAGGAGAGTTTAATATTCTAATAGCTACGCAAGTCGGGGAGGAGGGTCTCGACATATCATCCTCAGACACGATCATCTTCTACGACAATACTCCAAGCGGGATCAGGTTTATTCAAAGAGTTGGCAGAACAGGCCGTAATGCTCCCGGAAAAGTGTATATTCTCTATTTTCAGGGTACTCGCGACGAGCAATACCTGTGGATTGCTCGAAGGAGGGAGAGAAAGATGGTTGAGGAGATGAAGACCATCAGGTCACAGGTAGATTCGAGCCAAGAGTATAATTTCAGCTTATCCAGATTCTTACAGGAGGAAGGGGAAAATGGAGGAGATAAGATTAGTGTGATAGTTGATAGTAGGGAGTCTATTTCTCCAGTTGTTGATGAACTCGCTAAGCTTGGGGCGAGGATCATCTTCAGTCAACTGGACGTTGGTGACTACGTGCTTTCTGAAAGGATCTGTGTGGAAAGGAAGACTGTTAACGATTTCGCATCCTCAATAATTGATTCAAGGCTTTTCCAACAGGCTAAGTTTATGGCCGATTCTTACGAAATACCGATACTGCTCATAGAAGGCAAGGATATTTATACTCCTTTAAGCAACATTCGTCCAAGTTCAATAAGGGGGGCGCTTGCAGCAATTATAACCGGTTACAGAATGGTTCTACTCTGGTCTAGGGATCCTAGGGAATCAGCTGAGCTCATCTATGCGATAGCTTTAAGGGAACAGAAGGAGTTGAAGAAGCATCTTCAAGTAAGAGGTGAGAAGAAGCCTGAGAGCGTTTCTGACCAGCAGGTTTTCTTATTGTCCGGTTTACCGCTGGTCGAAAGGTCTACAGCAATAAAGCTCCTGAAATACTTTAAGACGCCGTTGAGGGTTTTCACTGCGAGTGAACAAGACCTCCAACAGGTTGAGGGAATAGGTGACGCTAAAGCTCGAAAGATTAGAGAAGTTCTTACAAGAGAATTTAGAGAAGAAGAATTGACTAGGTAAATTGCATTAGGAATTTATTTTATAAATCAATATTTAATCGGTTTTTAACAATTTCAACAACGTTTTTCAAAACATCTTCAAAGGGCTTTTCAGCATCTACCTTTACTAATTCTCCTTTCTCTACGAGACCGAGGTAGGTCTCTCTTATCTTATTGAGGGTCAATACATTTTCGAATAATCCAGAAATCTTCTTCCTACTAAGAGCCTTGTCAGGACTTATATCAAGGTATATTGCTAAATCAGGTGGGGGTACTCTTTTATTAATTGTCCTAACCCATTCAGTATCATTAAGCAATCCCCCTTGGTAAGCTATTGAAGAATGTATATATCTGTCTGAAATAACATGGTATCCTTTTTCAAGCTTCTTTTTAATAACTCTCTCATAATGCTCAACCCTATCGGCAGCAAAGAGCAATGCCATGTAGTATTGCGGCACGTTTTTTATTTTTGATGCGTGAAGCCTTATTAGTGACCCAACCCTCATGAATGTAGGTTCGACGGTATAAAAACACTGGTGCCCCTTTTCCTTAAACCTCAAGTACAGGTTTGTTGAGACAGTAGTCTTTCCAGAACCATCTATTCCTTCGAAACTTATGTGAAACCCTCTTTTTGTTTCTCCCATTATTCCTAAAGCTTATTAGACGCTCCTATTAAAACATGTCTTGAAATTTTGAAATACGTAGGTGAGATAAGGGACCCTGTTCACAAGTACATTCATATAACTGACTTGGAGAGGAGTGTAATCGATACCTCTGTATTTCAAAGACTTAGGAGGATAAAGCAGCTTGCCGGTGCCCACTTAACATATCCAGGCGCAATGCATACTCGCTTTCTCCATTCTCTCGGGGTGATGTTCACAGCCGGGAAGATGTTTTCTCACCTTGCTAATTATTATTCTGATAAAGTGAATAGAGACGATTTGCAATTGGTGAGGCTTGCTGGAATGTTGCACGATATTGGCCATGGTCCTTTTTCACACACGTTTGAAGAAGTGCTCAATGAGAAAAAGGGCATTACCCACGAGGATGTTGCAAAAATGCTGATAAAGGGGACTGAGCTTAAGGACATCGTTTCCAATGAAGGATTTAGTCCAGATGAAATCGCCAACCTCTCCACCGGTAAGTGTAGTATAAGGAAAAGATGGATTAATCAGATAATATCAAGCCACTTTGATGCAGATATTCTAGACTATCTTAGGAGGGACTCATTCTTCACTGGTGTCGAATATGGTTTGATAGACGCTGAGAGAATCATAGACTCTATGATCCTATGGAATGATTCTCTTGCAATCGATGAAGCCGCCCTCTACGCGTTGGAATCGCTTTTAATCGCTAGATACATGATGTTTAAAGCTGTATATTTCCACAGGACCGTCAGGGCTGCGGTAATAATGCTTTCCAGAGCAATGCTCTTAGTGGATGATATAATAGGATTGACAGATTTCAAGACTCCGGAAGAGTACGTTTCTCTAGACGATTACTCTGTGATTGAAAGAATCATGTCTATAGAGAAGAATTGTGAAGAGGCTAAGCTCGCGAAGAGACTTATCTCAGGGTACTTAAACCGTTCTCTTTTGAAATCAGTATTCGAAATATTCATTCACCACGATGATCCTCTCTATCACTCTCTAATATCTAGACCCTTGTTACGCGAGAGTCTAGAAAATGAGATTGCTGAAAAAGCAGGAATCGCTTCAAGAATGGTCTTCCTCGACCTTCCATCGGCACCCTCTCTACCATATCACCCTGACTATAGTGGTGGCAGACATGGTGGTTTCGAAATAAATATAGTTTGCAGAGAGAACGGTGAGAAAAGGCTTAAACAAGTTTTCGAAGTCTCACCCATGGCTCAGTCCCTTAGGGGTTTTATCGGTCTTGCGAGAGTTTACACCTTCCCCGAGCAACGTGAAAGAGTATTCGAAGCTTCGAAGAAGATCTTTGGGGAAAGACCCTATTCTTTTAAAGTCTCTCTATAGAGCCTGTTTAATCAATCTTCCCCTCTTCGCATCCAATACAACAACTTCACCATCATTAAACAATGAACGCAACTTCCCTATGTTTACCACTGCCACGGGTATTCCTCCTAGTATAGCTCCTGCGGAAACTATGTTATCCATCCTCCCTATGATTATACCCGAGGGTGCATTACCCTTTTTAGCAAGACCGTATAGGACATAGGAGCCTACGGTACTTCCTTTGCTAGAGGGTAATGCGAGTATTCTGTTTGAAATGCTATTTCCCTCAAGAGGATGACCCGTCTCAACGATAATGCCTGTCTCAGGATCTACTCCCCCAAAGAAGGATATGGGCTGCGTGCTTATTAACAACCGGCCTTTTGCAACCCCTTCATTAATAACCTTAACCCGTAGGAACATCATTAATTGACACCGTAGGCGTCAACGAATTCCTTCAAGGATTTTAAAACAGTCTTAAGCCTAAAGCTATTTCTAAGGTAATACGCTGCTTTAACCGAGTTGGTAACCACATAGGCATCGCTCCCCTTTAGGCTGCAATGCATGACGCAGGAATCCTTGAATAACCTTACACCTTTTTTGCTAAGTTTTTCAAATAAACCTTTCTGAAGGGCTTCTGAATAAGCTGCGCGTGAGGTAAAAACCCACGTCTTTACTGAGAGCTCTCTCACTCTATTCAAGGTATCGATCATGTTTTCAATCTCCTCCATAGAATAATGGGGACAACCGGTTATGAAAACAATTTTCTCAAGCTGTGACGGTAGAGTTTTATCGGATAATGTTTTCTTAACCTCCTCAAGATCGTTCTCATCTAAAATTATCCTCCTCGCCGGCTTTCTAACCTTTGAAAATCCAGGTGTAACTCCCTCTATCCAAACCAGTGGCGCGCCCCCGCTGGTCCCGAAGCTTGCGAGAAGCTGCTTAAGATGCGACAGGCATGGTTTACGGGCGTTTGCTAAACGTAGGTAGGGTATTTTACCTCCCGCCTTAAGCCCCATAGCATAGCCCAATAAGCCGTAATCAAGCTCATCGTAGATTCTCCCACGGTATTCGAAAAGTACTTCTGGCTTCTCTCCTTTTCTGAGATGAATTCCACTCTTGGCCGTGTAGCCCAGTATAGCTGAGGCTAATGCTGATAGGCACCCTTCCTTATTGGTACGGGCGCCTATGATGGAGTTTGCGTAAAGTACTGCGGAGCTTTCTGCCCAAGCTATTCTCTCGTTTTTCCTAACAATGTTGTCGAATAAGTATGGTGTACAGGTCAGTGATTCGACAGCGCCTAGGGTTTTAAGACTGTCAATTATCCTTCTCTGCTTCTCAAGGACTTCGTTACTACACTCAGTCTGCGAGTCGAAATCGACACAACCAGGGTTTATCGTAGTTCTCACCTTGAATCTAAGCCCAGACATGCTTAGGTCCTCTAAGAACTCTAAACCTGCCTCGCCAATGTTAAGATAGGAGACCCCCGAGAGATGCGCACTGGAAACCTTAACGTAATTCTTCCTCCCCGCCTGAATGGAGTCGAGGATCTTCTTGAAAACTTTCTTGTTGAGAACTGTTTTCAACTCAATATCCTGCTCCTGAGGAAGCGTTTCCTATCGATTCCAATAGGCAGAGTGAGGTCCAGACCCCATTTGGAGGTTAGCAGTTTCTCCTGGTCGCTTGAAGGGTCTAGCGATGATCCGCGCAGTTTCTCAAAGAAGTAGAATTTTGCCTTATCTTGGAATCTTGTTGCAAGCGCGAAGTCCATATCCTCATAGCTTCTAGGGTCTATATCATCGTCAACAACAACTATCCCCTTAACCGACTTATGCGCTTCCATTATTAGGCTTATTGCCTTACGGGGCTCTTCATCATTATTCTTCGAAATGCTTAGGAAGCAGTGAAGCCATCCTCCTGAGCCGCTTGATAGCCAGACATCCTTAACGTTAATACCATTTTCAATAAGCTTCTCTCTTATCTTAACCTCTGCCGGATAGCCCATGAGAAGCTTGTGCTCAAGACTACCCGGGAGAATAGCATGATAAATAGGATTTTCGCCGAAATACACTTTCTCAACCTCCATCACAGGCTGATCCCTAGGCTTATCCGGTAAGCAGAGTATGTCAGTCATCCACTCCCTAGCGGTAAGATCTATCCTTATCTTGCCCTCGAAAACATACTCGGATTCGATTGGTACCGGCAAGTCAGAGCCTTCGAAGTAGAAGACTTGAAGAGGCTTACCGCTCAAAGCGCCAGCATACTCTATCTCTGAAACCTCCCTGGGTAACTGTGTTGAAGCTGACAGGATTATGTGTAAAGGAGTAC
Organism: Thermoproteota archaeon; assembly: GCA_038867695.1. Lineage (GTDB taxonomy): Archaea > Thermoproteota > EX4484-205 > EX4484-205 > JAAOZP01 > JAAOZP01. Next base: position 13,265 of record JAWBXT010000005.1, read on the forward strand.
CTATTAGAACAGCCACTTTTAAATTCATATTAACAGCTTTATGCTTCTCAAATATCTGATGCAAGTGTCTTCCTTCAACCATCCTCACTACAAACTTGTTAGAGCCTAGATATAGAAGCCTATGTACTGACATGTTTACTATGCCATTTTCAGGGTCCCTCGCAACAATTATTGAGCTTGTGATATATTTTCCAGCATCCTCCTCATAGTATTTCAACAAGGGCATCTTTGAGATTCTATCAGCTCCTGCAGTATTCTGTGTCCAGCCACAGGTCTTCTCCACAGGCTTAACAAGGTTTCGCTTAGCAGTAGTCATCCGTTCAAATAAACATCCTTTATCAATTCCCATCAGCTTCTCTATCTTCTCCCGAGTAGAGTAGAGGTTCGCTATCAGAGAGTCTTTATTTTCAAAAGGCTGTTTGAACAGAACTGTCCTAGGGTCTCTTTCCCTTATCGCTTTGGGAAGGTCTTCCTCAGAATACTTACCGGAGTCAAGGATAACCTCGTCTCCAAGCTTATCTAAATAGTCTCCTATCCTCACCATTCTATCCTATGCCCACTTGTTGAGTTAAAAGTATTTCCCAAGGTCTAGACAATAGTTTAATACTCTGAAAACGATTTACTAGTAGAGAATTGGAAATAACTCTTGGGATGACAGGGGTAAATCTAAGCGGTAAGACGATCCTGGTCCACGGAGACTATTCGAAGGTATTTCCCTTTGTCATCGGTCTTGTTAGAATTATTGAGGGAGATGCAATTTTATTCTTGGATGATTTCAGTGCGAGGGTTCTTCTCGATGAAGCAGGATCCATGAGCCATGACGAGTTATCTAAAACTATAGTCTCCAGGTTTGAAAACTTAGTTCAGTTGGATAAAGCTTTAGAGAGATCGGAGACAATACTACTCGATAAGGGTTTTTTCAAAATTCTTCTAATAGGCTCGTTACCGAATACTTATCTTCGCGAAATATCGCTTCATGACTCTTCTTCTCACTCAAACATCTTATACTTGTTAAATAAGATTCTAGCATTCTTCTCTTTCCTTTCTAAAGAGTATAAATGTACAGGGATTATTACCAGCTCTGGCAGAGGTTTAGATTATGATGAAAACATTCCGGCCAAGAGAATATTCCTGTATTGGGTTGACTATCTTCTGGAATTACGTAAATGCGATGGAGATAGGCTCATAGGTAAGCTAACAGCGAGAAGCGGAGAAGAGATCAGCATATGCATGCCCTCGGGAAAGATTAAAGAACTAAGTGAAATAAGGATCTGTAAAAGAGATGATTGTCCAAGAAGTCTTTGAACTAGGGGTGCGCGGAGTCTTGTTCTTCATTCCAGCTTACTTCGCTAATGCATTCGCCTTAATATCCAGGGGAAAGAGACAAATAGACTTTGGAAAAATGTTTGTAGATGGTAAGCCTATTTTCGGAAGTGGTAAGACTTTTAGAGGGTTCTTCTTAGGCATGGCTGTGGGTATTCTAGCAGGTATTCTCACCGGCACTTCATTTCTACTTTCATTTCTAACTAGCCTCGGAGCGCTTTTGGGGGACTTAGCTGGCGCCTTTTTTAAAAGAAGGCTCTCCATAAAACCAGGAGACCCGGCCCCGGTCCTAGACCAGTTTGACTTCATGCTAGGGGCAGCATTCCTCTCTCAATCCTGGGTATATCTTGATCCACGCTCAATCGTAATAGTTATGGTTATAACTCCTGCAATCCATCTTGCTTCTAACTTCGTTGCTTTCTTGCTCGGAATAAAGAAGGTTCCCTGGTAAGGGTTTTAGGAAAGCCTAGTATTCGTCTTAAGATAATCTAATCCCAATATTAGTAACGTAGATATTGCTAAAAGAAATATCCCAGTTAAGATGAGCATATTTTTCTGAGAAATAGACTTCGAGCCTTTAACCAGAATGAAAACACCCGCGGCCGATAAAAGGTAGGAGATTAACACATACATCATTTCATAACTTGTCTGAATAAGGATGTCGCCGACAGCCCTAGGTACGAAGAAGATTCCATAACCATACAGCAAATTAACATCGTATCGTTGCACCTCCCCGAAGTAGTTCGATACATAAGGTGCTCCCGAGAGAAAGATACTTGTAGCTATGGCTAAGCCTGCCAGGGTAGCAATATTCCACAATTCTCCTCCACGTAATATCCTTACGCCCTCACTCCGCCTTCTTATTTTCTCCACCAGGTATTCGGGAAGCAGTAGAGGGTTCATTCGATCCATCATGCCCTAGGGATCTTAATTTAAGCATTTCTCCTTATTAATTTTTAAACCCTCCAGAAGACTGTTTATCAATGAAATCCCTGTATGAGAAATGCGTTGTCTGTAATAGGATTATTGAAGGGTCTTCAAAAATGCCTTTCTGCAACTTTCATATGAAGGCTTATAAAAGCATCATCGCTGGGTACATCGACTGGAGAAAGGCCTATGGAGAATTGTCTCCAAAAGAATTCCTGGAAAGGTTAAAGGACAACGAGTATTCTGGAAGATGGGTTAAGGAAATCGCACGAACGCTTCTTTCTCGCAGCGACCTTATGCAGTTTTTCTTGAACGATTTGCCTTGTCAGGACAGGAGGGATTAACACATAGGAACCACGACTTCCCTCTAGTTACTACCCTAACAATAGGCCAACCGCATGAGCTACAGGTCTTCTCTGTAACGTAAACCTTATTGGGGTTTTGTGGTAGAGGTAATGTGAGTCTACATTTATCCTCAAAAACATTCGTACATATTCCAAATCTTTTACCAGTTCTCTTAGAGACAATGATTTTAAGTTCTCCGTCTCCACAGATTGGGCATTTCCCGATTACGTTTTTATCCCTAAGTATCGTGATTATCGATATTGAAAGATTTTTCCCAATATCCTCTTCCTTACTATCAACTTCCCTAAGTATTTCAACCAATTCTCTCTTTGCTGTGTTTACAACAATATCTTCTTCAACCAGCCCCCTTTCTATTTTATCCATATCAGATTCCATTTCTCTAGTCATCTCTACCGAAAGAATCTTCGGGGAGAACCTGTTCAGCGTAGAGATTAAACTGAAGCCCAGCTCAGTAACGGTAATGGATTTACCAACTATATAACGCCTTTTGTAAAGAGTTTCAACTATCTCTGCCCTAGTGGCTTTCGTCCCTATTCCAAGCCTTTCCATCTCCCTTACAAGCGACGCCGGGTTATAGCGACGAGGTGGATTGGTAAACTTCTCTTCTACAAATACCTTTTTAACAATCAGGATATCTCCTTCTTTAAGCGATGGGATTATTTTCTCCTCAGAGACATGGTAGGGAGAGTAAACATCTAACCATCCTTTCTTAATTATTTCATTGCCCCTTATGACGAATCTTACATTACCAATTCTTAAAACGCCTTTACAAACAGCCTTCTCAGCGTCTTCCTCGAAAGCAGCTAGAAAACGCCTAGTAACAAGGTCTAGGAGTTTAAGTTGGTCATCGCTCAAACCCTCTTTCCTTTCTCCAGTAGGATAGATAGCGGGGTGTGCAGGATCATCCTTCTCACCCTGCTTAGGCTCTAACAGTCCCTTGGAAAGTATTTTCTCAACTGCTTTTGTATAAGCGTTATTCTCAGAAAGCTTTTCAAGTATCTCCCTGTAACCTATGTCGGGAGGTAGTTTCTGAGACGAAGTTCTCGGATATGAAATTAAGGCGTTAAGATAAAGCGTTTCAGCTATGCTGAGAGTTCTCGACGGTGTAAACCCGAAGGCCCCATAAGCTTCTCTCTGAAGAGTAGTGAGGTCGAAGGGCTCTGGGGCACTGATCTTCTCGAAACGTCTCTCAATCTTTTCAACAACAGCCTGTTTTGCACCCGTCTCTCTGACTAGCTTCTTAACCTCAGGTAGGCTTTGCACCCTCTCACCCTCATAAACCGCCTCGTAAACCTTACCGTTGACTACTATTTCTGCCCGGAGTACCCAGTAAGGTGTTGGGACGAAGGTTCCTATAGCTATTTCTCTCTCTACCAGAACTTTTAAAGTGGGTGTTTGAACTCTGCCAACACTTAAAACATAATGGGTCTTGAGGAAGCGCGACACTGACTTGGTTAATGCTCTAGAGAGATTTATCCCATACAGAAAGTCTATGACGTGTCTTGTTTCACCTGCTTTAACAAGCCCCAGGTCGAGGCCAGGTTTCATTCTCCTGAAAGACTCCTGTATTTCTCGTTTAGTCAATGTTGAAAGCTTCATTCTGAAAACCCTAGTGTAGTCGGAGACGCCATATAGAAATCTTAGAACGTTGTACCCTATTAGACTACCCTCTATATCATAGTCGCAAGCGTTAACATAATAGTCTACACCGCTGCCCACTTTTCTCATCTCTTCAAGCCATTTTTCAAGCCTCTTATCCCTCTCAATAATATGCTTAGGAACCCATTTGTAATCTAAGACTGGATAAACCAACTTGTCCCTCCCCATCGTGGTGAGCTCATACAAGTGACCCAAGGCTGTTGTGACGAGTATTTCGCAATCACCGCTCCGGATCATGAAAGAAGGCACTATTCTACCTATTTTCTTGGGGCTTGCTCTAGGGTCTAGAGCTTCTGAAATCCTCCTCGCCGCCTCGGGCTTCTCAGCTATTATCAGGTACTTGGGCAAGAGCCCGGTTCCTAGAAGCTTATTCGAATCGCTTTTAAACATTCACCGTCCCCCTAGAAAATACATTTTTATACTTCCTTCTTTGAAAACCAGAGAAAAAGGTAGATATAAGTATGATGAGAGTCAAGGAGATTGCCAGAAGGGCCTCGGGGCTAATGCCGAGTATTGACGTGCATACCTATGTTAAGACATCAATTTTCATAACCATTATGCTGCTATCGATATCGGTTAGGCTTAACAATCTCCCGCTCGGTTACTATCTGGGGGAATTTGACCCCTGGTGGCATTATAGAAGTGCAGAATACATAATGAATAACGGTATACCTGCATTCCTACAGTGGGTCGATTACATGAGCTGGTATCCTTATGGTAGGAATGCTGCAGCATCAACACCCATAGGCTTACCTCTCGCCGCGGTAGTTTTTCATGCTTTACTTAACGCTATTGGGGTCTCGATTTCGCTGATGGATGCAGCAGTGCTTTTTCCACCGTTCGTATCAGTAATAGCAGTTATAACAGTATTCTTCTTAGGCAGGGACCTCTCAGGCGACGACTGGGTAGGTTTGCTAGCGATGCTGTTCTTAGCTGCCAACGGCAGTTTCATCGACAGGTCTCACCTCGGTTTCTTTAAACACGAATGTCTAGGAATACCTCTAATAGCACTTTCTACATATCTTTACCTTAAATCGATTAGGTCCAAGAATGTGAGCAAAGTTTTTGCATACTCGATACTATCAGGGTTAACTCTGGGGTATCTTTGCATCACTTGGACAGCATACGTGTACATGGTCGGACTTGTAGCTCTTTTCTCCACCCTCCTCGCACCTTTTGCGGATCGAGACACGGCTAATAGACTTCTGATAGCCTATGCTATGACGATCGGAATATCCATCCTTATAGCGATTCAATTGCCAAGGCCGGGAGACAGTGCAGTGTATTCCGTATACTATATTGCGGTGCTCATCGGCTTCATAGCTGTCCTAACGATGAATCTTCTTAAGCGGGTTGAGCGGTCACTAACAATGCCGATTCTAATAGGCTTTACAGCCCTAGTCCTCTCGGCAATGATACTTCTCCTTAATACTAACATATTCTCATCTTTGATGGGTAAGCTGCTGGCTGTAGTAAATCCTGCTGCACGCTTCGAACAGCCGATAGTCGAGTCGGTAGCTGAACATAAGATGAGTACATGGTACTATCTTTTCTCAGACCATGGGCTTTTCTTAGTTCTCTTCACGATTGGAGTCGTATCGAGCTTCTTACGCGGAGATACGGTAAGCAAAATATTTGTAGTATCCGCGGGTTTAAGCTCTCTATACTTTGCAAACATGATGGTTAGAATAGGGCTAGTCTTCTCACCATTCCTGTCTTTCATAGCAGCACTAGGATGCTATTCTTTAATCAACTATTCTTATCCGGCTATTCTGGAGGGAGTTAAAGTGGGTAGGAAAGTGACCCCAACTCGGAGAGTAGGATTCTGGGGCATAGTTCTTTCAGCAATACTAGTTTTCTACATGGGTTTTCATGGTATTAACACTGGTATAGGTGTATACGGATTTAGCAAAAACGATTCTCCCTCGCATATGGAGGGTGAAGGAGGCGCCTCATTACCCACATCCTCCCTCCCAATCCCATATTCCTTCCCGGATTGGATTGAAACAGTAACATGGATACGTTATAACACTCCGCCAGGCTCAGTAGTGCTCTCCTGGTGGGATTACGGATACTGGATCACTACGTTGGGTGAGAGGCCCACGCTTATCGACAATGCTACGATAAACTCTACGCAGGTTGCTACAGTCGGCAGGATATTCATGTCTAACGATACTATTGCAATACCTTTGCTGAAGAAATACAATATCTCATATATAGTTGTTTTCACCACATTGCCATTATACTGGGGAGTCGGTACCTGGGGTGACGAGGGTAAGTGGACATGGATGGCTGCTATAGGACATGATTTAAGGCCGAAAAACTCTAGTTATGCTTGGATTTCCAATGATTACACTAAGGGAGGCTACGGCGATTCGAATCTGACTAAGAAAATGCAAGAAACCAATATCTACTCGGGGTATAATGTGAAATATCTTCCCTCAGGCGTGGTTTTGCCTAGGAGAGACTCTGTGCTTGCAAGACTAATGGTTCACGCCTATTTGGAAGCTCTTATGAAAGTAATTCCGAAGCACGTAAGGCTTTTTCCAAGTCCGCCTGAGGAAATTAAGCTTTCGACATCTCCATTTTATGAGCTGGTATTTATCTCGCCTTCTAACGGGTTTGTATCGGTATACAAGGTGAATTACAACTTTTCATATGGGGAGGAGTATATGAATCTTAGGTCATTGAAAGGAGTATCTTTAAGAAATTCTTCAAAATTCTACAATCTTCCTTTAGTACCCGATGTCAACATGGTTGTTAAAATTAAAAATGTGCAAATGGAGGAGGGCAGGGCTAAGATGAATAACGCTTCCATAGTTTTAAGAGCCAACGCCTCATTAGTGATTAAAGCGAATGGAATTGTCCATAGGCTTCTTTCTGTTTCTCCAGGTGAGTATAGGTTCTGCTACGCAGGTGGTTCCCTACAGATATTCATAAACAAGACTCTGTTCGAAACCCTCCGGCTTCCAAGCGATTTAAGAAGCATTGAATCAGGTCTCCTGCTCTTTGCAGAAGGTGTTGAAACCGATAGTATAGAAGAAAACGCCTTCGCATACGTTAGCTATGAAGTCAGGATAGAAGTGCCTTAAGATGGGTTTTTCAACTAACGTAATCAGGCGGCATAAAGGCCTCTGCTATTTTCCGGGCCTTCTCGTCTTGAATCAATTGTTTAACCTTGTTCTCATATCTGCTTATTATCTCGTTTATCCTCTCCTCTTCGTGTTGGAAGTCGCTAATATCCATATTTAGGTTTAGGAATTTGTTTAGAACATGGAGAACTTCCCTCGACCCCTCTGCATCTGGACGCACGCTAACCGTCTCGCCAAGGATGCAGACTGCATCGACTCTCATTATGCTACTTAATCCCAGGATTATTCCTGAAAGCCCAACCACGGGAGTTCCCATTTCAGCCTTTTTACAACCTGCTTCCTCAAGCTTTTTCAACAATTGTTTTTTGCTTGCGAAACCTATCACTCCCTTGGATCCTGATGCAGAGACGTGACCCCCAACAGTAACTATAAGTTTAACACCACTCTTAATTAAGAATTTAAGCATTTTCATTGCGACATCATACTCTCCCCAAATATTCTCTAAATGCTCATCCGCCGTAACTATGAGGAGATCAGAACCGTTGAGCATAATCTCACTCCTATACATCTTTACCCCGGTGATTCTCGCAATGCCTTTCCCGCTTACTATGACTTGATTGCTAAAATAGGGGGATGTTATTATGCCAACAAGCCTAGTATTGAGTTTTTTAATCAAATATCTGGAGATTATTCCACCAATCCTCCCTAAACCCGGTAACCCTATTACAACAACAGGATTGACGATTTTAATGCCCTTTTTAATCCATATCTTAGTTTCCATAAGAGGCAAATCCTTCACGTAAACCTTTGTCAACTGCTTCTCAGACATTCCTGCTCCCATTCCTCCTTTGATTCCTTAGTTCAAGGGCTATGGGCACCATATTTAGCAATTGAGTAACGTTTTTAATAAACCTTTTCCAGTGATGCTCGATTATGGCAGTCAAGTTACGCAAATGTCCAAAATGCATGAGCTATGTGCTTGGAGGGAAATGTAAGAAATGTGGCGGTAATACTTGTAATCCGCATCCCCCTAGATTCTCGCTTGACGATCCATTCTTAGAGTATAAGGCTAAAGCACTGGCGGATTCTTTAAAAAAGAACGTTAAAGCTTAAAACTCCTCCCTAAGTACCTTAAAAACTCCTCCCCTCTTTTTCGATAATTCACTAAGCTTTACCAAAGCTTCTTCAGCAACCTTCTTTACTTTCTTCGGCTCATGAGAGTATATTGTTACCAGATATCTTGGTGCAGCAATAACCTTAGTCTCTATTATAACTTCCCTTAACCGCATTTTTTCAACTTCTTCAAAAACACTCTTCAGATTCTCCACTCCATACTTATCTATAAAATATAATTGCACGATTATTCTCTTTACGGCCTCCTTCCTAACGAGTTCTTTTGCAGCAAGCTCGTAAATTGCTCTCCGGGCCTCTTCGCTAATCCTTGTTCTAGCCAATATGTTCTCGCCCTCCATTACGGCTACTCTAAGCGCGTCGGTGATGCTTCCATATCTTTCAATAAGCTTGCTCTTGGCGTCTTCCAATACATCGTTGGGTATTGAGTATTTCTCAGCAACTTGGTTAAGAATTCCCAAGGCCTTTTTCTCAGCTCTCCACTTTCTCAATGTTGAACGTGCTTCAGACTTGCTCAACTGTTTCATCGATACGAAAATCCTCTCGCCCGTTCTGCTCATCTTTATGACTTTTACAACAATTATCTGCCCCTCCTTGAAATCCTGAAGGTCGATCTCCTTGGGAATTTCTGAAACATGTAAAAATATTTCTTTATCGATTATCTCTTCATTGTCTAGGATAAGGCCGAAATCAGTTATCTCTTTAACTCTACAAACAAGCAGATCTCCGGCTGAAATAGTTTCTCGGCCCATGTTTAACTATATGTTTCCAGAATTTCTGCGAAGAATTTTCCTTTCCCTCCGGTGCTCTTCACAAGAATTTTCCCGCAAACTCTACACTTAATGCTCGACGCCGGTTTCTCAAAGACTATCTGTTCGTTAGAACACTGCATACACTTCACTTTGATGAAACTGGACCTGGGCTTTATCAGGGCCTCCCTATTCATCTTACCTAACCACCTCAAGCTTCTTTATCCTTATTCCCTCTCGCTGTATTATATAGCCGCACTTAGAGCATTTCAGCTTTAAAGTCTGTTTCTTAGTTGTTTTAACAGGCTTAGCCAGTGGGGCTTTCTGACCTCCATAACCATGTCTATCGATTCTCTCGTGATGCCTCTCGCCAGCAGCCATCTTCCTCCTCTTACCCGCCTTAAGCAGACTTACAGAGTGGTCAGTATATTGTTTACACTTCGGGCAATACGTATTAATCTTATCTGGAATCCTCATACTTCCGCGTTGCCTTAGGGCCTCAAGTTATAAAGATTTCCTCTATTGCCCTCTTTTCTTCAAGAAGTCTAGCTATAAAGTTGGGGATGTTTATTAAGCTTCCAGCAGGATACGGACCATATTCTTTACCATCTTCTCCAACGAATTTCTCAACGTCTCTTATTACTATTGCTAGAGTCTTCTTGACGTTTCCACTAGTATGGGAAATTACTTGGGTCAAGTCGAGCTCCTCTGGAATTGCTGCGGAAAACCAAGATAGACTGCTAATATCTTGACTTATTTTTTCAACTTTCTTGATGCTTATTGACACGCTTTTCAATAATCTAGTCGTCATGTAGTCCTCAATGATTCTTTTCACAATATCCAAGTACCATTGGAGTATATCTCTTTTTTTAGAAGTCTTATCAACCAGTTGAAGTTCACTTCTTATTGACGCTAGTAATTCAGTAAGGAATTGGATTTCCTTATTTGAATATTCAGGCTCACCTCTTCTCCAAGCATCTAGAAACTTCTTTACTGAAAAGTTATTATCTGACATATTCTCCCAACCCTTTACAGACAATGTATACGGCAGCATAAGCAGGTAGTTCAACCTCTTCATCCTTAAAGGGCCCGAACGACTTTTCACCAAGCTTAAATCTCGGAATCGCCTTAACTCTTACTACCGTTTCTTCATCTCCTAGGACAACAGCTTCACTCAATGGATTGAATGAACGTAAATCCTGGAGTCGAATCTTCTTCTTAGCCATACCGCTATTGCTGTTAATACTGCCCGGCATTCTCATCAATCTATGGGTGTCGATGGTTACAACCGGATCTATTCTTACTTTGAGCTCTTCAATAGCCTGATCTACATGCTTTAAAATCCTTCTCTTATCATACGATGCTCCAAGCTTATCGCCGCAAGTCTCTAAAACCATATGATAGACTCTCCCCATCATTCCCTTTAAATAATTGTCGTATGGGCCCTTCTTCTTAAATAAATCTATAAACTTTTTTCTCTCAAATCCTTGAATCAGCAAGTAGTCGACGATCTCCCTCCTGCCTTCTGACGTTAGATTGATAAACTCCTCCTGATCTACATGTACATGATACCCTCTGTTTCCGCTGAAGAAAACGGATATGCAATCCTCATTTATCCCAAAATCTTTTATTAAAACACTTATCAGTTTATCAGCCTCTTTAAGAGCTTTCTCCAACTGGTTCTCATCAACTATGTCTGCATGTTCCACGATAGAGCCGCAGACGGGGCATTTCTCCTCGACTCCTAGGTCATACCTTCCACACTTGGAACAAATCCATGCGGATTCCTCTACTCCCGTAACCGGCTCAGCATCTATGTCGAAGAAAAGCTCTGCGTTTATCAGCCTCTTCTCTTGCATATCCCTATTGCTCGGGTCTTCATATCTTGCTGCTGAAACGTAGATATCCAAGGGTACTTCATTTAAAACGAACTGGTGAAAATCTCCTAGGCTGTTAAAGCACCTATGTCTGAGCATTCCTTTGCCCTTGTCTATAAAGAAGCCAAATTCCCTATTTTTTATGGGTCCTGGAGGTACCAGTTTATCAAGGTTCTCATAGTAATACTTGAAGAATTCTCTCTTAAGAAATTCTATGCTGGCCTCCAATATCTCTATCACCATAGCTTAAAGGATGCTTAATGCCCTTACAATTCTCATCGGGATAACAGAGTCCATTAGCAAGTATTGTCCTGCAACTAGGTACAGAGTACTTTTTCCCTCCACCTCTGAGGCCCGCAAGATGTTCTACTTGATACTTTGTAACACTATACTTATAGTCCGGTTGCTTCGAGAAGAGTTCAACAATCTCATCCACATTCCTTCCTTTGGCAATCATGAAGGTTGCAATAACTAGTCTCTCGAAATGAGAAGTGTTCTCACCAGCTTCCATCCTATTAAGTATCCTGTTTACGCAGGGAGGGTTCTCCCCTCCTTCAGAATATGCGTAACTAGGCTTACTGGCCTCAAGCTTACCCCAAGTTTCAATTATCGTCTTCGCCGCCTCTTTAAAGCTCTGGGGTACTATAGTCGCGGGCAGGGTTTCCAAAGTTTTTTCATAAACATAATTGTTTATCTCGACTTGCAGGAGTCTTGCATACTCCGTCCTACTGACCCACACATAACCATTTTCCACAATTCTGTTCACGAGCTTCCAGTGCTGCTCATGGAATACGTATGCTAGGTTCAAATAGGTTGATATCTTGATCCTGATAAAGTTATCTTCGCCCATAATGCCTTCAACCCCAAGTTTCTCACCGATGTGAAGTAATGTTTCGTCACTCTCTCGGAGCATCCTCCTATAAGCTCCCCTGCTCTCGCCAAGGGAATATATTCTCCTGATGTACTCGTTTGCAATCGTTGAGACAAGTATTATCGCAATGGGAAAGGAAAGCATTTCTCTCACGTAATTGGACTCGTGTTGAGGCGTTACCCTGACTTCTTTAAGAATCAATGCGTCTTTAACTCTTTCAACAGCCCTCTTTAAAACAGCCTCTGAACCGGTTTTATCTAGGCTATCTAAAGATAGGTCAATATTCTTAGAAACGAAATCCCTAGCTTCAGGCAGGAAAGGATATCGCGCTGCCCTTAGAACGTTTTCTCCCATGATTCCCAACCGCTTATAATCGTGCCTGCTGATCAAACCTTATTAACGTTAAGCTTGAAAAGCTTTGAGGCAAGCTATATAAGGGATTGTCTTTAAGCTATATGGTAGGAAATGTCTTCAAACGTACTCGCAAGACTAGTGGTTAACGATGCTAGGCTTATTAGAAAGGCTTTCAAAGCAGCTTCCTCATTAATAGACGAGGCCCCAATTAAGATAAACGAGGAGGGGCTTTCAATAAGGGCTCTAGATTTAGCGGAGGTTTCGATGATTGATATGGTGCTTTCGAAAGACGCTTTTGAAGCGTTCGAGTTTAACAAACCTCTAAAGGTAAACATACGTTTAAGCGACGTCCTCAACCTTCTGAAATTTGAGGCGAAATCAGAAAAATTAGAGATGGTTTTCAGAGAAGATAAGGTTACTTTTAGAGTAAGCAACGAATTTACGAGGATCTTCACGATACCAGTATTCTTCTCTGAGGACAGGGACCTGCCTCTTCCAAAGGTTTCTCTCGGAAACTCTTTCGAGACAAAGGTTTCTACGATAAAACACTTGCTTGAAAGCGGGAAGCACATTTCAGACTATATTTCAATAAGCGTTGAGAATAATTCTGTCGTTCTTTCAGCTAAAGGGGAGATATCCGAGTATCAGGTGGTATTAACGGTTGAAGAGGGTAATTTGATAAACCCGGTTCTCAAGGAAGCGTCTAGAGCATCATACGACCTTAAGAGGCTTAGTAGTATAGTTTCCTCTCTTCTATTCAGCGAGAACGTTAAAGTAGAGTTTGACACTGATCTCCCATTGAAAATTACTCAGAATGTTGAGGAGGCTCCTAACAGCACACTAACCTTCTTCATCGCCCCCAGGATGGAGAAAGCATAGTTTCTCAAGAATATTCTCTCCACGTATATCCACATTTGGTGCATTTGAAGAACTGCGTAGCACTCTCATCAGCCCCCCTAGTTTGGGATATCCACCAGTACGCCTCTTTGTTCTTGCAACGAGGGCATAGGGTGATGGTTACGGGAAGGGGGTTTAAATCAGCTTCCTTTCTTACTATTCTCACCGCTCCCGTCTTCCGCCTCGTTTCGATTTTTTTCTCCACGATGTGAGCGCGTTCCTCATAGCCGCATTTAGGACAGGAATACAGAAGGCTCCCCTTCTCTCTCTTTATTTGAAGCTTAGTACTACACTTAGGGCAGAACTTTATCTGCATAGGGGTTTTAATTGAGCACTAAGCCGTGTTAATAAACGTTTCTGCATGATGCTGAGAAAAATTGTTTATGGCCCTATCTTACTAGCAGCCTCGTTAATCTTCTTATCGAGCTCCTCTAAGTCTCTAATCAAAGTCCTAATGGCCTTAATAAGCATCTCCTTCGGGTTTTTCCCCCCGGCATTTATATAGAGTACTGCCTCTTGCTTAAGAGGATGCTCTATTTTGTATGCTGCATATCCTTTCTCCAGCGTCTGATTTAAATAACTGGCTAGAAGATTAAGGATAGTGTGTGTCTCACCGTGTATTTCAAGCTCTGCTTCGCCCTCTCCCTTGCTCCTATAGGCCACTCTCATACCCTGGTCACCAACTTCTCAATGGGTTCGCCGTAGAAAACACTAAGCTTCCTCCTCTCCGTCGTCCGGCAGACAGGGCAGGACAGGCCCTTCCCAGAAGCTATGAGAGTATTGCCACAAAACCTGCAATAAGCCTTCACAACCCCATACTCCTTATATGAAATATCAAGTAGGATTACATTAGTTGTTGAAATTATACTGCCGTAGACTATATCGTTCTCACTAACGTAAGCTCTTAAACTCCCCCCGCGAAAACGCGGGTAAGCCCTACCGAGGCTTTCTCTTCCGATTATTCCATCATACTCATAGCTCAGCTTCGCTCCGTTCATGCAGAATATTTCAACATTAGCATAGTGACTAAAGAAACCTGTTACAATTCCGATAACTTTGAAACCCGGCTTAGGGCTCAGAAGGGGCTTGACGGGCACTACTCCAAGCTCCCTCTTATGCCTGTTTACTGAAACCTTTCCAACAGTACTTGAGTAAATAATGCCGTTTTTCTCAAAAGTCCCTTCTCCAGGGAAAAATTCCTCCAGAGTAGCAAGGGGCTCTCCAACGACAACAGGCCTATCATGAAGGCTCTCCACTTACTCCCTCACCCTCCAACTCCTCCGTGTCTATGAAAGTTTCTACAGGAAGTTTTGAAGCAGCCGTCCTAAGGCTTTTCTTAACAATATTCTCATGCTCCCGTTTGGAGTAAACCTCCATGACCGGGCTCCCAGCCTCTATTCTCGCAGCCAAGGTTACCGGCTTCCCATATGCCCTCTTCATACCCTTGCTGAGCCTATCGGCACCAGCCATCGTAAGCATCTTATGCTCCCTGCAAATAATATGAGGGTAGGGAACTACCTTCAAAACATAATTGTCTTCTCCCAGTTCCTCCCCGAGGATCTTGTTTGCAGCAACACGGGCTGACTCAAGGGCCTCCTGCATTACTAAAGCAGGCTTTTTAACGACGAGTCTGAAAACAACCTCAAATTCCCGAGCCTTCCCGAGCTTAAACTTACTAACCTTAAGATTCGGTATCCTAGGTATATACTCCTTTCTTACATATGGCATCTGTCCCAATTTCTTGCGCCTATTGCTAGAGAGTAGAGTGCTTTAAAAAGCTTCCTCCAAGAGAATAAAAAGCCCACGGATTTTAGTTTATCATGGATATAGGGACTAAGTATTACATCGTGCTTGTAGGTCCTAAGTACCCTGTTAACGTGGGAATTATAGCTAGGACAATGCGTAACTTTTCATTCAGAAAACTGGTTTTAGTAAACCCTGAGAGAAAAGTTCTAGAATCTTCCAAGCTTTACGCTGCCAGAGGATCTGAGATTGTTGAAAATCAGCTTGTATACAATGATTTAACACAGGCTCTACAGGAACTGAAGCCATCAGTCAGCATCGGGACTTCTGGAAAAACCGCGTCTAAAAGCTTGCTGCGTCAGTATGTGTCTCCAAGCGAGATGGTTGAATTATGCAGGCCTGTGGAGGGTAGAGTACTGCTAGTATTCGGGAGAGAGGACATAGGCCTTAAGAACGAGGAGCTCTCCCAACTAGACTACGTGGTTCACATCCCTTCTTCAAGAGAATACCGCGTGTTAAACCTGGCTGTCGCCGCTTCAATACTAATGTACGAAATATTTGCTGATCATTTAAGTAGACGAGCCGGGTGCTTGAGAAAGCCTGCAAGCAGGGAGGTAGTCGGCAGGATCTATACAGAGGCCGAGACGATTTTCAATAGTCTGAGCCTACCTGAGGTAAAGAGAAAAATTGTAATGCAGTCGCTAAAGAACCTCATCGGGCGTTCTACACCCTCTGCTAAAGAGGCCGGAAGCCTACTATGGTTCTTAAGGAAAACAAGGTTGAGGATAGAAATGTTGAAGAGAGAGGGGGATTATGTTTTTAAACAATAAGGCGCTAATTCTCTACTAACCTAGAGTATATGGTTACCAACCTGCCTCCCCAAGCTGAAGCGCAATACAAGAAGGTTGTTGCCTCCAAGAGTAAGGAGGAGAAGCTTGAAAACCTCAGGATATTCCTATCGATGATACCTGAGCACAAGGGTACCGAGAAGCTTAGAGCCCAGGTTAAAAAGCAGATATCAAGGCTCCAAGAGGAGATACTCGTAGAAAAGAAGAGACGTAGCTCAAGGCAAGTGACTTTCGATAAGGGGGACAACACAATATTAACAACAATACTGGCTAGGGATAAGAGTCTATTGTATGATTTTCTAATTCACATGAGGCTTTTCCAAGAACAATTCATACTTGAATCTTTAGACGAGCTTAAGCCGTTGAGTACTCCTCTCGAAGACATAAACATCAGTTTCATGCCTGTCTCCATATCTTTGATCGATAATCGCAAGTACTCGCTTATCCAGACTATTCTCTTCAAATCAGACCTAATACTGGTTCTTCTAGGTAAAACAGACCCTTATGAGGAGTATCGTCCAGTTAGGGAGGTGTTGTCAAGGTTTGGAATATACATTGCCTCCAAGAATTCTACAGCAGTCTTTAAGACTTTGAAGGCAGGGGGAATAACAGTGGTTAATAAATCCAGATTTTTAAGAGAAGATGATATCAGAGAATTTCTTATCAAACAGGGATTTGAAAGCGGCATAGTTAACCTCTCTGAATACACCTCATTTTACACTCTTGAAAGCTCGATGAGAGGATTGCAGAGAAGAAACTTCCTAATACTCGTGGGGGGAAATTTTGACGAGGCTAAGCTTGCAGATGAGCTTAAAGTTCCCATGGAGAATGTTATTAAAACGGAAGTTTTTCTCGGAAGAGACTTTTTGAAAAAAGTTTTCGAAGCCTCGGAAATCATTAGAGTATATTTAAAGCCCCCTTCTGCATCAACGCCTTCGGAAAAGCCTATGCTAGTGAACAGAGAAATTACAGTAGGAGAG
>JAWBXT010000006.1:0-30064 GCA_038867695.1 Thermoproteota archaeon
CCCAAGTTCTTAGTCTAGTCCCTTGACTTCTATCCCAAGTTCCTTTATCTTCTTCTTGAGACCCTCGGTCAGGGGGCCTATCTGTTTGTAATCTACTTTCTTCTTTTCTTCAGACCACTTATAGCACTCGAGGTATAGGCGGTCGCCCCTCTTTCTCACCCTGAAGTTGTACTGGAGCTCAGCGTACTTCTTCATCTTCTCAACCGCTCCGTCCTCGGCTGGTGGCTCGGCTTTCCACCTCGCTGGCTTACGCCCCTCAGGCTTAGCAATCGCTTCCTCTCTAGACTCATCCTCTTCTCCAGGTTCGGGCTCTTTATGCCCAGCAACGCGCTCCTCAACCTTCGCCAGCGGCGTTGGTTTGGCATCATTCGCAATCCCTTCGGCTAGGACGACGTTAAGTTTCTGGAAGAGGGGCTTGAGACTGGTAAGAGACCCAACCTTGACTCTCAAATTTCCCTTCTCGGCGTAAATAGTATCCTGCTCTCCAGCATGGAACTTCCATCCATCACGGGACAAGGCGCCGATAAGTTGCTCTAATGACTCATGGTCTATCTTCTCAGGAGCATACTGTTCGGTGGCTGCTGACCCAGCGCTGGCGCCTTCCTCCTGCCGGGGTGCTCGCTCTGTCTCAACGCTGGTCTCTCCTCTGACCGGGAGGGGGGTTTGGGGTGCAAGAAAGCATCGTGTGCGGGTTTCAGGGTCTACGAAGAGGACTGAAACTGCCTTTGGGTTGTAGGCTCCCCCGAAGAAGCCGGTATTGTCAAGCACCACTTCTTGTTGAAAGTCGTTGTGAAGCAGCTCGACAAGCTGGTTCGCCCACTCTGGTCTTGTCGTAGCAAAAATTACCGGCTTGCCCCATTTCCTGCACTTCTCAAGGTTGCTTTGAACCCTTTTTTTACTCTTCACCGGGTTTATTTCCACCTCAACAACAAACGCGTGGCCAGTATCCCATAGTCTCGGGTTCAGTTTCCCCTCCTTTGTTCTCGCAACCGGCCAAAAGATTATGTCTGGCAGTCTCTTTACAACGTACTCTTCGCTTCCATCCTGAGCCCTTCTTACAGGTTCCTCGCCGACGTCCACCTCAAAATAGAAGTAGTGTTTGAGGAACCCCCAAACTATCGCTCCTATTCCCGCTGCATGTTCTGGCCCTCCGCCCCTCGCTGCTCTTGGCGCCCTATCAAAGAATTTAGCACGCGCCATCGGCGTGAGCGAGTAGAATGTCGCTGTTTTTCTAATCCTTATAACATTGTCTGGGCGCACGTCGCGGGGGTCAATTGGCGGTTCGGCTACGTCATATACTGTCTTCTCCCCGCGCGCTATTGCTTTGCCAAGGCATATTTTGCACATGTATGTTCCGTTCCTAAGCCTGAATGGTCTCGTCGTTGGCTCACCACAGTCACTACAAGGGACTGGTGTAAGCAGCGTTTTCGGCTCCTTTGGGATAGCTATGGCATTACAGTCATAGACGCGGGTTCTCATCGCCACGTAACCGTGATACGAGAGAAGGTTTAACGACTTTAGAACTTCAGCCTCCGAGACGCCAAACTCATCCTTAAGGAGCTGTATGAGTTCCTCTTGCTCTATGGCTGGCACAGAGCCGATACTCACCATCCCCCTCCCCAACTCCTCCTCTAACAGCCTGTAAAGCTTCACAAGCAGTATCCATTCGAGGGGGGTTGCCAAGCCCACCTCTGTTGGATGCGGAAGACCCCACGTTGAGGGGACGCCGCCATACCTCGCATAGTCAACGTCCTCACCATAGCGCTCTAGGCTAAACTTGATGAGCTCCTCAATGTTTACTGGTCCTTGCCCGAGGTCTACTGAGCGCAAGATTTGGCACTCTCTAACCCCGCCTACTACGGTTGAAACAGCCATGGTGTATCTTGGAAGCTGAACTATATCAGTATAGGTAAGCGAGGGCCTGAAGAACTCCTCTAAAGCTCTCGCAGTCTCCTCGCCGACTGTGAAGCATATTATTGTGTCGCATAAGTGTGGTATTGAGTTGGCTATCTCCTTTGGGTATTGGCCGAGGTACTGGCTTGAAAGTGTCATGAAGACTTTATACTTCCTCAGCGATTGGAGAATGTCCCGTATGCTTAGGCTGACGAAACGATATGCCTCATCAACGTAGACGTAGAATGGCTTTCGTTTCTCTTCGGGCGTGTCTTCCCTGCTCATGCCAGCTAGATAGATTCTCGAGAGGATTAGGCTGCCGAGGAAGTTCGCGACATCGCTTGTTATTTCCCCCTCGCTTAGGTTCACCACAATGATTTTCCCGCTATCCATCGCCTCTCTGAAGTCAATGGTACTTTTTACGCAATCAAACATCGGAGCGACTATGCGCTCTTGGACGATACGATAGATCTTCGTTAATACTGAACTGCTTGCGTCTTTGGGCATCCTCTTATATTCGTTCTCCCAGAAGCTCCTGATCTTTTCGTCACCAACTCTCTGGAGGAGAGTCTCCCTGAACTGCTCGTCTGCCACCACACTATAAAGGTTGCTTAGGTTTGTGTTCCCCGCGTCAAGGAGGGCATATATAGCGTTCATTAAGATCATGTCTAGTCTCGGGCCCCAGTGCTTTGTGTATATCTTTTCGAGACTTTCCATGAAGCATCTTGCAACGACGTCCCTATCCTTAGCGTCTTTAACCTCTAGAAAGTTTATTTTAACGACCTTCCCATACTTTCTGGCGGTTGTTGGGTCAATGTATACGACATCTTTCCAGCGCTCTTTGGGGATGTGGCTTAGGAACAGCTTCGCCAAGTCTCCATGCGGATCCATCAGGAGAACACCATAACCCTCTTTAACGTCTTGTATCGCCAAGCTTAGCAAAAAGCGACTTTTACCGCAGCCAGGGAACCCTACAACGGCAGCATGTATGCGCTCGTCCCTATAAATGCCCCTCCATCTTTTCGCCGCGTCTAAACCTAATGTGACTGTTGGTCTGGTCTGCGGCGGCTGTACTGTTGGCGACTCTATTATTTGTTCCACTACTTCGCCTTTTCGTTTCGCACGCTTAAAGAATGCGAAGGGAGTCATTTTAACTCAAAATCAAAGAAAGAGCGGACCTTAAAAGTTGCAGACATGAGATGTTGTTGTTTTTAAACCAGTATTCTTTCTGTGGGCTTCGTTGTGAAGAGGGAGTATTCTTCCTTCGTTGGTATGAATCTGACGGGTATGTGTATATTCTCCGCTATTAGAATCGCCTGTCCCGGTTGGAACTCGAGGATCGCATCCATTTCATACGTTGAAAGACCAAATGCGTCACCCACATATTTGACGGCAGCTTCATCTTGGCGCATAAGGATTTTTGTCGCGCAGTTCTCAGCAAGCGCTCTTCCACCTGCGCCCTCAAGAACATCCGAAGCTCTTTGCGTGTTAATAACAAATATGATGTTGCGTTTTCTCCCCCTCCTAGCAACTCCTTCTAAGAATCGTGCGGCTGCTGGCATCGTAACATACATCCACACCTCATCCACGATCACAAGCTTTGGATCCTGTAACGGGATGAAGTTTGGATTATCGAGCATCTGCCAGATCTTGCTAAATATTAGGATGTTTGCTGCTTGAAGCGTTACGCTTCTTTCAGGGCTTAGTTGGTAAGCCCTGTGGATCGGTGATAGGTTAAAGACCATTCTTCTTGTGAAAGGCAATGGGTCTCCCGCAACTAAAAATCTGTCGGCTCCATCAACCAAGCTTTTCAATCGTTTTTTGAGGTCCGGCGAAGCGTTCATGAAGACCTCAAAAATGGTGTTGTAGGCACCAACAAGACCTCTGAGCTCATCGTAAAGATCCTCATCACGCACTCTCGCTATATCCGCTAGGATTGCAGCAGCAGTATCCTTACTGCCAGCAAATATCTGGACGGGATCCAGCCCTAGAAGCTTATTTGGATGGATGTCCACAATCTCAGCCCCGAGCATCTTGCCAACCAGACCGTACTCGTTTTCTGGGTCTATTATAAAGAAGGCTAGGTTTTTGTAACGGTTGGCTAGTCTTGAAAGGAGCAACTTGCTCGTAAAGGACTTACCCGAGCCAGATTTACCTACAATCATAATGTTTTGGTTCATCCTTAGGAGCGGGTCATATATGACTGGTGAACCAGTCATCGTGTTGAACCCAAGAAATATGCCGCCGGGCGTTTCAATCACGTCTTCGCTTATGAATGGGAAGAAACATGAAAGCGTATCAGTATCCATGAAGAGTTTTTTGCCCTCAATCCCCATCATCATTTCATATTGGAGATACGCGGGGCTGTCCACAAGAATGAGCCTAGCTTGTAGTATCTCTTTAAGCGCTTTCTCATTAGCTCGTTGTTCATTTTTGTCCTTCCCTACAACACATAGATTACACTTAACCTCAAAGAGTCTTGCTAAGCCAGCTATGAGTTTATCGCGAAGCTCGTTTACCATGGCCGCTTTTAACTCAATCTCTCTAGGAACCGTTCTGCCCTTGCTTAGATCTGCGGCTCTTAAACCTCCAATCAACCTTGCATACTTATCGATCTGCTTAGTAGCTTTGTCAGGTTGCAGAGGCTTTATCTCAATTAAAAGACGGTCAACCACTCCATAGGTCTCCGTTATAAAGCCTTCTATTAAACTCCCAGGAAGGGCATATATTGTAAAGACCTTTGCAATGCACCCGCCGGGCAAGGCTATGAACCTCGGGAAAACCTTTACCGGCTCGATGTTTGGAATCTCTGTAACGCGCTGATATTTCAGACCCATATATGAAAGGAGCCCATCTAGCGGCGAGCCAAAACTTTCCATGAAAAAGCGGTAGTACGTTGCCTCGATATTTTCCTCCCCTAAGTTAATGGTCTTCTTCGATTTTATAACATGTATCCTCAACGTCTTGTTTAGAGCGTTAAGGAAGCCCTTAAATCTCTCGATTATTTCCGCCTGCTTCTCATCAGGAAGGAGAGTGAAATTGATTGGGAAGACCTCATATGCATATACTGATCTCTCATCGATTCTTTTCCCCGTCATCTCACCTCCGCTGGCGCCCCGCTTACTGCCACCTCAATACTCTGTTCTGCGCCGACAACGCCCTCCGGTTTAACGGTAATCTTTACGATACCTACATCCTGCGGTATGAAGACAACCGCGAAACCGCCTTGCTCGTCTGTCACGCCCCTATAAAAGAGGGTTCCATCAGCATAGACTTCAAAGCTCTTGTTTGCGAGAGGTGTTCCCAAGCTGGGGTCTCTAAGCGTACCAACGATCTTAAGGGGCTCACCAACAACCGCTTGCGCCTTCGATACTTTGACTGTTGGAGCCGGAGCCTTTGTGGGCGCCTTCTTCTTCACCTTCTCAGTCTTTCTTCTTGGGGACTTTCTTCCAATACCAAGAGCTAGAAGGATCGTTCTCTCCGGCGGTATAGTCTTAACTGGCCAAGTAAACAACGCTGCGCCAGCAAAAAAGACAACCACAGCTGGGAGAGCTCGAAAGATTATATCGCTCACAAAGCTCAACGCTTGAAACAACATCCAAGCTAGCAACGCAAAGAAACCTAAGCCCCCAAGCTGGCGTATGCTCATCTTGCCGAAGGGGGTATCTATCGAGGGCTGGTTTACGAAGCTTATATCGCCGAACCACAAAATCCTATTGTTTACTCTTGGCAAGCCTTGGCCCGTTATTTAAAAGGCGTAAAAAACTTAAAAAGAAAAGCCATGTCTTCACGTCTCCAACCCGCGCCATCAACGCATATTTTCTTCCGCTTTTTCACAAAATTCCCACCTAAATTATTGGCTCCAAGGCATAGATCTTCTTCCCTTGAATTTTGATGAGCCGCCTGTTCTGGAGAACTCGAAGCACCTTTTCTAGACGTTTTCTCCCCCAGCCGAGGGCTGCCATGATTTCCACTTTATAGCGGCCCGGTTTCTGTTTGAGCAGAAGCCACACTTGCTTCGCGTTTTCATCTAAGCTTTCAAGGGTGCTTGGCAGGTAATGCGGCTGCTGGTGGGCAATTGTTAAAAACTTATTTTCGGGGATTTTAACCTCAACTGGCTTGATTTCAACCTTCAATGTTTCTTTGACTGCCAGCGCGGTTTTTAATCTCTCAATCTCTTTTTTCGCCTCCTCCAGCTGGCTCTCCAGCTCACGGATTCTAGCTCTTGCCTTCTCAACCTCCGTTTCTTCTCTACGTTCTCTCTCAAGCGCTTCAACTATGACCTTTGCAAGTTGCTCGATAGTCTCCCTCGCTTGCTCCGGAAGAGGCGCGATGGATTTAAGGGAGGGCGTGTCAGCTCCATGCGTTGTCCTTCGCTTTGCCGTTATGCTAATCATTTTAGCTTCCCCCGCGGCTATTGCTATCCAGCAACCACGCGACATATTCACGCAGTCTTCAGCCTTGACAGCCGCATCATACGACCTTAAAACCTCCCTTAAATCAGTAAGGTCTCTCGGGTGGAATTTGCCGTATAGGCTTAGGTTTGCCATCATTCTTACCGTGAAGTCTAATTGAGCTGGTCTTTGGCTTGTGAAGACCAGATTGAAGCCTAACGGCCTGCCCTGAGTGGCAATCTTAACCACACGCGACTTCATTCTATCATATATCCAAGGCTCGACAGACCTTCCCGTTGAGCGGAGCGGGCAGTACTCAGCCATCTCTTCGAAGAAGAGAAGAAGGGGCCTTCTATAGACGTTCTGAAGCGTGTAAAGCCTTGCAAGCAACTCGGCTGAGAAGCGGACTAAATCCTTGTCCTCAGTCTCAGAAAAGTCGAAGATCATGCTCACCCCATGCTTGACTATCGCCTCAGCATATATTCTGGCGCTATTTGGGGCAAGGGGAGCGTCTTGAAATGGCCCGCCGATGACCATAATTGGACTGAACGCCTCTTTAAGTGTGTGCCACTCTGAACGCGGTTCAAAGATGATGACCGTGCCCCCCTGCTCAAGGAATGGCTCGACAATACAGGCTGCTACAGTATAACTTTTACCAGTCCCGGGGGCAGAGTAAAGCGCTATGCGAATCCCTTCGCTTCGCCAAGGCTCCTCCTCTGTATCTATTTCAAAATCTTCTGAGAACTTGAACTTCAAGCAAGCGACCACCAAAATACCTAACGCCTAAAAACCTTTTTAAAGAATGAAATGTGTTGTTTCAAAATTCTAGACGCTGTAGTAGAGATTTTCAGGAATACCGCTATAAAATGTACGTTTAAGGGCAAGGATCAAAAGAAGCAGTAGTCTACGCAGCTATTGCAGAAAGATCGGCAAAATCCCGGACTTTATTCGTGGAGAATGCTGAACAAATTTAAAAGTTCTAAACTTTTTCGTTTTAGGGGATGCATAGTGAACATATATATAGAGAACGTTGTGTCGTCTGTCACCTTCCCGCATCCTCTAGACCTTGATGTTATAACCAAGGTTATTCCGGCAAAGCGCCATAAACAAAGGTTTACTGGCACCGTCTGCAGGATTTCGAGACCGCCGGCGACTATTCTTCTATTCGCTTCCGGAAAATGCGTCTGTACGGGCGTAAAAAGTGAGGAGGAGGCCAAAGCAGCCGTGAGCAAACTTGTGAGTGAGCTGAGGGAAAAAGGGGTGCGTGTCGGCGACCCAGAAGTTTCGGTCCAAAACGTGGTTGTCTCAGCAAGTATTGGTTTTACTATTAATGTGGAGAAGGTTGCCGAAAAATACTTTGGCCATTATGAGCCGGAGAAGTTCCCTGGCGCCATCATCCATGATAACGGCAAAACGTTCTTGATCTTCGCGAACGGAAAAGTTGTTTGCGTTGGTTCTAAAACCATCGACGAGGCTGTGTTAGCAATAAATGACTTGGCAAAAAAGCTTGTTGATTTTCTCCTCTAGGTGATCCTTCTAGTCCGGCGTTTTCTTCCATCCCTCTTCTCTCCTTTTCCATAGCCCAAACCTCCTCACTTTTAGGGTTTGCTGGCTACCGAGGATCCGTCGGGGGCGATGCTAACTCTAATTATGTTGGCGGCTTCCTCCACGCCGAACCCGTGGTGCGTAACAAGTATTGTTTGCTCCAGTTTTTTCGCGGCCTCCGAGATGAAACTCATCAATTGCGGCAAGTTATCCGAGTCGACGCCATACGTCGGTTCATCCAGGACGATGAGGCCCCCCTTGTTCAGCACGCGGAGGAGGGCGGTCCTTATTGCCAAGGCTATTAATGTTTGGTGGCCCCCGCCAACCCTCTTAGCTGGTATGTAACCCTCGAGCCTTGAGGGGAAGACCTCAACCGTGTAGTCGTCGCTTAGCCTAAATGCCTTATAAACGCGCTGGTCGGTAAGCAACTCGTATATTCTCAGGGCTTCGTCAGCTATTCGCTTGAGCCGTCTCTCCCTAACTTCCTCAATCCCACCCCTCACTTTCTCCAAGAGCCGCTCGCATAGCCGCGCCCTCTCAAGTCTCCTCTCCAGCTCATTTATCTTCCTCTCAGTTTCCCGCGCACCCGCCTCTAAATCTTCCAGATCCTTTTTTAGCTTGCTTAGTTGCTGCCTCTTGGCATGGAGATCCTTCTCCCTCCTTGAAATCTCTTCGGGGCTTAAGGGTAACTGTTCTGCAACCTTAGCCTTTAGATCCGGGTCATCTGGCTTGACTTGTAGGCCCAAGGCCTGTAGCGCTGCCTGTAAGTTGCTGAGACATCTCTGAAGGTCACTTTCAAGCCTCCTCTTCTCTTCCTCAAGCTTGCGGGCCCTTTCAGCAGCTTCTTCAAGGGCTCTTCTTTCAGATTGGGCCGCCGCTAGTAGCATGCTTGCCTCATTTATACTCTCGCGGACGCCCTCGAGGGTCGCCTGCGCTCTGTCCTTCTCCTCCTCCAGCATCTTTACGGTTTTGCCATTCAAGATTAAGAGCACTCTGCTGTGGGTCTCGCGAAGGCCAGCAACTTCATTGAAGAGACGCGTAGCCTCCGCCTCTAGCGAGCACACCTTCTCTTTTAGTCTTGTATACTCGCTTTCAAACTTTGACGCCTCCTCCTTCACTTGCTCGAGCAGAATCTTCTTCCGCTCAACCAGATCCACAAGCAGCGCTGGATCGACTTCCTGCCCGCAGGTAGGGCAGCTCCCTAGACCCTCTCTGAGGATCCTCATGTGTTCCTCGATCTCGCTGGCCAGTATATTAACCCTGCCAAGAAGCGTGTTCCTCTTCTCTTCCGCGGCGCTAAACTCCCACTTGGCCGCCTCCAGGTCAACGTTTATACGGGCGTATGCGGCGCTCTTCGCCTTTATCTTTAGCTCAAGATCCTCAGGTGTGAAGACACCGGCGCTCCTCAGGTAGGCTTCAACCTCCTTTATTTTGGCGACCAGATCATCCAGCTCTTCTTTGAGGCGGCTCTCCTCGGCTCTAAGACCCTGAATCTTTAGCTTTAGTTCAGTTTCCCTCTGGGCGGTCTCGGCCGCACGCTGGTTGAGACGCTCTAGGCTTTCAGCGCCCCTCTCGATTAATATGCCTCTCAAAGTGTCCTCGCAGCTGCGTATGCGCTTCTCGAGGTCACTTCTCTCCTCAATTAGTGCGAGGAGACCTCTCAGCTCAGCTGACCTGGCCTTGCTAAGCATCTCCTCCAAGTTTCTTACGTCGTCTGAGAGGCTGCTGGCCTGCGCTGCCAGCTGCTCTATCTGCTTTCTCAGCGCCGGGAGCTGCCGCTTATACATGCCGTGCATTGTTTTGGCGTCCATCCCTTCATACTTCTCCAAGACCTTCTTTACTGTCTCAAGCTGCTCCGCGAGCTCCTTGAGCAGAGATATGCCGAGGATCAAGTCCATGTCCTCCCTCTTTGGTTCAAGTATGCTCGTAAGCTCCCCCTGCCTAGCGTATACAAGGGTGGTGAAGGCCTTAACGCCCATACCGAGGAGCTCGCTAACCCTTCTGTTCAGTTCCTCCTCGCTGTGTATGTTCTCGTTTCTCCCGTCGACCTTGAGACCGACCCTCTCAGTTCTATACTCCTCGGAGCCTCCTCTCCTGTAGAGCCTGCCCTCCCTCAGAACCTCTATGCGCCTACCATTCACATTTAAGGTGATCTTGACGAGCATCGCGCCACTAGCGCCCTGTAGCCTTGAGACGAGAAGTCTTTTTCTGCCGCCCGGAGCCTCGCCGTAGAGCGCGTATGCGATCGCTTCAAGCAGGGTTGTCTTCCCCGTTGAGTTCCTGCCAGTTATTATGTTTAAACCCTTTGCAAAATCTATTACCGCGTGCCTGTACCCCTCAAAGTTTCTGATCTCAAGCCTTTCTATCAGCAACTCCACACTACCCCCCGAGCAAGCGAAGCCACTTCTCGATAAAGGATCTCCTGTCAGATTCCTTCAAAAGGCCTGTCTGGGGGCTTGCCTTTTCCTCAAGCTCCATCAGAACCTCATTCGCGAGTTGTAGGGCTTCGGCCATTTTATCTCCCCCCAGAATGCTGAAAACTTCATGGAGAAACTCGTCTCTGGTCATGTGCTCTTGCAAGCTGGCTTGGGCCGCCTTCACTTCATCTAATAAATTGTCAACCTCAATGTGGAGGAGAAGCGGGTTCTCCTTTTGCTCCTCGCGCAGCCGCCCCTCTAGGTCAGATTGAACGTCAAATTTGTTCCCGTCCAGCAAGCCTCGAAGCACCAGTCTCATGATCCCGCTAGATCCGTTGCTCCTAAGCTCGTCTGAGAAGGCGAGCACGGCCTCAATGGCTTTTTCAACGAACCACTTCGGCTGTTCCGCGGCGCTGCCGCTATCGATAACAGCGTTCTTGATGTTGTAGAGGGGCTTGAGCTGAATAAATCTGCACTCAATTTTCTTGCCCAGATCAAGTATGTGGATGCCGAATGGCCCTTCATCTGAGAGGTCTATTGCCTCGGTGGCGCCGGGCGTGAGCAGGAGAAGTTGTTCCGAGTTCCTGAGTAGGCGCTCGTGGTTGTGGCCTGCTACAACTATATCTGCTCCGAGATCCCTAATAGTACTAAGGGGGGCCACCTGATATTCTGGGATGCCAGGCGGAATGTTCTGCCCCTCAACAAACATGTGGGCTAGGAAGATCTTATGTGGGGCATGGGCTCCGCTTAACGCATCCTTCAGAGTGTCCTTCGCCTTCATCAGCCTTGGAGACGCATATGGTGTGTACCCGAAGCCCGCAGCTGCGAAGGCCCCGTCCACATAGACTTCAGGCTCCCCATGCAGCGTTCTCTCGCCGATGACTGTAAGGTACTTTGCAAGGGGGTGCTCGATGTAATTGAGCGCGCTGTTCTCGGGGGTGCCGTCATGGTTTCCTCTCACAATGATTATTCTCAGGCCCCCTCCAACAGAGTCAACAAGTCTCTGGAGCTCCTCCTTCACGAAGAGGGAGTCTGAGGGCCACATGCTCCTTTTCTCGAAGAGATCCCCTGCGTGGAGCACGTACTCAACGCCCTCCTTGATGAGCGCGTCTATTGCCTGGGTGAAGGCGTGCCTGAAGGCCCTCCGCCTATACTCTCCTATGATGTTCGGCACCGCCCTTCCAATATGGGTGTCGGAAAAGACCCCGATCTTCACCATCTCTCATCCTCCGCCTCCTTAATGATCTCTCCGAGCTTCCTGTTCAGGATGGAGAGACCCGGGGTTGCTCCGTGGTGGACGGTTCTCCTCCTCTTAACTTTGATTATGGCTGGAAGCGGCACGTATGGGCCGACTAAGACGGCTTCGCCTTGGTTTAGGGCGGGCAGATCCTCTACGAGCCTGTGGCTGAAGCTCTCGCTTGCGCTCTCAATCATGCTCTGGTCTTGGGCGTTTGTGATGCGGAGAACTGCGTAGTTTCCGATGTTTGCAAGCACGTTCGGGTCTATGCTCCTAGGCCTTTGGCTTATCAGGGCTAGGTAGACCCCGAACTTCGCCCCCTCCCTTATGACCGTGGATATCACCCTAGGCGCGTAACCCCTACCCTCGACCGACGCGACCCTATGCGCCTCCTCAATGAAGATGAAGACGGGCGGCGCTTTCTTCGGGTCGTCAAAGTCGAAGTTGTTTACGTGATGCCTGAATATCATTTCAACTATTAAACCCGCATATGCGTCTTGGATCCTAGATCTTAGGCCTCTCAAGCATATCACGCTAAGCGTCTTAGGCCTTAGGAAGTCGCTGATCGGGGTTTCCTCTGCAGGTAACTCGATCTCCTCGCCCAGATCCTCGAGCCTAGCGAGAATTGAAAGGAGTCTCCTCCTCTCCTCCGGACGGAGATCCTCGTCGTCACTCAGGATCCCCTTGATCTCGTTTATGACGTTTCCAAGACCGAACGATCTTCCGCCATCCCTTAAATCCCTAAGTATATTGCGCAGCCATATGCTCTGGAGCTCGCCTAGGCCGCCTAGTAGCTCTAGGAGGGCGTCGTAGCCCATCTGTCTCGGGCTTATCTTCAGCTCCCTCTGCTCAGCCGTGACGCCCCTTATCTTCGGCGCCTTCGGCGGATAGTAGACGACGACGTTGAAATCGCCGTGCCTCCTGTCGCTTTCAGCCGCCCTGTCCATCATCACGTAGTCGCCGTGAATGTCTATGACGATTACTGGGAAGTTGGTGTTCATTAGTATGCCTTCCATTATCGCGCCTGCCAGGTAGGATTTGCCAGCCCTGGTCTGAGCGAATATGCCTAGGTGGAATGAGAGGTCTTGGAGGTGGATTGGCACTTCGACGTCATCCCTATGGAGAAGTGAACCGATGTATATCGGGATTCTTTCCTCCTCGCCCCTATAAAATTCTTGTAGCACCCCGCTGTCGGCCAAGTAGACTGGCGTGCCGGGCTTAGGCGCATACTTTGGTCTCATAACCCTCCTACCCTCCATGTAGCCTAGAACCTCGGCCGTAGCAACCTCGTAGCCGTACATCTCGGTGCCGCTCATCCCGGGGCCAGCCATCCTCTCCCTAGCGAGCGGGTTCCTGGCCCCGACGCTGACAACCTCTGCCAGGATTTTCCTCCCACCCACCTCGGCGACAACATATTCGTGGAGGGGTATGTCCACGCCTTTAGCCACTTTGAATGGAAAGAGAAGCGGCGTAGCGCCGTCTAAGACAACCCCAACTTCACTCGGTGCTGGCATATCACTCCCTCACTGCAAGCTCCCTAATATCTCGCTTGGTTAAAACCGCTTTAAAGCCAGCTCTTCTAAGAGCGTCGATGAGTAGTGGCTCGTAGCATTCCTTAAACGTTCCCCTATCAAATCTCACAAGGCCATCTACGTCTAGAAGGGGCTTAACTGCGAATGGCTCCGGGCTCAGCCCGTTGAGCGTTGAAGCAATTTCCATGCAGGCGGGGACCTCGTCATCTGGAAGGAAGCAGTCGCCCTCAACCTCCTCCCACTTGCATTTAACACCGACGCCCCAGCCGCTGACATCAACCCTGTATACCCCCACGCCGTGCCACGGTCTCCAATAGAAGAGTATTGCTGGCGGCATCTCATAGATCCTGTCGAGGAGGGCTGTGACCTCGCTGAAGGGCAACCCGCTCTGACGGAGCCGCACCCTTATCCTCGAGACCCCCCAGCTCCTTGTCCCCGCCTCGATCTCCTCTCCGAAGTAGATTGGCTGCGGCGCTAAAATAAGCGGCCTAGAGATTCCGGGCTCGCTTGCGCTCTCATCGAAGGCTTCCTCGTCCGATGTGGCTGCCTCAGCCTCGCTCAGGTAGTGTTTGAGCACACCTGTTTGGCTGGTGGCGGATGCAAGCGCTCTCACAATCCTCCTCATGCTCCTCTCTCGGGCCAGTCTCTGGCCGAGACCCGGATCCTCTTTGGATATGCTGGCGGTGATGATCCTAGCCCTCAGATAGTTGACAAAGCTGTCCTTTGATACGCCGATTAAGAGGATACCGCGCCTCTCTGCGAGCTCATAGAGTTCAAGGAACGCGCTCAGGTAGGCGATGTAGGCTTCAACCTCCTCCTCCGAGAACCTAGCCAGCGCCGGGTGGATCTGCGGGTATAGATCTCCGTCGCAGATCGCGATCGAGATGCTTGGGTGCTTCTCCAAAGCTCGCTTCACACACCTCAGCTCAAGCGCCCTCATGTAGAGTGAGGGTCTCCCAAGCCTGCGCCCAACCTTCACATCGATCTCCTTAACGTCGTCGACAAGTCTCCCGCCTTCGTACACTTGGGTTAGGGCCCTCGAACAGACGGCCTTCACGCCTCCCCTGAAGGCTGATATGAACCTGCTTCCGTCCACAACCGCGAAGCTCGGCACCGCACGCTTGCCGCTGAAGACGTGCCAGAAGCCAACATAAATGCTTCTGCGCTCCTCGAAGGATGGGGGGCTTGGCAGATCCAATCTAGAGAGGGACTTAATGTACTGCTGGAAAAATATGTCCTCGGCCATCACATATCACCCGCCGACGCAAGCAGTCTCTCTATGACCTCCGCGACCTCCTCCTCCCCCCTTCTCATGGACTCAAGTCTCCGGACGAGTCTCCTTGGAAGCCTGACGCTCACGGGTCTATCGAGCCCAGCCACCCAGACAATTACATCACGCTCCAGATCCGCTAGCTTCCCAGCCTCGGTCTCATCCGGCACACATACGATAATCTCATCGAAGCGCCCCCTCAGCCTCGCGAGAACCCTCCTCAGGTTCTTCAGCTGAACCTGAGTATAACATTTAACTGCAACGACTCTGCCACCTCTCACGCCAATGACCTCGGCGTCGGAGCCCCTAGCTCCGGCATTATAGCTGAGAACTCTGGCGCCCTCCGACACCAACCTATCCTTGGCGTATGCGATAAGATCCCTTCTAAAAGAAGATCCTCTGGTCATTCTCACACCTAAGGTTTATTAAACCTAAGGTATATATAAACCTTGTTCTAAGGTTTCCTCAGCATTCGGAAAATAGCCACGTTTCTCCCATAAATCTACGATGAGCCGTTAAAAGAGAACATGTATAATTACCTTAAATAATATTTAGGGATTGTTGTAGTGGAGGTGGCAAGTTGGAGGATTTGGAGTCACTTGAGGGGGTTGGGCCGACCATAGCGTCGAAGCTTAGGGCATCTGGCTTCGTAACCGTCGAATCAATAGTTGTCACACCTCCAGTAGAGATCTCTGAGAAGACGGGAATAGGCCTTGGAAATGTGCTTAAGATTCAGGAGTCAGCGAGGAAACTTCTCTCGGCCGATTTCAAGACCGCCGCGGAGTTCTACGAGAAGAGACAGAGCATGAGAAGGTGCACGACGGGCTCAAAGAAGCTGGACGAGATACTTGGGGGTGGGATCGAAACGCAGGCGGTTACCGAGCTGATAGGGGAGTATAGCTCCGGAAAAACACAGCTCTGCTTAACCCTCTCCGTGACAGCTCAGTTGTCGTATGAGAGGGGCGGGCTCGCTGGCAAAGTTGCTTTTATAGATACTGAGGGCACATTTGCTCCAGAGCGCATAAATCAGATAGCCTCGGGGTACGGTCTTGACCCCGCCGCCGCGTCGAATAGTATCTTCGTAGCAAGGGCCTACAACAGCAGCCATCAATGCCTGCTTATAGACAGGCTGTTTACGCTGTGCCCTGAGAACGACGTAAAGCTTGTCGTTGTGGATAGCATGATAAGCCATTTTAGGAGCGAATATATTGGACGCGAAGCCCTGCCAGAAAGGCAGCAGAGACTCAACCAGTACCTCCATAAGCTCCTAAGGCTTGCCGAAGCCTACAACCTAGCGGTGGTTATAACCAACCAAGTTCAAGCCAATCCAAGCTTAACGTTTATAGCTGACCCAAGCAGGCCAGCGGGCGGCCACATAATGGCGCACGGCTGTACCCACAGGGTCTACATAAGGAGGGGCGTGAAAAACAAGAGGATTGCAAGGGTGATCGACAGCCCATATTTGCCTGAGAGAGAAGCTCCTTTTGTGATAACGGAGAAAGGTATTATGGATGCCGAGGAGGGGGAGGACTAGTATTTCTTCAAATGAAACAACGCTTAAGGCAAAGCTTGTCCTGATCGGTGCGAAGAGGCTGAAGAAATATGACCTCAGTTTTCTAAACTCTTCCTGTGAATACGCATATGCGTTTTTGAAGGCTTGTTTAATCGCTTTTAAGCTAGGCTGAATTTTCATGAAAATCGGCGTACATGGCTGGCTGTCTCTTAGTGAAACAATGTGGCGGCCAGACTTCTCGCATTCTGCAGCCGGATTCTAAGGCGATTAACCTTTCATTTCCTTCTCGCTAAGCCTCTTTGGGAGATATTTGTCTACGATGTAGGTGAGTCCGTGTCTTGAGAACGCTTCAAGCTCGCATTTCCTCTTCTTCTTCATAAATGTCTTCAGTTCTCTTCTCCAGGGTTCGCCGCTGTATCTTGGGTCTCGCGCGAGCTCATTTAGGCGCTTCATGTCCAGTTCGCTTAGACCCTCGCTTGGCAACTTATACCGCTCTATATCAGTCGCCCACACTCCCGACCACTTAGCAGAACGCGAAGGGAACGTATTCGAACGGTATGCCGATGCCATTGTCCTTGACAAGAAGATTGTATGTTCCCTCCTTCCACCTCTTTGCAGCTGAGAGACGCACATAGATTTCTGGAAGGATTCCAGCCGGCTCAGTCGCATCCAAGGAGTTTTCAATAAATTCCCTCACGGCAGTAAAGAGGGCCCTCGCCGGATTTGAGAAGCCCACAAGCTCACTATTTCTATAGAAGAAATCAGCCGGGCTTATCTCTTGGAACACGGTCTCCGTATATAACGCCTCCTAGGATCAAGGGATTGGAACCACATATAAAATATGTAAAACGGCCTTTCATGGAGAGCTATCATGGGGGTATGGTTATTTTAGGCACGTTCGCCGGATTTATCTCAAGGGTTGATAGATCGATTTTTCCAAGGTATACTGCATCGTCGAAATAATATGGGTAATAGAGATACTTGTCGTCCGTCATACTGTCAAAAAAGTAGTAAGTATATACGTCGATAAACTGGTAATGAGTCCAAGAAGTCAGCCTATCCTCCTCCACCAAAAACCTAGAAAGGTCTATTCTGGCAGCAGAGAAATAACTTGTTAATCTTCTTCCGCTAGAAGAATAACTCACTTCCGTAAGGTCGCTAAATATGTATAGTTTCCCATCAACATACACTCCATCTATTTTAAGGCCAGCTAAAGTGTTCATGACCATGACTTCGCCAAGAATCGCTCCGCTTTCCCTATCAACTTTATAGATTTTTCGCGGGGCGATATTATCGTCTTGATTGGGATCCAGTTCAAGGCTATACCTAGAGGGATATAGATACTTTTCATCTGCGTGAAGTAAGGTGCAATACCATGGAAGTGTCCAGCATTTGCCAGACGGCTCTAGGGTGAGAGGGTTAATTGCCACTATTGCTGTGAAATACCATTCCCACCACCATTCTGAATACTCAAACCATACATTTAAGAGCAGCTCGCCCGTTGCTTCGCATATTCTCATGCCCTCTATTTCTGCATAAACGTCTGTGTAGTATCCTGGGTACAAGCGCTTCACCTTCGCGCTGTCTATGTAGCCAATAAATTCAAACGTGTTGGTGTCAAGCGCCAGCACGATGTAGTCGCCCCTGAAATCCCAATCGTCTTCTGATACGATGTAAACCCAGTAAAACACTTCGAGATAGATAAATAGGCGATTACCATACAACTCAGCATCCCATAGATCGCAAGTGTAGCTGCCCGGATCATATTCTTCACCAGGACCAATTTGAACTGGAAAGGCCACGTTCCAGCAGTAATCCGTTACGTTAGCAATATCTACTATGTCAAGCGTTGCAGGGTCGACCTTGGCGACAAGATCAAAGCCGTAGGAGTCGTCTACGAAGCCAACCAAATAACAATAAAGCCACTCTCCATCCCTCTCTAAAACGCCAGAAAAGTCCCACCAATAATCCTTCTCTCTATCATCGTAGTCTCTAAGCCTTCTTATTTCAAAATCCACGGCCTCTATCTCTAAAACATGAGCCACATAATCATTGTCGGTCCAAGCGAAATAAACACACTGCGGTTGGCCTCCAACTCCAATACATTGAACATTTGTAGCTGTCGTGAATGTGCTTTCGTCTATAAATGTTGCTTGGACTGCCAGAGGATATGTTAGACCTGCCACATAGTCCCCTGATAGTCCCCCCTCGCCATTTGAGAGGGATATTGAAGTTGTGCATCCGGGGTTAAGCGGATGATACTCGTCTACGGGAAGCTGAACCCAGGCTTCGTCGGCGAGTTTTATTAGCACTTTTTTGGCTGGCTTCTCACCAGTATTCTTTATTGTGCACGTGAAGAGACATGAACCATCCCCTTTCTTGTAGAGGGCCGCTGTTTCGAAGGATACGGAGCCCTTCATGAATAGTGTATAGGCGTATCTCATGGAGAAAACATGGTATAAGGTGGAGGATGCTATGACGATGATGACCAGCAGGAGTGTCGCAACAACTTCGCTTAAACCTCGTCTCAAATATAACCGCCTAAAAGACAAATGCGTGGAGACTTAAAAAAATTAGCCATGAATGTCTTTTTGGCTATGGTGTTGTAGAACCGTTCTCTGCCAAGATTTCGATGATAAGGAGGGGCGTCATATAACCCTCAGCCCTCACCTCAAGATTCATGCTGCCAGGCTTCTCCGCCACATACACCACCTCTAGGGCGCCTTTCTCGTCTGTTATACCTGAATAGACCCTTCTCCCTTTCTCGTCATAGATTTCAAATGGCTTGTTGGGAAGGGGCAAGCTTGTCCGCGGATCCACCAGTATATCCGTTATCCTGAATGGTTCGCCGGTAAAGACCTTTACTTCGAGCTTTCTGATTTTTTCCTGCGGCTCTATTGTGCCCTCAGCTTTCCATTCCGGTATTAATGGCGGCGTGTACACGAGTTGGTCGCGGGTTAGGCGCGTTA
This sequence comes from Thermoproteota archaeon, assembly GCA_038867695.1. GTDB lineage: Archaea > Thermoproteota > EX4484-205 > EX4484-205 > JAAOZP01 > JAAOZP01. The sequence goes on from JAWBXT010000006.1 coordinate 18,771, forward strand.
TGCCCATTTCAACTGGCAGTTTTCCAATGGCCGTCGGCAACCCAACTATCAGGCTGAGCTCGCTGGTTGAGAGTATGAGCGGCTCTGGGGCTTTGAAGAGCGCCCATAACATCACAGACGAGACGAGAGTTAAGGCTATTGCGAAAAGGTCAATGTTTGCAAGTCTCAGGGGATCAATCACACCCAGCAGAAGCCAAGCAACGAAAAAGAGTGAAAGCGGTATGAGCGCGGCATATTTAAGGAGACTAGTCTTAAACTCCCTCCCCTTAGGCGCCTGGATCTCTTTTTTGGGGGCTACTACGCTTCTGGTTCTTCTCAGAACTCTAAATCTGTTAAGCGATGATGAAGGAAGCGCTTCGCTTATGGCTTCTACCGCTTTCTGGTCTCCGTACGCTTTGACTTCGCAACGGAAGAGGTTTTGGCTTGCTTTCCAGCTCGCTGCTTCCACCCTAATTTTTGTGAATGGATCTAGGTCTTTCGCCGCTGTCTTCTTTGGTGGGGGCGCCCCAACAATAGCATCTAATATCGCCAATACTTGATCTGCGAGGATCCCGAGGAAGCTTGTGCTTTTCCCCATCTTTTTTGAGATATAATTCAACGACTCCCTTCTAGCCTTTTTATCGCCGATGGCGAGAACCTCGAAGGCAGCGTCGGATGTGGCTAAAACACCTATGAGCGCATCGATGGGGTTCGCCTCTGGCTTTTGCTTGTGGTCGCATATTGGCTGGGAACCATAGCCCTTTAAAGCGAATTCGACACAATATGGATAAATTTTTGCTGGCGGAGCGGAGCCAATAATAACTTCGACATCCAAGCTTGACCTCAAAAAATTTGAAAGACGTTCAGCCACCTCCCTATCCTCAAGCTGAATGAAGATTCTCACCGCCCTCATGCCCTCAATCCTTGTGCTTGGGCAATTAGCTGCAAAAAACCTAAAGGGCCTGCCAGTATTATGTAAGTAGTCGAGAATTCTTGAAAAATTTCCAACGTCAAACTTCCCAGAGAGAAGCGGCCTGACTTCAATCCAGTTGAATTGCATATCTCTGCTCAAGGATCGCCCACCCAAGAGGAGAATTGGCATCATCTCTTTAAAGTTATCTCCATGACTTTGTTTTTTAAGTGTGGCAAAGGCGTTGTTGTTGGTGATGCTAATTGGCGGAGACCGCAAACAGCCCGATCATAGAAATATTGTGCGTCCTGCCTAGGAGACCTAGTGAGTCGATGGAGAGCGGCGCGCTACAGTATGCTATGCCCTTTGAGAAGGCTAGGGAGAAGATTTTGCAGCTCTTAGAGGCGGTTAGAAAAGGAGAAGTTGAATATTTCGCGGTAAACCTCCGCGAGGAAGAGGTTACAAAGAAAAAGAAGTAGTTTTCCATCTCTTGTCATCAAAAAGGAATTTTTAGCTTAGTGGGGAATCAAGATTAGCGCGCCATGTTCAGAGCCTTTTTACTGTCCGAGCAGTCTCTTTTTACCTCCGTCTCTTTAGTGCCTGTCCATTATTTGTGCTTGGCGGCGTTTTCTTCGTATTATTTTTATTCTGCTCCCTCGAACACCAGTTATTTATGCTAATTTTCACAACTTCTCCCTCAAGAGCCTTCAGGAATCTGATTGCCATTTCAGCCCAGAACTTATCATTTTTTGCCAAAATGATGTGGATGTTTCCATCGCAGTCGAAGCCGGCGTAGATGATCCTCCCAATTATCTCGAACTCGCCGAAATTCAAAGCGAACTCCCCCGTCATATATTTAGGGTTGCCTTCATCAACATTTTTGATAGCGGAGCGGCGAAGGCTATCCCCGCCGCGGCTAAAATTATATTGACGGTTACCCAGAGGGTGTTCTTCATAGTGAGATCCACAGCTTTCGTTGAAAGCATCGCGATACATGTTGAGGAAGCTACGACGAGCATATAGCACTGCTCGATAAGCGCCTCTGGAACCTGAGCTATTTCGCTTATTAATCCGGCTTCGGCGGCAGGAGCAAGTACCGCTGCGAAAGCCGTTAGGAGTGAAAACATAAGTGCAACCACGAAGCTGAGAACTATTGGCGTGGATAGGCTCAGAACCTGGTAGAGTCTCATGGTTGCCCGAACCTCTTTCTTTACGCGGACAACATGCCCTATGAAGTCAGTCAACGTCTCCAAGCATTTAGCTGTTCCTCCGCCTGACTCCACAACCTGCCCCAAGAGAAAGAAGCACATCTTCACCAGCCAGCTCCTCGTCCGAACTTCAACTTCGGGGAACCTGACGCCTAAAGTAAGCTGCTTCGCCACGCTGTCCAGTAAAGTATCAAGAACCGGGTTGTATGTGTTCTCTTCAGCTATACGGATTACTGCCTTTGTTATATCATAGCCCATTTTCCGGTACTCTGTAACGTCTCTCAGGAACTGAGACAAAGCTCCCTCCGCTAAACCTATCTCACGCATTTGGAGAATTATCATGGCGCCGTAGAGAGCCGAAGACGAGGCTAAGCCCACCGCCATTGAGAGCCACGGAGGCGACTGTGCGAAAAAGGAGACCGCCGCGGATAGGCCGCCTACGACAGCCGCAATCTTCCAGTCTCCAATTAAAACGTTGTATGTCTTCGGCTGCGTCGAATGAACTATACCAAAGACAAGAACCGTTAAGAAGGGAACTACAAGTGTCAGGACAAGGCTTAGCAATGTGATGGCTTGCCCCGGGAAGACGAACGCCGCCATCAGAATCATCATTGGGAATAAGAAGAGCAAGCTGATTGTGGTCTCGCCGATGTCGCTTGCTCGCTCCGCGTAGTGTCTCCATCTAAACTCCATGTCCTTTAAATAGTCGCTGGCCTTACTATCCAGATACGCGCTCATATCGCCGCCAGAACGCCACTCCGAGGTGTAGCCGAGGAGGAGTGAGCGCATTTTCTCGTTAGGATGCCGCCTTCCAACATCTTCTAAGGCCTCAACCGGGCTCATAAAGAAGAAGTCGACGTTCCTCTTGACAAGCAACGCGTCCTTCTCAATTTGCTTGAAAACGCCTTTTCCTATTACCGCCAAGAGACTGTTGTATAGGCTTATCCCGACGCTCTGAAGCACGCTTGCGAAGACCGTGAAGAAGGGGATTTCGTCCTCGAGCCCTCGCCGCCTGTCCCCGATGGAGCTTCGCAGTCTCAGCTTCGGATAGAGTAATATAAGGGCTGGGACGAGTATAATCGCGAGAAGCGCAGGATGAATGAAGATGGATAGCACGACGCCGAGGGGGATTGATACGAAAAAGGCTATGAAAGTATAGAACAACGCCTTAGCCGCGAATCTGTATGGGCTTAAGGTTTCGCCAGCTTCAAGAATGTCCGCGGCGATGTTTAAGCCCATCTTTTCGGCGAAAGATCTAAGGTGCTTTCTTTTCGAAATAAACCGAAGCGGGATCTCCTCGGACAGCGGTCTAATTCTAGGTTTAACTGGCTTTGCGGGCTTTGGCGCAAACAGGGTTTTAAGGATGTACAAGCGTAGCTCTTTCGAGAATGTCGTCGCAATTTCTATAGCGAGGAAGATCGAGAGACTTATGGTCACGCCTAGGAGGAGAGAGGCAAAAACCTTAGCGTATAACTCCTCGAGCGGGGATGGAAAGATGTCGCTTGGGATTAGGAAGACAAACCTGGCGAGTACAACGCAGAGGATAACGGCCATTATGAAGTCTATTAATAGGATAATTCTTTCAAATTTCATTGTTATGCCTCCTTTTCAACACATAGAACTGTCTCATTCTTTCAGCGAAGAGCGGATAGTCTAACTTGCCATCTTCGATAGTTTTCACTAGGTAGGCAGCCCTCTCCTCAAGTTCCTTTATAGTCTCGGACTCAGACCAGCCTGTCAGTCTTCTGATTGAGCCAAGCCTATAGCTCATTTGAACCACCTTTTCTGCGTCATCGGGGTAGAAGGTGTCATTTCTTGCATCCCATGTAAAGAGGCGTTTCAGCTCAATTCTTCCATCCCTCGGTACAACCTCAGTCACCTCGAGGACGCGCCTGACGAGACTGCCATCCGCCAATCTAACTCTGCCCAGAAGGACAAAGCACCAGATCAGCATCAAGTTGCCCTCGGGCACGTCCATCGGCGGGCTCTTCATACGTATGATTGCCGCCTCAGGCCCCTCAGCGTGAAAGCTGCAGAGACATCCGTGTCCAAGGGCTGCCGCTTGAACCAGAGCTCTGATTTCCTCGCCTCTGACCTCCCCCACGGTGATGTAGTCAGGTCTATACCTGACAGAAAGCTTCACAAGATCCATTAGATCAACGTCAAACTTTGTTTCAGTTATGCTGTATGTGTGTCTAGCCTTGAAGCGCTGCCAGCTTTGATGTGGAATACGGAGCTCAGGGACGTCCTCGATCGTAGCTATCTTCGAGACAGGATCCAGCATTGTCAGAACGCAGTTAAGCATCGTTGTTTTCCCGGTTCCCATCGCGCCAATTGTTATTATGAAGCCCTTATACTCAGCTATCAGCCACAAATAGGCCGCCATGAGCGGCGTAAGCGTTTTATTCTTGAGGAGGTGGGCCATGCTTAACGGGTTTTCTGGGAACTTTCTAATGGCAATCGTACTGCCGGGGAGCGTTACCTCATCGGCGAATGTCACAGCAACTCTGTGCCCTTCTCTTGTCATGGCGTCTGTGAACGGTATTGCTACTGTCACAGACTTCCCAGCCCTCTGCGCCAAACGCTGAACATAGTTTCTTAGAAGATCTTCGTTTCCGAAGACTATGTTAGTTTCGAGCCAGTCATAATGCGTGAAGCGCCCGTGTATAACGTTGACTGGTGCGGCGTAGCTTGTAACGGATATTTCCTCAACGTCCGGATCCATCATTGGGACGTGAAGCGGCCCATAACCGAAGGCGTCGCGTGAAATATAGTATCTATACTTTTGGAAGCTCGTCTGAACCGCCTCGACAATCCCGAGGTCCTCAGCTGCCTCCCATATAAAACTCTCAACGTACTTCATCGGGTCCTCAATCTTATATACTGGCTTCATGCTGAAGTATAGGTGCTCCATGAGAAGGCTATAAACGCGCTGTTCTTCAGGCGTCAGCTCAGGCTCGCTTATGAGATAGAGCCCTCTGCCTTCTCTATCAACTATAAAGACGGCTGCTTGGTCAACAGTATACTTCCCAAGGATCTCTCCTTGGATCACGGCGACCAACGGAACGGCCCTGAAACGAAGGCTCTCAAGAGGTGGTTGCTTCCTTGCGCCGCTCTTCAGAAAAGGAATCTTCAAGCCACCACCCTCAACAAAATGTTGGGTGTAAAAACCTTAAAAATAAAAGCGAGGGGAACCTTGGCACGGTGTCCTTTGTGCATTGCCTATGGATATATTATTTCATAAGCTGTTGACTCATAGCCCCAAGGAGCTACAATAGATTCTATTACAACGCAAGTTATCGTCTCTTCTAAAGGCGTGCAATAGCAGTAATCTTCAAAGTAACCTGTGCTGTTTGTTACACAATCATGAGTCTCCCACCACTTCTCCCCCGTCCACACGTTGCACTTCTCCCAGTGTATTTTCAGCGCCGTAGCCCCGTTAAGCTGGGTTCCATGCACCGATCTTATGTAGCCCAGCGTCTCCCACACGCCGAGGAAGATGCATAGCACATAAGCATCATAGACATCGATTGGAGTTTTATAGTCGGCGCCTAACGTCAGCGGGCTGCTAACGGAGTAAATTGTTCTCTCTGGTGATGGCCATCCATCCTCCCAGCTGAAAAACGATATGTCGAAGTAGGAGAAGATTGGGTAGCCGTAGTAGGCATGTGTTTGGTTTGCGACTGTGATTGTTACGTCCGAGAATGGCGGCACCCAGAATGTTACAAGCGCGCCGCTTTCTTCTGCTGAGCCGCTTCTGTCTCCGGTCCAAGAAGCCGTTGCCGTTGACTCTATCACGTATCCTTCGCTATCGCTAAACCCTACAGATATCTTCACATAGAATATTGCGTTGATAATTCCGGGATCCCGTATTGTAATGGGGTTATTTCCATTTGCCGATGCCTGGTTACCGACCTCGAGCTCCCACTCTTGGAACCTATATCCTCCATAAGCCGATGCCTCAAACTGTTGGCCCTCATAGTACCAGCCAGTTGTGCTCGGTGTGACCGTCCCCCCTCCAGTAGGTGTCTTCTGCACGATAACCCATATGTAACGGGAATAGTAGGCGGTTACATAGCCCCCTCCAGACGGCACCTCTATAACACCGCTCCGGCTGGTCGTTAGACCTGCAGTTCGGTGCCACCTATACTCGGCATCCTCATCATCTATAAATAGGCTTTCATCGGCAGGCAGAATGTTATTCCACTCGAAGGAATGCTGGGAACCGGCTTCCCACTCAAATACTTTGGGCAGGTCTGAATAATAGTAGTATTCTCCGTCAACTTTCAGAACCCAATCAGATGGATTACTGTTAAATCTTGTTCCAGAAGCCTTTACAGCGTCGAATGTAACACGCGTAACTGGGTTTACCGCAGCCAACCTCATGGTTATCGAGCCCTCCCCATTAACCACCGCAACCGTTAAGGATGATGAGGGTGACACAACGCTCACGCCACCACTCGTCTCCCAGCCTGAGAAAACGTAGCCCTCTGGTATGATACCCGTTGAGAGCGAATAAGAGCCGGGCAACACCCATGTGGATTGACTATCGAGATATGAAGCATCGTCAAAGATTAGTGTTGCGCCATATACCGGAGCGCCGCTTCCGTCCCTAATATAGAAGACAATCAGGTGCCTTTCGGAAGGCTGCTGCTCTTCCTCTTTGGGAACCGATTCAAAGACCCATATGGGGAAGACGTTTCCGTACGCGGTCAGCAGGCCTAGACCAAGATATTCGCTTGGAAGGTTGGTAATCGGTATATTTATTATAAGAGGGTCGGTTGAGGAGGGAATGAGGACATAGGGTGGGTTGAAGCGGACCACCGCAAGCGAGCCGTCAAGTTTCTTAGCAATCGCAGCTATTATTGTCGTGGCATAAGGACCAGGGTTCTTCACTTGCACTTTGACTGCAAATTCCTCCGAGGGCAAAAGCGTGGCTTCAATATTTTCATGTACTTTTCTAGAAAGCGTTTCCATGGTCTCCGTGGTAGTACGAAATAATTGTACCTGAGCTAATGAAATGTAAAGCAACGCGGCTACAAACGATGAAATTATAATAAGTATCAAGACTGCTGCTATAGCCACCGTGGACGCTTTCCTTTTTCTTAAGGCAAGCAGCATCACCTTGCACCAGAGAGTTTAAGATGCTTAATCTTTTAAAGGAAAAAAATGGGTTATCCGGTAGTTTCCAAATAGTTAATTATCCGGCAACGGAGAGTGGAAATACGATGCTTGGGCCGAAAGTAGTGGTGCTCGTAACACTTCTCATCGCCTCCATTTTCTCCTCCTGTCTTCTAACCTACGAAAACTTCCTCCTAAAAAACGATGTTACAACGCTCCGTGATAAGCTTGAAGGCCTTAGAGTTCAATATAATTGCCTTGTTGAGAAGCGAGGCTATCTGAAATCTTCGAGATCGAGCCTAGCAGGGAGGTGGGCGAGCTAATCAACGCCTTCATTAGGATGGTTAAGTGGTGGGTTGAGAAGGCTGGGGACAGGGTTTGGGGTTGCCTGAGTGTTCATGAGGAGGGTCGTGGGATATATATATCAAATTGAAGCCAGCGAACAAGATTCAAGCCGCGTTGCTTGCGCAGGAGGAAAAGCGCTTCTGGTGGATCGGACAGGTAACCCTCTCAAAGAAATGGGCAATAATACCATTTGTGGCAGACGGTCTCGACTCGGAGAGACTGAAGATTATTGATGAGCTCCTCACCAAGATATATTATTCGGTAACGACAAGCGTAAATACTGTTGTTCTAGTGATTTCGGCGCCCGAGCCAATAACGAGTATATCATATGTTCCGGGCGGAGTGTTGGACGAGGTTCTTATCGTCATAGTTGAAGTGGCAGTACGCGAGCTCGTGCTAACTGTAACAGGATTTCGGCTAAAGCTCACGGTAACTCCAGGCGGCAATTCGTAATCAATAACCGAAAGGTAAACTGACACCGAGGTGCTGTAACCGCCTGAAAGCGAAACAGTTACAGTTGCAGAGGTGCTGTACCCTCGTCTCACCGTACGGGAAGATGGGCTGACGCTTAATGTGAACGTGTAGAAGTACGCAGTCTCTGTTATTGCGCCCCTCATGGTTATTGTGGCAGGGTTGCTTGTCCCAGTATAAGACCCGGTTCCAGATCCCCGCCATCTCTCGAAGCGCCAGTAGGTGTCTGGCGTAGCCGCTATCTGTATTACGGCGTTCGCCTCATACCAGCCGCTACCAGGGCTAACCCATCCGCTTCCAACAACTGACATTGTTAAGTACCATTGGAGCTTATACACGGCTTGGATTGAACCGCCTCCAGGGGGCACTATTATTGTTCCATTCCTGTTAGTCGTCAAGCCGCTTGTAGAGTTCCAAGCGTAACGCTTGACTGAGCTAATTTGTATTGGGTCGATCCACTCGAAATTATGCGGTGAATTGACCTCCCAGACAAATTTTATTGGGCCATACCTGGTAACATCAGACGTATAGTTTTTTCCATCAACGACTAGAACCGTAGGCTTCCACCATAACTCTGGCCAATATATGCCCGTAGCGCTAAACTCCACTATCGCCACCATAGTAACCCTCATTGTTATTGTTCCGTCTCCACTAATTATCGCGGACGTCGTAGGCGAGTCAAAGTTAACAATGACCACGCCGCCTGAACATTCCCACCACTTTAAACCCCATCCAAATGGCATGGTTCCGGTGGAGAGTGAATAAAAGCCCTCCGTCACGTTCACTAAGCTGCCATGCGCGTATTCTACGCCACCAAAGACTATTTTTGCTGATGGGAAGGGATTACCGTTAGTATCTAAAACTTGGAACTGAATCTTGCAGAGACGCTTGCCCCTTATGGGAACCTCTTCCCAGAAAACGTTTCCACTTCTCGTTATGACACCAACAACCCAGTCCTCGGGTATAGGGGCTTTCAGAAATCGCTCGGTAGTTAACGAGACGTTTTCGAAAAGCGGAATTATGATTGGCAAGGCGAGGTAACCTCTCATGAGATCTTTTCCAAAACTTTCCACGCATATTACGTCGATTACCTCGCTCTCTTCTGATCCAACATTCACTATGCATAATTCATTCTCTGAGACCTGTATAACCCTCAACCTTTCCATAGTTTTCTTGGCAGAAGACTCACCTGTAATCTTCGCGCTTGCATTGTATCGGCCGATCTCGAAGGCCACAAAGCCTATACTTGCTATGAGTATGACTGAGACAACTGCCAGAACAATGACTGTCGTTGAAAGACCCTTCCTTCCGCAGAGACCGTATTCCTTGGCATACATTGTTTAGACACCGCTGTATAGAAATGAAGCTTAGGCACTTAAAATAATGGGCATGGAGAGCAACATTAGTATCGCCAAATCCTAATGCTTAAATGACCGTTCTCCATATGAAGATTCCGCCTTCAGCAGTCATGAGGATTATGTCGACCTGCCCTCTGGCAGTGCAGGGGAAGATAAGTTCATGAGGGCCGCTTTTGGGCGGCAGAACCCTGCCGATGACTCCCGGGCCGGTTATCACATAACCTTTCACAATAAGTTTTGAGATCGTTGAAGATGTTGCGCCATAATTATAGATGTATAAATGTATGTTTCCTTGCTCGTCACGATAAGCGTATATAAGGCTGAGCAGCTGCTTCTGCCGCCTCTCAGAGACTCTTATCGCGTCGACGATACTTACAACTTCCCTTTTGCTCATCTCGCCCGTCCACCCAACATATAGAACCGCCATAGTTGCGACCATCACCGTGATTAGGAGAGCGCCTAAAACCTCGCTCGCCCCATACCTCTTAACGAGTTTCATTTAAGCACCTCACGTAGATAGCGCATATAGCTGTTAAAAATCCGAGTTCATGAAGGATGGAAAAAATATGGATGATGAAAGGCGGACTGGGCGTTTTCTCGCGCCGCTAGCCTGCGCAGGTTATTGAGAGAGCTTTGTGGAATGTGCTGCCGTCGACTGCCTCAACATATATTTCTGCTGGATACGACTTGCCAGGCGTTAAAGTTGCTCCTTGGGGCGGCGTGCTGCTTGAGTCGCTCCAGTACTCGCCAGGATTAACCTCCAAGTTTGTCCCCTCAATCTCCCACTTTACGGTTGGCGTGATATGAAGGGTCACTTTTATTTCCCTCAACGCTTTGTTCCCAGAATTCTTTATAGTTACTGAGAAGAGCGCGTTCGAGTCAGAGGCAACAAGGTCGCAGGAGGTCAACTCCACTTGCACTTGCGTGGACAGCGTGCCAGCAGTACTATGAAAGATAGTGTAGATTAGCAGGCCGGCTGCGACGGTTATAGCGATGAGAATGATCGTCGCAATGATCGGGCTTACTGCGCGCCTAAACCTCACATAATCCTTCATTTTTCACCCCCCTATCCCATGCACGTTATTGTCAACGACTTAGTCATCTTGCTCCCATCCGAAGCTTCGACCTCTATCTTTACTGGGTAGGATTTACCAGCAGTAAACTCTACCATCGTGGTCCCGCTTGCGCTCTTTGTCTGCCCAATTTCAATATTTCCTAAGTCCAGCACCACACTACCGCTGTCGCCGAAGAATGTAATTGTGCAAGAGGTTATCATCTTGTTCCCAGTATTTTTTACTGTTGCTGCAACAAGGTTTACATCTGAGCCCTTCACGATGTCGGCAGAGATTACCTGTATGTTAAGGTGCGTTGAAGCTGTACCAGCCGCGCTGAAGAAAAGGCTGTACACAACTAGGCCGGCTGCGACGGTTATAGCGATGAGAATGATCGTCGCAAGAAGCGGACTCAAAGCTCTCTTTGCGCAGGCCCTTACAAGACGGTTGACATGCCTCCCACTCATTTAGCTGTTCACCGAAAAGTTGAGTGCTCGTGAACTTAAAAATAAAAAAAGGTGAAGTTATTACGGGAGGTCTCTAGCGTGTTTATCCGTACCTGCAAATAACCGATGTTGTGTAAGCGAAGGTGCTTCCGTCAGAAAATTCAGCCTTAATTACGACGGGGTAGCTCTCGCCAATCGTGTACGTTCCAGTTAAAGAAGAGAGAACACTGCTTACTGACTGGCCTGGCTGGAGATCTGCGGTGAGTAGTTCTTCTTCGCTTTCGCTTGCGAGCGTGACTTTTACCGAGGTAGCGGGCTTGTTGCCCGTGTTTTTAACAGTTATCGAAAATACGGTGCCGGACGGTGTACTAACGAGATCCATTGCTTCTACGCTTATCTGTCCT
>JAWBXT010000007.1:0-28561 GCA_038867695.1 Thermoproteota archaeon
TTCAAACATTATGAAGCACGGTTTTGAAGCTTGTGCGAACTGTAGGAGGGCTAAGCGATGAGGCTGGAGGAGACCAGGAGGCTTCTTAAGCCGAAGGCTGAAGACGCGTTGAAGAAACCGGCTCAACACGGTTTAGACCTGGATCTCTCAGATTTTAAGCTTGAAACAGGCTTTGGGATAGGGGTTGAAGGCTCTGAGAGGATTTTAGAATCCGTAGGAATAGACCTGAGGGAAAGGAACAGGTCTGGAAGCTACTACCAGGTGGATAACAGGGCAGTATATTCTTCCACCAGGCAGAGCGGGTTAACTGTTAAGCCGCTGAGCGAGGCTCTTAAAGGCTCTGAAAACCTAGACTACTATTGGAAGGCAATGCCAGTCGACGCTGATAAGTATACTGCTGCAGCATTCCTGGGGGAGAAAGAAGGTTACTTCATAAAGGTTGACGACGGAGTTAATGTTGACACGCCCGTGCAAGCATGCCTCCTCTTAAGGACGCCAGGCTTGATTCAGGCTCCGCACAACATAGTGGTGGTTGGCGAGAATTCTAAGGTGCACGTGATAACGGGGTGCGCCGCCATGAGGGAGGAGACTGGCCTACATATAGGAGTTTCAGAATTCTACGTGAAGAAAGGCGGGACACTGACCTTCACAATGATACACAGCTGGGGTAAAGCAATCCATGTCAGACCTAGGACAGTTGCTCGCATTGAGGAAGATAGTGTTTTCATAAGCCACTACGTAAACACTTCGCCAGTATCCTCTCTTCAGACATATCCGGTTGTGCATATGGAGGGGGAAGGCAGTAGGGCTTACACTTCTTCCATAATAATAGGCAAGGGATCTTCTAACATTGACGTCGGCGGGGCTCTTTATCTAAATGCTCCAGGATGCTCGGGAGAAGTTGTTTCAAGGATTGTCGCGCGTGATAACAGCGTGAACGTTTTAAGAGCCAGAATAGTGGGCAAGGCCCCAGGGGTGAAGGGGCACGTGGAGTGCAGAGGCCTCCTATTGTCTAACGGATCTAAAGTAGAAACCATACCTGAGCTTGAAGCAAGAGCTCAGGACGTTCAGTTGACCCACGAGGCTGCAATAGGGAGAATCGCTGAGGAGGAGCTACTATACCTTGTTGCGAGAGGCTTCACTGAGGAAGAGGCTAAGTCAATAATAGTGAGAGGCTTCCTAAGCGTTGAGCTCACAGGCCTCCCTGAAAACCTAGCTAAATACTTAGAGAATATTCTGGACAGCCTAGCAGCATCACTATAAGCTTGCTTATCCAATAATAAGGTGGGGTAATATGCTTGGTAATGTCCACTTGAAGAAAAGACATTGGCAGTCAAGCTTTAACTCTCTATTCTGGAGCAACGTGTAAAAATAGGTTTGCAGAAAGTAAAAAGGTAGACGCCCTGGCCGGGATTTTCGGCATATGCTTTCGAACCCGGGTCGGGAGGGTGACAGCCTCCTATGCTAGGCCTCTACACCACCAGGGCAATCCATTAAGTCTTTCTGCGCAAAAACATTTTTAGGAAGAAATAAACCTTTCGTTAATTGTTAAAACAATCATAATGCTTCTCCCCAATCAAATTGGAAACTAAGTGTGCAAGTTAAGAGTATGCGCAATATATTAAGAACTTTGCTTCAGGGTATTCCTTGTGGAATTCAAAGAATGTTTTAAAGAATCTTCCCCAATCTCTTGCATTCTCGTTTATACTGAATCTGCCGTCTGTGTAATTATCTACCCACTTCTCTAAATCCTTTCTTAAATCTCCTGAAAACCTCCCCTGAACCTCTTTAGTTAGGAACTCTTCGACAATCCACCTGTCTTTAGGATCCTCTTTGAACAATAGTTTTTTAGAAAGCAATATTTCAACCTCATCCTTCACCCCCTTTACATTCAGTATTCCAGATGACCAGGCTACTGCAATAACATGATATTTTCCTAGGAATCTCTCTCTTCTTCCAACGAAGCCTCCTTGACCTAAAGGTCCTCACTTCAACTCTCTCCATTAGTTCAGCTATCGTGTCAACAAGCAGCCTATTGTACTCTGGTGTCACGCTCAGACACCAGTCTAGGGTTTGATCCGTGTAATCCCTCCTATACTCGTAAGACGAGTACCCGATTGCAGGTATGTACCTAAGACCCTTGTAGAGCATGAATTTAAGAGTGTAATCCGTCCTGGGGGCAAACTCCTCAAAGATATCATTGAACTTCTTAATTACAGAAGGTGAACATTTTCCCAGGAGTCTTGCTCTAGAATAATACTCGGCCAACTCACTACCCCATTAGTTATTTATCTCAAAAGGATTCTTAAATCCTTCTCTTTAAGGGCTGCAGGCGATGTAGATTTAAAAACATTTGATGAGAATGCCTAAGTATTCGGGCATTATGTAAACTTCTTACTTTAATATTCCCACTACTCCACCGAAGCCCTTGTAAAGCATTACTCCTTCTTCCGTTGCCGTAGATATTAGCTCTAGTTGCACGCCTTTCTCCGAAGCCATTTCAATATACTTGTCGAGTAGGCTTTCCTTCTCTGCCATATGTAGGCTCGTTGAACCACATTGAGGACATGGTGTTGAGGATAGTTTAGCTGGGAGGACTACAGTTTCTTGAAGCGTGTGCTGCTCAGTGGTCTCGTAGTTGCAATTGCTGCATCTGATTTTAACTATGAAAACATCAAGTACTTCGGAGAATAGTATGAGCCTTATCCTTCCGCTTAAGAGTGCACTCTCAACCTCCTTAAGTCCATATACCACTTTATCGGGTTCGGTGCTTAGAAACTTCAGAAAACTGTTTACAAGGCTTCTCTCCTTGATTATCTCAAGCTCTTGAAGCTTCTCCGAAGCTTTTTCAAGAATCTCCTTTATACCCTGGTGTCCAGTATAGGAAGTGTCTACAATAACCAGCAATTTCTTACGGAGCTCGTAATGTATAAAGTCCTTGTCGAGGAATATTTCCTTAGTCGGCCCGGGGCCACCTACGATAAGCCCCTTGACATCTGGGTTCTGAAGGTAAACTTCATTGAGACGCTCAGCTACACGTCTATAGAAATCGTTGAGCTCCATCTCCCTAAGCCTCTCAAACCTTCTGGCGGATTGTCCACCCTTACTCGTCTTACCCGGGACCCCGGATGTAAGCTCATCCTTCACATCTATGTTCCTGCCGGATGCTACTGCTATCGTAGCCTCTGAATTGTCTATGGATAGAATCAGATACTTGTCTTTCTTTTCAAGTATTTCTTTAAGAGGCTCTACGTAAAACTTGTCGTCACAACCATAGTATGAGAGGGAAATCTTTTCGGGGGGTTCTATTACATATATCTCTATGTTCTCTGAACCTGGGGTCTCGCCGGGGATTGCGCCACAGAATATTATGAGGCCGTTCTCCGGAGCCTCGTCGTAAAGCTTAAGCCTCTGCTGAACCTTGACTATGGCATCCTGAACATTCTTCCTAGTCGTCCTGGATTTAATGTTTGATGCTTTACCGTATTCCTCCCTAAGGTTAGCCATGACTTCGCTTATCCTCCTCCCAGGAGGGATATAGAGGCTGATGAGCTCTGTTCCTCGCCCCCTTTTCTCAGAGAGTTCTCTAAGAACCCTCCTGGAAAGGTACTCTTTTACCGAAGATGTTAACGATTTCTCGTTCAAAACTACGGATCTCGAAACAATTCGGATGCCCAATATATTAATATTTCACTCCAAAGGGGTAATAGGGGAAAGAATGAGGATTGTCCTTAAGATAGGACACGCTTTATTCAAGGGTGATTCGATAGATGTGGAGAGATTGAGCAAGACTGCTGAGGCAATCCGCTACCTGCACGATAAGGGGCATAGGATCATAGTCGTGGCCGGAGGAGGGGCTTCAAGCAGAAGCTACATAGAGGCTGCTAAGAGGCTTGGGGCAGACTTGGCTACTTGTGACGAGGTTGGCATATGGGTTACGAGGCTGAATGCATTAATGCTCTCGATAGCATTAGGAGAGGTTTCGAACAGAAACATAATAGAAAGCTTTGAAGACTTTGAGAAGCAGTTGAGTACAGCCAGCAGTAGGGTTCTTGTCGCGGGGGGCTTTACACCTGGCCAGTCAACAGATGCAGTAGCCGCTCTAATAGCGGAGAGGATAGGTGCTGACCTCTTTATTAAGACTACTGATGTAGAGGGTGTTTACGATTCTGATCCTGCTAAGAATCCTAATGCTAAATTGCTTAAAGAAGTGGAGTTGAAAAGGCTTAAGGAGATTATTAGCAGTGAGGAACCGGCTCCTGGGAAATACAAACTCCTAGACTCTATTTCGCTGGCGATACTTGAGAGATCTAAGATCCCAACTATTATAATAAACGGTTCTAAACCTGAAAATATTGTGAAAGTAGTATTGGGAGAAGAAATAGGGACAAGAGTAAGGTTCTAAAGGTTCTTAGGAGGAGTGGGGCCGGAGCGATTTGAACGCTCACTCACGGGTTTCTCTCAAAGCTCCAACCTTCCCTCATATCCCTTACGGGATCGTATATGCTACATATGGCTGGAGCCCGCTATCCTGCCTGGTTAGATGACGGCCCCCTTCTCCCGCTTTTTTCGAGAAAAAGGAACGTTTTTAAGTTTTTCATCATGAAAGCTAGAGAATTTTTAAACGGGCTGATGCTTTTAAATGGCGGGGAAATTCTCCAGAACCAGACCTATTAGACTTAAAAGATGTTTAAACGGGAGAAGATTTTATAAGGCGTCGCTGATTATTTTAAAGTTGATGGAGAGATGGTTCATGCATACGTTCTGATAAATGTTGAGATAGGGACGGAGAATGACGTGTTGAACAAGCTCAAGGAGATATCTGGAGTTGCAGAGGCTTGGATAGTCTTCGGAGTCTACGATATTATAACAAAGGTTGAGGCTGAGAATAGTGAGAAGCTTAAAGACTTCATAAGCAGGTCTATAAGGAAGATTGAGGGCGTTAGGAATACTCTCACATTAATGCCTATAGAAGGGTTTACTAGGTAGGGATTTAACCGGCTGAGTACTGGACTGATAGAAGATGGGAGTCCGATTCGGGTCTAAGAGGGAGCAGGAGCGTCTGCTGAAGAGGCTTGGAATAAGGATTGAGGAGATACAGGGAGTTAGAAGCGTTATTATAGAGACTGATAGTGAGAGGATAGTTTTCGAATCCCCCGTTGTGACAAAGATGATTGGTGGTCCTCAAGAAGTCTACCAGATAGTGGGAGAGCCTATAGTCGAGAAGAAAGAAGAGTATATCCCATTGGAGGATGATGTCTTACTTGTGGCGAAGCAGACTGGAAGGAGTATTGAAGAAGCTAAGAAGGCGTTGGTGACGACTGGAGGTGACATTGCTCAAGCAATAGTCCTCCTACAATCGGGAAGCTCCTGAGGAAATGCATATCTCAAACCTTTTCCCAAATATTTTTCTAAAATGATATGTGAAATATGCGGAGGCAAGGCGCCGAGGCTCAGGAAGGTTGTTGTAGAGGGTAGTATTGTGAGTGTTTGTCTGGACTGCTTTAACACGCTTACGAAGAAGATACCTGTTGAAAAAGAGTTCACAGAGAGTATCAGCAGGACCCAACCGAGGGTGAGAAAGACTGTAGCCAAGCCTGTTGCCTCTAAGACTGTTGAAAAGAAGACTAGTAAATCAGAAGGTTCCCTCAGAATGGAATCGATGGAGCTTGTGGATAATTACAGGGAATTAATAAGAAACAGGATGAAAGCGCTCGGCTGGAACGAGGAGGAGCTTGGGGCCAAGACTGGTTTAAAAACTTCGCTGATAAGGAAGATTCAGGCCGGCAGGATAACTCCATCCATTCCCGATGTAAGGAAGATAGAGGATGCTTTAAAAATAAAACTACTCAAACCTGGTTCAATGCTTCAGGAGCATGTTCCCGTTAAAAATATGGCTAAGCCTTTATCAAACATAACTCTCGGAGACGTTTTGCGCGAAGATTCTTTGGACAGAGAATGAATAAAGCTAGTTTTGAAATAGGAGTCCTACGCTTAGGCCATAGGGTAACTAGGGATAAGAGGGCAACTATGCATGCCTTCCTCGTATCCAGAGCCTTTGGGGCAAGTGTCTTCATCCTCCACGGGGATAGGGATTCTAAGCTTGAGGAGAATGCGAGGAAAATCGTTAAAACATGGGGTGGCAGAATAGTCTTAGAATATAGTGGCGACTGGCTAGAGACAGTGAAAAGGTGGAGGGAGGCAGGTAGCCTGGTAGTCCACCTCACGATGTATGGTATGCCGGTCGAAAGCGTCATCGATGACATAAGGGTGTCTGAGAGAATATTGGTCATTATTGGTGGCAAAAAGGTTCCTGGAGAGGCTTACAAAGTTTCAGACTACAATGTTTCTATTACCAACCAACCGCATTCTGAAATTGCTGCGTTAGCAATATTCCTAGACAGGCTTTTTCAAGGGAGAGAGCTCTACAAGCAGCATGAGAACCCTAAGGTCTTCATAATCCCCTCTCCGAGGGGAAAAGTAATATGTAGGAATCCTCTGTATAGGGATGATGGGATTGAGCGAGGATAAGCTTGATGCAGTAAGCCATCTTTACACGCAAATAGTTGGTCTGATAGGTGGAGACGAAGCCATAGAAGTTGCAGAGGCTTTGATACAGCTCAAGAAGGCTAGTGAAGAACAGATCTCTACCAAAACCGGACTTAGAGTTGGGGATGTTAGGAAAATACTGTTTAAGCTCTACGAGAAGGCTCTTATAACTTACGAGGAGATAAAGAAGGAGGAAGGTGATAAGATAAAAAGCATATTCCTATGGCTGCCTCTGATAGACCAGGCTGAGAGTATCGCCACAAACTATAGGAGAATGATACTCCAAAAGCTCAGGGAAAAGCTCGATTTTGTTGAGAAAAACGAGCTATACCATTGTGGCAAGGAGGGTCATAGAATACTTACTTTCGACGAGGCTGTTGAAAACCTTTTCAAATGTCCCGTGTGCGGCGACCCGTTGCAGAGAATGGATAAAGAGAATTACGTCAGAAAGCTGAACAGGTTGATAAAGACGATCGAAGATGAGGAGAAGGAGTAAAATACCCGACGAAGAAGAGTGCTTAGAAATATTGCGGGAAGAAGGTGTCGGCAATAACGTTATTAAGCATTCTATTAAAGTCGCAGAGGTCGCCAGGGAGCTGGCCAGTAGAATTCGATCAAAGAGTTATGACGTCGACGAGAGGCTAGTCGTAGCAGGAGCACTACTCCATGACATAGGACGATCGGTTACTCACGATGTCTCCCATGGTGTGATAGGCGGAAGAATAGTAAGAAGGAGAAAAATGGATGAGAGGCTTGCAAGAATAGTTGAGAGACACGTAGGTGGAGGAATATCAAGAGATGAGGCTGAGAAGCTGAAACTAGGCAATGTCATTCTTATCCCTGAGACGCTAGAGGAGAAAATAGTCTGCTACGCTGACAAGCTTGTGGATGGGGATAGAAAAATAGAATTCAGCGAAACTCTGAAGTACTTTACAGAGAAACTTGGTGCAGACCATCCGGCGATAAAAAGGTTAGAAGAATTGAACGAGTTTTTCGTGAAAACCCTGAGTTAAAAACCTTTGTGAGAAGAGGAGGTCCTAATGCCACTCGGATTTCAAGAAACGTTTTTATCCCTCTTAAAAGGGGCTATTCCAGGGCCCGTAGCTCAACCTGGTTAGAGCGCTGGGCTTTTAAACTAAATGTGAAGACACCCAGATGTTGCGGGTTCAAATCCCGTCGGGCCCGTAGATAATCCAATTTTGATTTTTGAAAATATTTTCCAGAAAAAATTTAATAGTTAGCTTAGTTAAATAGAGAACAGGGCCAGTGGCCCAGCCTGGTTTAAGGCGCCCGGCTGATAATACCAATCGAATCAGCGACCGGGAGATCGCCGGTTCGAATCCGGCCTGGCCCATATTTATCTACTTTATTTTTGAGCAAGGATCAGACTACAATTTTTACAATCCTCCTATTTCACAGTTACGCTTTTTGCCAGGTTCCTAGGCTTGTCGGGGTCGTGCCCCCTTAAGACCGCCAGTTGATAGGCTAATATTTGAATTGGTATTATTTGGACAATAGGGTTCTCTGTTTCGCACTCCGGCACTTTAATCCAGAAGTCGAAAACCTTATTATCGGCAGGCGATATTCCTATGATGTATCCGCCTCTTGACTTAACCTCTGTTGCGTTAGACAGTATCTCCTTACTGTCCTCCTCAGAGACGAATACTATGCAGGGCGTATCCTCTTCTATTAACGCGATCGTCCCATGCTTCAACTCTCCGCCTGCGAAAGCCTCTGCATGAATGTAACTAGCCTCCTTAATCTTCAGGGCGGCTTCCATCGCGGTTGGGTACTGCAATCCCCTTCCTATACAGAAGACATGCTGCTTATCCACAAGCTTTTCAGCAAGCCTTTTTATCTTATTCCTAGTGTTTGCCGAGGTGAGATAGTAGATAACGTTCCAGAGATACTTAAGCCTCCTCTTTCCCTCTTCATACTTGCCTGCAAGAGTATAGGCTAGTAAGTTTAAGAGAGCTATCTGTGAAGTATACGTCTTGGTTGAAAGAACACATATTTCAGGACCAGCGTGCATCAAGAGGAATGCATCGGATTCTCTTGCTAGACTCGAACCCATAACGTTCACGACAGATATTATCTTACTTCCCCTCTTCTTACCTGCTCTAATCGCTTCTAATACGTCATATGTTTCGCCTGATTGTGAAACTGCAATGATAAGAGTCCTTTCCGTTAGGAAATGCTCGTAATTGGGAAATTCGGAAGCCAGTACAACATTGACATGTTCCTTTGCAACTTTGGAAAAGACGTAGCTTGCCGTTAAACAAGCATGATAGCTAGAGCCGCATCCTACTAGGAAAACCCCCCTCGCCCTCTTTATCTCGCCTGCTATCCTCTCAAGAATCTTCTTATCCTGAGCTGCTGCCCTCTGAACAGTATCAACCTGTTCCATAATCTCCTTCAACATGAAATGTTCAAACTCTCCCTTCCTAGCCTTTTCAGCATCCCAGTCTACGCTTTGAACAGGCCTTTCTACCCTGAGCAGAACACCGTTCTCAATATTGTAGAAAACAGGCTCTGGTTTGAGAACAACCATATCGTAATCATAGAGGTACACGACTTTCTTAGTATAATTGAGGAACGCTGGTATGTCGCTAGCGACGAAAGAACCGTGGTCAGCCAAGCCTATTACCAGCGGCGACCCCTTCTTTATAGCAACAATCTTATACTCATCGTTTTTAACCGCAAGGATGGCGTAGGCTCCTTCAAGCCGTTTAAAAGCATTAAAACAAGCATCTTCAAAACTTGTTCCATCAACTAAGTTTTCCTCTATTAGATGTGACACAACCTCGCTGTCAGTCTTACTCTTGAACTCGTGTCCTCCGGAGATAAGCTCTCTCTTCAACTCTTCATAGTTCTCTATTATCCCATTGTGGACTATTGCTATCCTCTTGCTGCAATCAGTATGAGGATGCGCATTAGCCCTAGTAACCCTCCCGTGAGTCGCCCACCTAGTGTGTCCTATTGCCAGATTAAGATCATACTCGAGAAAATTCAGCCTAGCATGAACTTCATCCACCTTCCCCACATCTTTCTTTATCACCAGTCTATCATTCAGCACTCCAGCAAAGCCAACAGAATCGTAGCCCCTGTATTCTAAGTGTTTCAACCCTTCTAAAACTATCTGAGAAGCGTTTCTTCTACCTATGTAACCTATTATCCCGCACATGTACTATGCTGCACTTTACAGCCATGGGGGGCATTAAAATGGTTTACGGAATTTAAAGAAGGCTTTTACAACAATACGCCCCGTCCTTAAAGACTATTAGAAGCTGGTGTTGACAGGGTTTAAAGAGGCGGCAGCCCCATGGGGATCGGGTTTCTTCAACGTAACCATGTGCAGCAGGTTTTGCCTCCAGTCGTCTCTTACCAACGCGGGTAGCTTACCTTACCGCTGCTCCCTCCCGGGCCTAGCGGGGTTCGGTAATTAGGCAGGCATGCCCACCCTACGGTGGACACGGTCCGCCACACCCGCCCGGTAAGGAACGGCCTTCACAGCCCTGTCGCACATAGCTGCGCGAATCCACCCTGTCCCCACGGTTGTCAGCTCCCCGCATATCGCCAGTTTCGGGTTACAGGGGATGGCGAGCCCCCCGAGCCTACCTGCCGCCTCGAGGAGAGTAGGTCAAGGCGTCCTAAATACGTTTCTATCTGGAGAAAACGTCCCTACGTTTCTAACGATATAAGGCTTAAAAAAGAAAGAGTAATGTCTCTGTGGGGAATATATGAGGAAAGAATCTAAAGCCGAGAGAAACATAATGGGGCTTGCTCTCCAAATACTAAAGCAGGTCGAGAGAAGAGAGCCCCCGTGGATCGAAATCCCCTTAAGAACTGTCGACAATATTGTTTTCGACGAGAAGAAGGGGCACTATGTTCTGGGGCCTAAGAAGGCAGTCCGCACCTCAAGGAACGTGAAACACTTGAAACCACTTACCCAGTTAATATGGGTTGCAAGCCTTGCGAGAAAACTTATAGACGAGGATAAGACGAGCACGCTTAGAGATGTTTTCTACATGGCTGAGGGAGTCGACCTCGGCTTCGAGGACCAGAGCGAGTCAGACAGAGTAATAACCGAGCTAGAGTCGATAATAGGAGCTCCAAGGGAGGATTTTAATATCTACCCTGAGGAGAGGAGTGCTGTTTTCGCAGACCTTACGATAGAGTATACAGTAAAAGGCTATGAGGGGAAGAGGATCAATTTGACGTCGCACCCGGATGGATTGATGATAGGGCCTGCATTGGCTACAGCGAAGTTCGTAAAGACTTCTGCCGACAAGGTTATATGCATAGAGAAGGGTGCGATGTTTACAAGGTTCATCGAGGAGAAGGCTTGGAAGAAGTATAACGCTATACTAATCCACACCGCCGGGCAAGCTCCTCGTGCAACGCGACGCCTAATAAGAAGGCTAAACATCGAGCTAGACCTCCCTGTCTACATTTTCACAGACGCAGACCCGTGGGGTCTACACATAGCGCAGGTCATAATATCGGGTTCAGCTAATGCAGCGCACGTCCCAGAACTCGCCACACCGGGAGCAAAATGGATGGGGGTTTATGCCTCGGACATAGAGGAGTATAAGCTCCCCAGCACAAAGCTTCTAGATATAGATATAAAAAGGCTAAACGAGCTTAAGAAAGACAAGAGGTATTCTAAAGACCCCTGGAAGAGAGAAATCGAGAAGTTCTTTGAGATAAAGAAGAAAGCTGAACAGGAAGCATTCAGCAAATACGGGCTCTCATATATAGTTGACGTGTACTTAAAGAAGAGGCTAGCCTAAATTCGAGAGAAAGATTTATCTTAAAGAGCCTACTGAAGAGGGCAGTTTGAAAGCAGACGTGCTAGTTGCGAAACTGTTTGCAACACTCTTGACATGCTGCGGAGCCCTACTGCTATACTATACTATCGAGACTGGAGAGGAGCTTGAAAAAATGTATCCCTTCTTCCTATTCGTCAGTCTAGTTTTACTAATACTGGGTGTGATAGGTCTCATATCAAGACTAAAGGGATAGAATTTTTATATTGACTATTTTTGTTTGAGATCCTAGTGGGCCTCCTACTTTTAAGAATTATCTTATGGCCGATAGGGGGCGCTTATTTCTTTAATTGGTGAGCCGATGGAGTAAGAATTAATTGATAGAAATATTTAAAAAGAATAGCGCCGGCGGGAAGACTCGAACTTCCGACCAACGGGTTAACAGCTTCAGCCTCCTTTTTAGAGTCCGCTGCTATAGGCTGTTAAACTACCTGCTGAGCTACGCCGGCTGTTTTAGTTTGTGATAGAAGGGGGATTAAATATTTTTCTGTCGGATTCTGCTTTTAGAAGCTTAATTACGCCTTTTTAAACACCTGGGGTCATCAAGTTACTGATGGTATCTTTGGTACTAAGAAGTTATGTTGATAGTGTGAGGCTTTGTGGAGGAGGCATTTTTACGTCTTTTAACGCATAATACTGCCATAATTACTAATAAGGACTGATAATAGTATTAATGCCGCAATCGTAATCGAAAGCTATAGTGGTATTCCAACCCTATGCTGTAGATACGACTCCTTTCGGTTATAACTGGAATAGAACGGTTTTTAATCAAGATAAGGGTCAATCGAACTAAACCTTTAACACCATCTGCGTCCTAGAAGTGATTAAAGGTTGGTTTTAGTGCTTTAGATAGCTTTATAGTTGGGGAAGTATAGATTATCTCATAATATACGTACTCGATTTTGCGAAAAAAGTTTTATTTACTTTTACTGGTTTATGCTATGAGTACTCACGATGATGTTCCGAATAATAAAGCTAAAATTGTTTTCTTCTGGAAATCGGGTTATAGAACATGGAAGAAAATTTTTCAGGTTGATACTCTGGATTATACTAACCACTCTAATAGTGGGTTCGGTATACTCGTCTGAATCTCAGGGTCAAGTACAGGTTCTGAACGTCGAGATAAGAGTAACTGATGATAGGATTGGTGAGATCGACCCTAAGATTTATGGCCATTTCATTGAACATTTGGGAAGATGCATATATGGTGGGGTGTGGGTCGGGGAAAACTCGCGAATACCTAATTTAAGGGGATTGAGGCTGGATGTTTTAGAGGCCGTTAAGGCAATAAACCCTCCAATAATAAGATGGCCTGGAGGAAACTTCGCATCAGGATATCATTGGAAGGACGGTGTTGGGCCTAGGGATAAGAGGCCTAGGCGTCCAAACCCTGCTTGGGGTGGAGTTGAGTCCAACCAGTTTGGAACCGACGAGTTCATCGATTTCTGCCGTGAAGTGGGTGCCGAGCCTTTTATAGTGGTGAACATGGGGTCTGGTACACCGCAGGAGGCGGCAGAGTGGGTTGAGTACTGCAATGGTGATGTAAACACGACTTACGGTAAGCTTAGGGCGGAGTATGGTCATCCCGAGCCCTACAATGTGAAATACTGGATGCTTGGTAATGAAATGTATGGCGAGTGGCAAATAGGCCATATGGATGCAGACACATATGCTCAGGCAGCAGTGGATTTTGCTAAGGCTATGAAAAAAGTGGATCCTTCGATAAAACTTATTGCAGTAGGATGGTTTGGAACAAGTAGTGAACCACTATATTGGAATAAGAGGGTATTGGAGGCTGCGGGAGACTACATTGACTACTTATCGCTTCACACGTATTGTTGGAAGCCAAGTTACGATGATTACTACACTATCGTAAATTACCCGCTGAACGTAGAAAGAGATTTGAATGGAGTAGTGAAGCTAATTAATTCTGTGATGAAAAATAAACCGGAAAAAGATATTAAAATAGCTTTAACCGAGTGGGGCGTATGGTATGCGAATGCAACAGCTGGATTAACACAGAGCGTGCGACTATGTGACGGTCTAATGGCAGCGGGGATGTTCCACGTATTCCACAGATTGTGTAACAATGTTACTATGGCGAACTTCGCACAGCTAGTAAACGCATTACCAGCAATAGTGACTAATGATAGGGGGGAGATGTATGTCAATCCGATTTACCTGGCTTTCAAACTCTACAGGCATAATACTGGGAAAATAGTGTTAAAGACATCGACGAAAGGCGCTTCTATTAATATCCTGGATGTTTCTGCAACGATCGATGAAGGAGGCAATTTCCTATACCTGGCTGTGATTAATAAGGATCCTAATAGGAGGATGAATGCAACAATAATACTGAAGGATTTCAAACCTAAGCCAGTGTGTAAAGAATCTCAATTAAACGGGCCGAATATATTTTCTAAAAACGATTTCAAGTCGCAAGATGTCGTTAAAATTACAACAAAATACGTCGCCCTTAACATTAGCAATGAAGTATTCACATACACGTTTGAACCACACTCGGCAACAATTCTAGTATTGGAAAGAATGACTACCACCACGTCTCCCACTCCAGAGGTTGAAGAAACAATTCCTTCAACAACTAGTGAGACACTAGCCTATAAAGAAATATCGATAATAATTGGGGGGATTGCAATATTAATCATCCTGATAATTCTTTCAATCATTAGGGTTCGCAAGTCCCTATTCTAGTTAATTTAGGTAAGAACGGTTTCGCTAAATAATACTTATATTTACTCCCTGCTTAAAGCAGGGGGATTGACGGATGACTTAAGGGCGAGGAGAAGTGTTTTCGATGATTGAAGTTGACTATAGCAAGAGTGTTCTGAAAATAAGGCCGTTTTCCGGAGAAGAATTATGGAAAGTGTATCATCTTATCGATAAGAATGATTTGGCTTCTGCTGAAACGATTAGGGTTATTAAAATTGACGAGGACGAGAAGATTAGACGCAAGGTCTTCATGAAGATAATGGTTGAAGAAGTTGAATTCGATGTTCCCTCAGAGACGATTCACCTTAAGGGGCGTGTTTTAGATTGTCCCGAGGATCTCGAGGGTGTTAAAGGTCATTATCATACACTAGCAATAGGAGTTGGAGATAGGCTTATACTTGAGAAACAGGAGATTTCCCCGCTCCACATTAAACTTCTAAATCAAGAAGTAAACACTAGGAAACTAATTGTCATAGCGATTGAGCTCGGAATAGCTACTGTTACCATCGTCAAGGATTACGGAATTGTGGAAAGCAATACCATCGAACAGGATATTGCTGGTAAAAAATTCCCTGAGGAGCACGAGGCCTCGGTGAGAAGATTCTTCAGAGAGGTTACAAACATATTAAGAGAACTCTGGCTTAAGGAGAAGCCTAGGATAATTATAATAGGTCCTAGTGTAATACGGGAATTATTCTTAAATTTTCTTAAAGAGGAGCATAAAAGCGTTCATGGTGCTGTAGCTGGATGTTTTCACGCTTCCGGGGGAACGATCTCTGCAATTAACGAGTTTCTTAAGAGTGGTGAAATGAAGGTTGTAGCAAAGGAATTAAAGAGTATCGATGAGATAATGGCCGTAGAGGATCTTCTTAAGAGCATTGCCGAAGAGAAGGCAGTATACGGTGTTGAAGAGACTTGGAAGGCTGTTGAAAAAGGTGCTGTTAGCCATTTGATAATACACGTTAAGCTGGCATCTAAATCACGTGACCTGTTAAATAAGGTGGCGAGTATGATGCGTCTAGTGGAGGCTTACGGTGGTAAAGTAACTCTAGTCAGCGGTAGACACGAATCCACTGATAAGCTTAATAACATAGGTGGCATCGGCGCCATCCTAAGATACAGGCTCTACTGAAC
The DNA here is from genome assembly GCA_038867695.1 of Thermoproteota archaeon. Classification (GTDB taxonomy): domain Archaea; phylum Thermoproteota; class EX4484-205; order EX4484-205; family JAAOZP01; genus JAAOZP01. The sequence continues at coordinate 15,243 of JAWBXT010000007.1, forward strand.
TACTCCTTATTGACCCGTTCATTAATACCCTCTTCATTCAAATGGTTTCTAATATATACAGTGACGTTTTTACCCTTAGCAGCCTCCTTAGCAGCGTCTCTTACCATCATTGCAAGAGCCTCAGCAAGCGGGCAAAAGGGAGTCGTAGCCATGAACTCTACAACGATCTTGTCCCTTTCACTTCTAACGTCTTTGATCAAATTGAGCTCGCCCAATGTTAAACCTATTTCAGGGTCTACAACATTTGAAACAGCCTTTCTTACTTCCGAAATAATGCTATCCTCCATTTTTATACCTCGCCCTCCTATTTTCATACTCTTTTCTAGATACATATATTCTTGCCGGCACCCCAATTACGACCACGTTGGGTGGAACATCCTTAGTGACTACAGATCCCGCTGCGACAACCGAGTTATCGCCAATACGTACTCCAGCAACTATGGTTGAATTCGCACCTATTATACAACCGTTTCCTATTACAACTGGAGAAAGCCTTTTCGAAATCGGGTAGCGGTCATTAGTTACACACGCATAGGGACCTATAAATACATTCTCGCCGACAACGGTGCCATGGGGAAGATACACGCCAGACTGAATCTTAACATTATTCCCTATTTGGACGCTTCCGTCAAGCATGGTCCCTGTCCCAATTAAGCAATTTTCTCCTACTCTGCTTCCTTCTCTTATGAAGACATTATGGCCAGTCACCAAGTTTCTTCCGATCAAGACTTCTTCATAGATCACGCTTCCAGACCTTATAAGGCACATGGGTCCTATTCGAGCACCCTTAGACAATGAGTCTAAAGCCTCAAGTTCTTCTGGAAACTCGTCCTTGTTTGAAAAGATTTTTTTAGAGGGATATCCTACTATTGTATGAAGTCCAATATAGGTTCGCTCACCTATCTCGCTTCTTCCCAAGACGATATTATCGCCTTCAAACCGTACTGTCGGATGAATAATCGCCTTCTCCGAAATATAATTCTCAAGCATCGTTCAGGACTGCCTATGTGTAAATAAAGGTTTTTTAACTACTTCTTAAAAATACGGCTAGCAATGCGACGGCAGGGAAAAAACAGGATTACGTTATTCCTTGTCTTAACGATAGTTTTAAGCATTATTTTCGGATCGAAGGCTTCGGGGCAAGTGGTTTATGCAGAAGACTTCTATGTTAACGTGAGCGTTAGTATGGATGATGATGCAATCGCTTTCTATACTGTCAGCATGACGCTGGGCCCCGATACAATAAATGTATTGAGAGAAACAGGCTCAGCCCTAAAAATACAGCTTCCCAAATGGGCGTCTTCTATAATGGTTGTCTCAACAGACATGCCCGTTCTACTATTGGCGAACGGCAGGAGAATTCGAATGCACCTAGAAATCGGTACAGATTACGATTATCTTGTTGCAGAAATACCTGCTGTTGACGGTGGTCTGCTGAACGCAACGCTCAAAATAGGCTTTGTACAACGCGATAATATAAAGGGGAGTACCGTAGTTTTCAAACTGCCTATTTTAACAGGTTTTAACATTATTCCGAAATACGTTAACTTCACCTTTAAAACGAGTGGGAGAATAGAGAGCTATAGTCAATATCTCTTATACTTTAACCCTATTTTTAAAAACAATACGCCTGTAGGGCTGTGGAATATCTATTTCAAGCCAACTGCTGTAAGCGATATTAGTGGTTCCATATTTTTCTCAAAACCTTTTGACAGATGCGTAATAGAAAGCATACGTAGGGAGATAATGATTACAGAGCAACTTCAGGTTCTAGTGACTGACCGATTAAAAGTAAGATACCTAGGAGAGGAGGGTACAAGCGAAATATTTAGAGTAAGTCTCCCAGCAGCTATTAGCCAAAGAGTTAAGGCTAAGGACATACTTGGTCCTCTACAAACATATCCTGCTACTTCAATAGATAACAACGTTAGTGTCTTGATAGTTTATGCTAGGTATTCCTTAAATTCCGGCCAAGAGTATGATGCAATAATGGAATATGATATTCCCATTAAAAACGTTGTTAAGAATACTAGTGGAAACGTGGTCAGTATACTGCTTAAGGATCTGGCTAATTATAGCGATATTGTAAACGCATACTCCTTAAATGTGAAAGTGAAAAGTGGGGGAGACTGGAGAATCATGATGGATTCAACAACTGTGGAAGTTAAAAAAGACGAAATATTCACCATCAGCATTAACAACATTATGCCAAGCATCCTAGTTCAACCGTTAAGCATCACTTTCATCCATGATCAGATGGAAGCTGGCAGAGGTATTTCAATAATGCTAGGATTATTAACATTAGCAATACTAATGGTTTTTGAAATATTCGGAGGGAAGACTATAAAAGCTATTGAAGAAATTAAGGAAGATAAAGAGGTTAAAAGCCTTATAGAGAAAATTACAGAGGCACTTAATGAGAAAATCGATTACGAATCTCGTTTAGAGGAAGCTAAGGTTAAAAACGCCATTGGAAAGCTCTCTCTAAAAGAATACAAGGCGAGTACCGAGGAATATGAACGGAGAATAACTGGAGCAGATAAAAGAATTGTCAAAGCAATAGAGCAAATCTCATTGAAAAACCAGAGGGTCGGTGAGGAGGTCAAAAGGAACTACGATATTTTCGAGGAGGTCAATGCCGATTTAAAGAAAATGCTTGACAATACAATAGAGAGATTCAAAAGTGGACGTATTACTAAAAGTGTGTTTGAAAACCTTAGTAAAAAATACTTGAAAGACAATAGGAAGAGACGCGAGGCTGCTGCAGACGATGTCTATAAATCCTTAGAGAAATTAGGGTTATAAACGCTTAGTTTACGATACCTAGTAGAATATTCGTGTCATTCAAATTCGGAAATTTCAAAAGTTTTAAAAAGTTAATTTCATATTTTTTAGCGATAACAAAAAGCATAACATCATCAGCGGGGCAAAAAGCGTGCAAGAATAAAATAAAATCGCTAAAAACCATAAAAAGTTGCAACGGAAATCTTAGAATGGTAGGAACTGTTTCCCCGTAGTAAGCCTTCTAGCCTTCCTGAAAAGCAAGAGAGGGAAGAGAAATAAGCAAAGTTATTTTCGGAATCGATATAAATCAAACAAAAGTATGGTAGCCCGGGAGAGACTCGAACTCTCATCAAGGGGTCCAAAGCCCCCCATGTCTTGGCGCTTTGCCTTTGCCATTACAATCGGCGCCTCAGCTGGCTCCACCGGGCTTCCCGGGCTGTTGGAGAACTTGCCTTCAGGGATTTAATAACTTTAACTCTCGAAAACTCCTAGATTAACGTGTTTTTTATAACCGTTTACTTCTATTATAAAAGCTGGTCTACCTGTTCCTACGTAAAGTACTCGGTATCTTGGCTTAACGTTGAAATTGCTTATTACGTTTTTTCCATCCAGTATTGCTAGCTCTTTTCCAGCTATATTAGACAATTCTTCTACGTCGATTTCACGAAACTCCTTGTGGTCGCTTGCTATGATTATTACATCAGCGTTTTCTACTGCTCTCTTCCAATCCTTAATTATCTCGTAACATTTTCCTTCAATCCCTCTAACAAGCGGATCGCAAACCCTAATGTTTGTCCCCAGCTTTTCAATAAAGCTTAACACTTTTAAGGCTGGTGAAAACCTAGTGTCCGACGTCCCTCCTCTGAACGATAACCCCAGTAATGCAAAATTACACAGAGAAGGCTCTTTACCTAGGAATCTAATAGCATTCACGATTTTACTAGTAAAAACCTCGGTCGCATGCTCATTAATTCCTCTTGCCATTTTAGTGATTTGAAGATCTAAACCATGCTCAGCTGCTGTATTAAGTATAAAATGGGGATATACTGGAATGCAGGCTCCTCCAACACCAATACCAGGACTATGTAGATGCGAGAAAGGTTGAGAGTTGGCTGCTGCCTGCACTTCATCGAATGAGACTCCTATCTTTTCACAGAGGGCAGCGAGTTCATTGGCTAATGCTATATTGACATCCCGGTAGATTCCTTCAAAAAGTTTCTCGGTTTCGGCAGCTATTGTACTCGACATTTTGATAATACCTTTCTTAACAACAGCAGAATATAATTCCGAAACCAATTTAAGACTCTTAGGCGAATCGCAGCCGATTACCTTAGGATATTTCACCAGAAAGTCTTCCAGAGCGGTACCGGCAGAGATTCTCTCAGGACTATATGCGAGGGCAAAGTCTTCATCCGCTTTCAAACCGCTTTTTTCCTCGAGGATCGGCCTGATTAAGTTGCGTGTTGTCCCAGGAGGTAAAGATGTTTCAATAATTACTACATCTCCCTTTGCAAGTCCTTTGCCTATCTTCTTTGACACATCGATTATTGAAGTTAAATCAGGCTTTTTATCATCCGAAAGATAAACAGGAACTGTAATTATTTTAATATCGGATTTACGTGCTCCATACTCGTAATCATCGGTAACCTCCAATAACCCCTTACTTTTTAATTCAAGTACGTGTTTAGATAAGTATTCTTCTTCAGGAAATGGTGAAATGCCTGAATTCAGCATCCTTATAGCGTTTTCATCCAGAGTCATACCGATTATCCTGGCTCCTGCTAGACCCCAGCCTATTCCAACGGTTGAACCAACATGGCCAAATCCGAAAACCCCAACGGTGTAAACACTCTTTCTGAGGTTTTCAACAGCTTCTTTAGGTGTTGAGAGGAACGGCTTCATTCGAATTAACGTGTTCAACCCCTCTTTTTTAAGATTATCTGATTCCACTAAACCTAAAGGGATAAATAATCATCATACTTTAGACTCAGAGGTTAGAAGTTGGTTAAAAAGATGGTTATGATAGACGTGCTTACACCTAAGCAAGCTCTTCTATTCGGCAAGGTAAAAGAGAAGCTTGAGAAGAAGTGTAAGACACTCATAGTTTCTCGCAAATATAGTGAATTAACTAATATTTTTAAACTGTCTCGCATCAAACCGATAACAATAGGGGAATACGGTGGACGCGACCCCTATAATAAACTTGTATCGTCTCTGAGGAGGACAATGATACTTTCTAATTTGATGAAAAGGCTTTCTCCGAGCGTAGTGCTGAGTTTCAGTTCGCCAGAGGCTGCTAGAGCTGCCTTCGGATTAAACATTCCACATGTTTCAGTTAACGATTCTCCTCACTCCACATATGTCGCAAAGCTGACGGTCCCTTTAAGTAGGAAACTTCTAACCCCTAAGGTTATTGGAAAAAGTGCCTGGATCAAATACGGCATAAGCTCAGAGAACATTATTGTCTACAGCTCTCTCGATCCAGTAGCATGGTTAAGGGATTTCGTCCCTGATAAAAGTGTTTTAAAAAAATACAGTCTATCTGAGGGCGGATACGTTGTTTACAGGCCAGAGGAGTATAAAGCCTCCTATTTGAAGAGTAGTTGTTTAACTATTGAGATGCTCCGCAGAGTCTATTCTAAAGAGGAGCATTTAAAGGGATTGAAGCTTGTTATCGTACCTAGATACGAGAAGAAAACATATCTAAGTCTATTTAGAGATAGTTACTCGGTCGTACTCGACCATGGTGAGGATACGCGTTCCATCCTTTTCTACTCTAAGTGTTTTATTGGAGCCGGCGGGACAATGAATGCTGAGGCCGCACTTATGGGTGTTCCAACAGCATCAATATATCCTTCTTCCACAGTTGTAGAGGCCTTCTTAGTGAAAAAAGGCTTGTTGGTAAAGGTAAGAAGCGAGAGTAGTCTACGCCGCTGGCTTAGGGAAATCGTTTCAATAGAATATAACGAAGAGGATAGGAGAGTATCCTTAATGAGGATTAGAAGAATGGAGGATCCTGCTGAAAAAATTGCAGAAACCTGTTTGAACCTACTCTAATCTACCTAATCTTCTTCCTCATCTCTCTCGCGAATAAATATTTATACAGCTTAAGCCAGGTAAATATCCATACCAATACTAAGACTAATCCTATAGTTGTCTGGACAAATCCGACTAACAGCCTTGGTGCCAAAGGTCTTAGAAGCCTCTCAATGTTTACTTGGATAACGTATAGGACTTGAGGCCCAAATACGATTATAAAATAATTGAATAGGATTATTAGGATCAGAGGCTTAAGGTTTAGTATCTTACCCATGTTCTCACCAGAGCCCTGTAACGACAGTAAGGACTACCAGTATATCCGATAGAACGCATATTATCATCATCGCTCTTATGATATCCTTTTCATTTGTAAACCCTAATGCTGTAACAAACCTCGTCAATGTTATCGGTGCCCTTGAATCCATATTTGCAATTATAGTCCCATCATTGGAAACTATTATAGGCCTCACGTTTAACTCCGACCTTTCAAAAAGCCTTCCAACGCTCGAGAGGTTAAAAAAGCCGTTAGTAAGATGGGGCAATAAGCTGATTACTAACAATGCTTCACAATTGTTAATTATGGAAAAAGCTAAGAGTGCTCCGCCCATGGAAAGGGTACCGGTGTCTCCGACGAAAACTTTAGCGGGATACTTATTGTAAAAGAATACCACCAATAGTGGAAACAGGAGCGTGATGAAAATCAAACCTGCGAGAGTAATGTCAACATCTCCACCTAGGCCCTTCAATACGATGGCTATGAAGAGTGTGACCAAGACTAAAAGTGAGGACCCGGTGGCGGTTCCATTCATAGTGTCAAACATGTTAATAGAATTTGACACTACTGCAAGAAATCCCGGGATAATGATAATGTAGAGTAAGGGAATATGGAAGACTACTTTAAGAGGTAGAAGAAGAATGCCCTTATAGGGATGGATTAGGATTAGGGGGATTCCCGCTGCAGCGGTGAGGATAGGCTTAATGATAGCATTAAGCTTCTTCCTGTCATCAACTATCCCAACAATCCCCGTCGCCAGTACTGTAGCCAGTGTCCCAAGCGTCTCAGCGGAATATGGGCTTAAAAACAGGGGTATGGAGGCTGCAGCAACCCCCGTAATAAAGGCTAACCCACCCATTTCGGGGATTTGCGGCTTATTTGGCTTGTGGTAGTCTACGCCGAATATTCCAAGTTTAACGAAGTTTCTAAGTATATACTTCATCGTTATCCAGGAGACTATTATGCCTAATACTCCTGAAGCAATTGCTATTATTGCGTTTTCTCCTGGTGGCATTGTTCTTTAAAAAGGCTGGGTGAAAGTTAATAAGTCTTAGTATAACAGAATACTTTAAAATATCTTAAATTCTGCTTAACGCCATCCTTTGCAAAGAAGCGAAACAAATAGGGGCGGCCTTTTCAAAAAGAATGTATTGTTAATGAGCTCTTTCCTAATACTGCTTTTCATCGCATATGAGCTTTTAGAGTCTCAGCCTAGAAGCTTTGTTTCCATGAGGATAATTAATCATAAAGAAGATGAAAATGGTTTCCACATAATGCTCGCCATAAGCAGTAATTCAAACGAAAAATTAAATGGTGTTTTACTCACAATGCTTGGCTATGAAGACAGCATCATATCTGAAGACAGTATGTCCTACGTCTTTACAAGGTTTAAAGTCTACGATCAACAGGCTTTACAACTTTCTCCGGAAGGAGGAGAAATGCTTGAAATAACTCTACCGCGAGACATTAACATGAAACGTATACTAATAGTTTACTTGTTAAAATCTGATTTTGAAAATTTGGAGCGAAACCACGATCAGATAGTATTGAGAAAGGAGGATGCTCTATGGGTTCAAACCTGGGTAGGCTGATAAATCAGAATACTTGCCAGGTTATCTTAGTGTTTATGCTAGCGGTATTGCTGAGAATAACTCCCTCTCTTAAGTATGGTCTGCCATACGGGTTTGATATTTACGAGTTTGTATCAAGGGTATTCGTACTTAATGAGGGTAATTCAGTTCCTCTGCCTCATGGTCCGCTTTTCTATTACCTGCAACTGGCTATTCTTAGGGTCTTTGGTTACAATATCTTTGTGAACATATTGATTTTCCTAGAGCCTATTATCTTTACATTTTTTATTCTTCCGCCTTACTTTATTTCGAAAGGCTTTAAAACAGCTGAAAATGAGCCCCTCTACACGCTGCTGTACCTTACAGCATTAAATCTACTTGTGCATCAAATAGGCGGTGTGATAATACCAGAGGGTTTAGGATTATTCTTTTTCGGATTAACGGTGTTCTTCGTAAGGAAGGCATTTGACGATTGGAAGTGGGCGTATCCGACGATGGTAACAAGTTTCCTAACTGCAATGAGTCACCATCTCTCAGTTTTCCAACTGATACTCTTCTTAGCATCCCTATTTCTATCATACTTGTATTACTATGTGAGATATGAAAAGATAATTAACCTGCTACGCATGCTTGTTCTAACTTCATCAGCAACTCTTCTTCTATTGGTCTCTTCAGTATCAGTGTGGAGTTTTCTTGGAGAGGAAGAGAATATGCTGAGGCTTCTTCTTACAATAGTCACGCATATTCGCATTCTTCCATTCATATTGCTAGCGGGAGCATTCTCCTTCCCGATAATTACGGTAGAATTCGCAAGGTTCGTAAAGAAACATGGAAAGTTTGCTTTTAGGAATGTTTTCATCTCAATGATTTTAATCGGAGTGGTTATTCCAACAGCTTTGACAATAATCCTTTTCCCTATAGCATTATCAACGGTACTATGGTTCGCTGCACCAATCTCTTTCGGATTTTTACCGTTTGCAGTATACGGAATTATCCAGTATTGTAAGAAGAACCCTCTTTTCGACTCATTATTTTTCACAGCTCCATTGACGCTTTTCATGATCGAGGCTTTCTTACTCTTATCGTTAGAAAACTACAATGTGCTTATCCATAGATTGCCTACTTTCATAATATATTTTGCAACCCCTTTAGCTGGATATGGGTTAAGCTGTTTCAGTAATGGGTTAAACAGCTTGAAAAAAGAATACCTGGCAAGCATGGTAATCGCATATTTCATATTTTCACTAGCAGCAACTTCGTTTCCAAAACCTGAATATGCATATGGCGTTAAAGAATCGATAAGCTATTCCGAGATTAAGCTTGCAGAGGATGCATATAACTACTCGATGAGATTCAATGTTAAGATAGATACAGACACGAGGCTTGGCGCGGTCTTAATGTTCGTATCCAATAGGAAGGCGAATTGGATGGGCAATTTAACATCATGGTTTACTCCATCTAACTCATGGCTCGTGAACGTATCCCTCACGGGAGAACCATATCTGTTTGAGAAAGACGTTATTATAATGGTTTCAAACTCGATGCGGGAAACCTACTATGGTAGAGTCATAAACCTGATAACTAAACCATCGGGCCCTCTTAATGATAAAGTCGTAAACTATTTGAACAATTATCCCGGCATAGATAGGCTGGAGGATGTTCAAGAAGGCGCATTATATATGAATCATCCTTGGAAAAAGTTAAATTACTCTAGTGTTAATGAAAGCGACGATGGTTAAGGCTGTAGTGTTGATAAGGTGCAGAGCCGGAACCTATAAGGATGTCGCAAGAAGACTAAGGGGGATGAAGAATGTTAAGCTTGTTTTTTCAAGTTTAGGTGCTTACGACGTCGTTTCAGAAATAGAGGCTGACAGCTTGTCTGAAATAGGTAGGATTGTGAGGACAATAAGGTCTTTAGACAATGTCAATGCTACAGAAACTCTATTGGAGGTTGAAACAAACACCTAGAGGTGTTTAAAATGACGTATGGCTGTGTATTAATTAACGTTGACAATGGGAAAGTGGCTCAGGTTCTTGAAAAAGTCAAGAGAATTGAAGGAGTCTTAGACGCATTCGAGTGTTTCGGAAGGTTCGACATAGTTGTCCTAATCCAGACCAATGACGTATCGGAGTTAGCGATGCTTACTGCAGAAATAAACTCGATAGATGGCGTTAATAAAACAGAGACTCTTGTAGCAAGTTAGGTCATAAGAAGTGTTCCCATCCTCTCTCTAAAACTTTAACCGTCTCCCCCTTTCCTCGATAATACCAAACGCCTCTCTTGTCTATTACTCTACCTATGGGTATCAGATTTCCACCGGCACGATTAACTTTTTTAATAGCTCTGTTCCATTCTTCTTTAGGAATTATAGCAACTAGTTCAAACTCCTCACCACCGTAGAAGACTGCTTCAAAAGGTTCCATTTCAAGCATGTTCAAAGCTTCTTCAGTATCTCTACTAATGGGGAGGTTTTCGACGAGTATTCCATTTCTCTCTCCGCGAATTAGATTGTATAGAGATACTGCTAAACCATCGCTTGAGTCGGTACACGCTTCTGCAACACCGTTAAGAGCAACCCCCTCGTAAAGCCTTGCAATAGGCCTGCATATTCTCTCAATTACTTTTACCCTTATTCTCTTAGGTATCTTATCGGGATTCTTCATCATTTTGAAGCCAACATAAGTCTCCCCAAAGAAGCCAGTTACAGCAACAATGTCTCCAGGTTTACCTCCTTTTCTCGGAATAGGAGGCTTGTCGGAGAGGGATATTGAAACCACACTGATGGTAACGCATGATGCCTCATTCGTATCCCCACCCATAATCATTCCGCCGTAAAGATCTACAGCCTCCCTCCATCCCTTCATAAGCTCCGTGAACCTTTCCCCTCCAAAATTCCTTGGAAGACCTATGATTAAATAATAATAGGTTGGTGTCACTCCTTTTGAGGCTATGTCGCTAACGCTTATCGTGAAGCTTTTAAAAGCCATTTGCCTAACTGTCATGAAAGGCGGAGCATCTGTTGTTTCAACAAACATGTCTCCAGAGGAAATAAGATACTTTTTTTTAAGAACGCATCCCCACGCATCGTCGTATAGGGGAAGAATATTTCCTCGCTGGGGGAATTTCTTCTTTATAAGATCTATTATTACACGCTCGCTGAAAGCTTCACGCCTCATGCTTTAAAAAGCTGGCTCAAACTAGTTTAATCTTTCCATTATTGCTTAAGGAAGCGAAAATATTTTAAACATCTGTTGTTAGGAGATGTTTGAGCCTCGGTAACTCAGCCTGGTAGAGTGGCAGCCTTGTAAGCTGCAGGTCGAGGGTTCAAATCCCTCCCGAGGCTTAAGATTTCACGGTTTTTAAACAGCTTCAGACATTTAAGACTATGCTTAAGAGCCACGGTTGTTTAGCATACTTAACCTTTGGTAAAAACGGTGCTTAACATCGGAATAGACGATACCGATTCGGAAGTATTTGGTTGCACTACGCATGTAGCTGCAAAGATAGTTTCGTATCTGGATAGTAGAGGCGGCATAGGTTTTCTGGATTACCCTCTTCTCGTCAGGCTCAATCCTAATATCCCATGGAAAACTAGGGGTAATGGGGCAGTAAGCATAAGGGTTATCGTCGACGAGTCCAAAATCAGCCTAGAGGAGACCGAAGAATCCGTATTAAAGCTGGTTAGAGAACTATCTGATTTAAGCAATCCAAGGTCTGATCCCGCAATAGTCTTCCTGAATAAAATCCCTAAAAAAGGCGATTTGCTGCATCGTTTCTACTTGAGAGTTTTAAGAAGCATGGTTTCACCTGCTGAGGCTCTTGATATCGCCGAGAAGGTAGGTGCCCTCTGCAGTTTTCTGAAAACATCTAAAGTTGGGGTTGTTGGCGCTCTAGCCTCGGCAGGAGCAATATTCGAAGACTATACCTATGAGCTTCTTTCATATAGGGTTAAAGAGAATTATGGTAAGCCTAGGATGATAGATCATGGAAGCATTTACCTGATGGATAAAGTAACTTCTGATAATACTTTTAATAATATTGATCCGGAAACGGGGCGTATATTGATAACGCCTCATGGGAGGGATCCTGTACTATTTGGGATAAGAGGGGAGACTCCTCAAGCTGTTTACGAAGCCTTTAAGATGGTCAGGGCTGAAGAAGAGATCGAATGCTGGTGTATATTTAAGACAAACCAGGGTACCGACGCTCACTTCCCCGAAAACCCGGTTGAAATCAGTAAGATTAGAAAATACGATTCTGTCGTCGTGGAAGGTGCCGTAGTTGAGAAAAAAATCATTCAAGGCGGGCACGTAATAGTTGTCTTAGATCAAGATGGTTATAGGGTTTTCTGTGCTTTTTACTATCCCACGGGGGACTTGAGAAAGAAGGCTTCTGAGCTAGAGCCCAACGACTTCGTAAGAGTCTACGGCGGAGTCAAGGAGCATGACGGAGTATTGACGATAAACGTAGAAAAAATGGAAGTTATAAGGCTATGCGAGAAAACCAAGAAAATGGCTCCTTCTTGTCCAAAATGTGGGAGGAGATGTAAAAAATTAGGCCTTAGACAGGGTTTCGCTTGCGAGAAATGTGGAGAGAGGATTATGGATCCGGAGATCGTTAAAATAGAACGAGGCTTAGAAATTGGTCGTATCTACCTCCCCCCTGAGAGGGCTCATAGGCACCTAACTAAACCCTTGAAAAGATACGGACGTGAAAAACATAGGTTTACCGAATCTGAAGGATTCATAAATCCATGGCACTTTCCGTAGTATTGTTTACTATCCTCCAATGTGATTAAAAGCCTCTTTGATGAGGCTTACTAAATGTTGGAGACAATGCTGAACACTGCTTTCAGTCAATTCTCGAATGGGCAGGATCAACTGTACTGCCGGAATCTTCATAAACCTTGCCATAGCCACTATTAAAGAAAGAGAACTCCTTACTCTTTTCCCCTTTATCAAAGCGTATTCTTCTCTATACTTAAATCTTTCAGCAAGCCTTGTAGAATTTACTAACAAATATGCTTTCTCATCCTCAATTTTTGTACTTATGCTGTCTACAGTTATCAGAAACCTAGAGTCTATGAGCTTCGTGGTATATAGCAATGCTGAGAGAAGCATATTGCGCTCTCTATTCATCAGCGAGTCTATATACTGTTGTCTCATCATCGTTGTAAAGACACTTATAACAAAGTCTCCGGCTTTAGCATAGTATATCTCAACCGTGGGAATCCTACCAGCTCCCATAGAGTCAATTATCAGGTTGTCTGGAAAACCATAGAAAATAACCTCGCCTATATGCCTCATATTAAAAAGCCTGATTAGGTTTCCAGCCTGAATAACACCCATTCCACTAAATCCTTCTAAACCAAGGAATGTAACCCCTTTGCTAACCGGCTTTTCCCTAAGTATTATCTCAATCAGTTTTCTTCACATCCTTGTTAAATTGGATAAGCAGGCTCACTATCCTGTTATTAAAGTTTAGAGCAACAATCTTATTGGCTGAAAGCCTCTCGATCCTTACTATTCCAAGCCTTTCAAGCTTTTTCAAAGCCCTGTCAACGCTAGATGAAGAGCAACCTGCCCTCCTGGCAAGCTCAATCTGTGTAAAAATCGTACTGGGCACGTTTAAAAGCTCCTCAAGAACCCTC